>CALJLK010000184.1 GCA_937982655.1 uncultured Sandaracinus sp.
GCGCCGGAGTCCTCCGGCACGAACGCGTCGGTCTCGGCGTCGTCGGGAGCGACGGTGGCATCGACGCCCCCGTCGTCTCGAACGAGAGCGTCCACAGACGTGTCGGGCGTGGATGCTCCTCCATCATCCGGAGGCGACGTCGAACCACCACACGCCGCGACGGCGAGAACTGCGAGGAGGACCACGCGCACCGTGTCACTCCTGGCGAGTCCAGTAGCGGTAGGCGAGGAGCATCTGCAGATCCTCGAAGCGCGACCACACGATCTCGGGCCTTCCCTCGATGCGGATCGTGTACGTGCCCATCAGCGGTCGTCCCCAAAGCTCCGCGCGCTCGTAGCCCGAGATCAACGCGCGATCCGAGGTCGACAGCGGGTTGGTGAGCACCCGCTCCGCCGCGAGCCCGCGCGCGCCGAGGATCACGCCCGGCTCCATGTCGATCCGGTGCATGTCGCGCTCGTAGCTCTCGAGGAAGACGGTGCCTTCCTGCCGGAGGTCGTAACGGAGGTTGCCGTCCGCGTAGCACTCGTAGGGGCGCGCCGATCGACGGCAGTCGATGAGACCGCCGCCCACGAAATTCAACGCGACGCGCTCGTGGCGGTAGTTGAAGCTGCCCGTCGCGAGCCTGTCTTCGAGGTAGTCGCCGAGGTAGCGCGGGATGCTGAAGCGCAGCTCCGCGTACGCGACGCCACCCTCGTTCACGCACGGCTCCTCCCGCGGGCGACCCACGAGCGAGTAGCCGTTTCGGCAGGCGTAGTAGGTGCGCTCGTGGATCGGTCGCTCCTCGAAGCGTTCGTCGGGGCCTTCGCCCGCGAGCTGCGCGAGGTTGAGCACCTGCACGTCGGTCGCGTCTCGGAAGCGGCGCGAGAAGGGGTAGCCACGCACGAAGTCCGAGAGCTTCTCGACGTAGTCCGTGATCGCTTCGCCCGCGGTGGACGCGTGGTCGATGCCTTCGTCACCCGCGGAGGCGGACGTCGCCGTGTCGACCGTGAAGACGTCGTTGGCCCAGAGCGCGGGCGCTTCGGTGAAGGGCTCCGCTCGGGTGAGCGAGGCGAGCTCGACCCCGAAGCGAACCTCGATCGCCCGACGCGCGACGAACGCGTATTGCTGCGCACGGTAGAGCTGACGACGCGCGCGCTCGACGCGGAAGCCTTGCAGAGCGCGCCACTCGGGCAGATCAGTGAGCGAGTTGGTCGCCGCAAACTGGGTTTGAATCACTCGCCGCGCCCTCGCGATTCGCGCCGTGGTTTGCAGCCGATCGATTCGCGATCCCGCGATGGAGAGTGAACCTGCGGTGCGTCGAACTTCGTCGGCGATGCCGCGGAGGTTCTCCATGGCGAGCAGCGCGCCGGAGAAGGTGGACTCGGCCTCCGCGCGCGCGAGCTCGGGCTCACCCCCGCATTGGTCGAGATCGGCGAAGCCGAGTATCGCGCCGCCGGTGGCCGCCGCCGCGGCGATCGCGGCAGCGAGGATGACGACGGCAACCGAGCTCGCGCCGAACGTCACGACGGTACTGGCGATGGTTGCGACGATGGTGCCGACGATGGCGAGGACGCGCCCGACCTTGCACCACTTCTCGCGCTTCTTGGACGGGATGAGGTTGTCGACCACCTCGGCCCCCTGACGCACCTCGCTGAGCGCGGTCTGATACTCCGTCTCGAAGCCTTCGAGGGCAGACTTGAGCGCCATGAGCGAGGCGAACGAGCTCACGAGCGGCTCGCGGATCTCGCCGCGGTAGGTCGGGAACTGGCCGGTACCGCCGACGCTCAGCTCGTCGACGACCTCTCTCGGGATCTCGCTGACCCTCGCGTTGACCGCGCCGCGCAGCAAGAAGTAGCGGGTGCACCCGAGCGCGGCCGAGAGGTAGCGCTCCATGTACTCGTCGTACGAGCGCTTGTTGACGGCGGAGAGGTTGAAGCCTCCCGCGACGTCGGCGAGCAAACCGGAGCAAGACTCTTGGGTGTAGACCTTGTTGCTGCCTCCACCGCTCACCAAGAGCTCGACGAGAGGATCGTCCTCCGTGCCTCCGATGTAAGACGGGATCTCATCGGGCGATGGAGCTACGACGAAAGGCTGACCCGCGACCCGCAGTTCTCCGAGTCGCACCTCCGTGCTGCGCTCCACCCGGCAACCGTCGATGGATCCGCACGTCGTCAACAGCGTTTCTTCTTCCGCAAGGCGCGCCTCTTCGAGCAACGCGACGTCGCTGCGACCGTCCGCGAGCGCGTCGAGCTCCGCATCGCGCGCGGTCTCGAGCGAGGTCGCGGCGGTGGCAGCGCTGCGCGCGGCGTTGACGAGGTAGGTCGCGTACGAGTCCTCGAAGGCGTCGCCATCGCTGATGAGCTCGCTCTCGAGAGGCGGGACGAGGTCGCGTGGGAGCCCGAGGGAAGCCACGAGCGGCTCGACGGGATCGAGCGGCTGCTTGGCGACGATGTCGGCGTAGAGCTCGCCGTACCGTCCTCCGAGCACGTGGACCGAGCCTTGGCGCGCGGGCTGAATGACGTCGACCAGCACGGGAGGGTCAGGCGGAGGCGGCGGAAGAGGAGGCTCCTCGGGATTGCCAACCACGGGGTCCGAGGTCGTGGTCGAGGTCGGCCAGAAGACGTACGCGGTCGCGGCGTCGGAGCTCGCCTCGGAGGGCGCGCCCCAAGTGTTCGCGCTCGGAACAACGAAGCGACGCCGTTCCACCCCGAGCGTTCCCGACAGGTTCGGTCGGCCCAAGGGCGGGAGGCTGGTGTCCTCGGAGAGCTCACGGTAGCCGGGCAGCGCCTCGACCGACGACGGACAGCCCGGCCCCCCGATCCGAATGCAGTCGGCCGAGAAGGCTCCTTGCACCAGGAAGGGTCGACGAGACGCATCGTCGAAGAGCGGATCCCCCGCGGGGAAGTAGACCGACCAGTGCCCGACCCCGGAGAGCAGGTCGGAGCGCACTAGGCTCGCGTTCGGACAATAGAATCCCCCACCCGGCGAGCTGAGCCCGGGGCTCGTGCAGGTGACCTCTCTACGTCGGGTGTATTCGGTCCACCGCTCACCCACGTAGGCGTCGACGAGCTCACGAACCGCATCGAGCGACTCGGCGTCCGGCATCACCTCGCGATCGAAGAGCCACGTGCGCGACGCCCGCGCGAGGTGGACACGAAGCACGTGAAGCGAGAGCGCCGCGCCGAGGCCGCGCGTGCGCGGCATGTCGAAGCCGTAGAGGTTCCGCGCCGCCGCGACTTCCATGCCAGAGACCGCGTTTGGCGGCATCACGACGCCGAGCGGATCGACGGCGAACGCCTCGGAAGGCGCGCCGACGTTCTGCAGGGCGAACGCAAGCCGCTCCGGCACCGCCGACGAGACGTCGAACTGCGAGAGCCCGACGAAGGTCCGACCACCGGTGGTGAACTGCGGGACGGTCTGGTAGCGGACGTCTTGGACCGCGAGGATGTCCTTCGCGAGGGCGCGCGCGTCGCGCACGTCGGCGAGGAAGAGCCCGTGGCGACTGCGGAGCGGCGACTGCATGGGCGGCAACGCCCGATCCGCGAATGCGAAGAACGCGCTCTCGGTCATCGCGCGATGCGCGCGGAGGTCGTCGCCCGGTCGCTCGCCGAGAGGCGCGTCGCTCACGATCTCCTCGTCGGACACGAGCGTCCACGCGTAGGGCCCCGTGCGATCGGTCGCCGCGATGCGGTGGTCGAGCAGGTTGTAGACTGCGCGTAGAAAACGCTCTTCGTCGGTGGTGCCAAGGGCCGCCGCCGTGAGGTCCACTCGACCCCGCCCGTCGAGGATCGCGCCGAAGGGAACCCGGAAGTCGACGAGGAGCCCGAGCATGGCCTGCGCGCGACCGTTCGCGTCGAGGCGCGCCCCGTACGCGCCGTCCCAGGCCCGCGCGTCGTAGGCGCTCGCGGCCTCGTCGGCGCGGCCGTACGCGACCGTGTTCTCCGCGCCACCCATGAGGTACTCGAGCGCGGTGAAGCGACCGCCGTCGCTCCAGAGCGCGTCCGCGTGATCCTCGGGCGTCACCGCGAGCGCGACCGAGAGCCCGTCGCCCGCACGCGCGGCGCTGTCGGCGAGCGTCTCTTGGATCTCGCCGAGCGAGGAGACCGAGTCGGCGATTCGGCGAAGCGCGTGGTTGGCGTAGTTGGTCTCTTGGAGTCGCTGGCACTCCGACCACGCCAGACGCGCAACGGAGGCTCCTCGCGAGCAGAGGTCGCCGAGGTAGCCGAGCGCGAAGCCCATCTCGACCGCGCTCGCCTGGTGGCGACGGGCCGATTCCACGAGGACGGCATCACGGACCGCCCGGGATCGCGGAGCCGACGCGAGGGACTCCGCCTCGAGACGAAGCTCCTTGGCGATGCACGCGTTCACCTCGGCGCGACAGAACCCTTCGGCGTACGGTGAATAGCCCAGTTCTTCCGAGGTCAGTCTGACGGCATCCGTGGCCTCGAAGCCGCTGCAACCGTTGGACGACGCATCCTCGATCTGAGAAACCGCTCTTCGAACGATCGTGCCGCAGGTGGCGCGCCCATGCCGTTGCGTGTGTGCCGTCAGAACCGGATCACGGGAAAGAGCATCGCGATTGTTGGCAAACCCTTGGTCCTCACGAATCAGCAACGTCTGACACAGACACGCCGCTCTATCGAACGCATCGTCGAAGTCCTCTTGCTCCACTACCGTGAGCACATCGGACCGGCTCGCGAGGCTGGGGACCAACGCATCGTCGGCGCAGCCAACGACAGCCACCAGACACATCCAGAGGTGCTTGGTCCAGCGCATCACAGACGCTCCAGCTTTCGCTCGAACGCGGCGTGGCGACGCACCACTGGCGATCGAAGCGCTTCGACGGTCATTCCGAAGCGTGAGAACACAGAAGCGCTTCCCAGGATCTGAGTGAAATCCGCGCCTTCAGCCTCTTCGAAGTAGACACGCTCTGTCGTCGATTGAGCCTCAAGCCCGAACCGCGGATCGTCTCCGTCGTCAGCGTAGGGTGCCAATACTGTCCACTCTCTCGCGAGACGACCGAACAGCCAGTTGGGGATGGGCGAGCTCCGCCCTTGGTTCGGTGCCTGGTAGGCCCCGCGTTCAGAGGGCGATTCGACGCAGCCGCGGCGCACGGCCGAATCGTCGCGAAGCGTAATCACACGAACCCCTGCATCGCTCAGCGAGCGAATGACGCAGTCCGGCGCCGAGAGCTCGTACAACACGATCTGCCACGAGTCTCGCGTTTCTCGATAGATCCAGGCCGTCTCTGCAGAACCGAGGTACTCTTCTACCGCCTCCGAACCGTCAATCGGCGACCGAAGATAGCGAAACTCGGTGCCAAGATGATCGGGCGTCGGCGAGCTTTCGTCGCTCCACTGCCATTCGGTGGTCAAGACACTGATCCCGCGCGCGTCTCGGACCAGCCACCCTCGGCCGCCGGGGACACGCTCTAGCTCGACGGTTTGATCGCCGTTGGCCGCGACACGCAGAACGACAGTCTCGTCGTGCTCGATACGCTCGTCATGCGAGAAGATGCCCACGGAGACGAGTACGTCCGGGCCGTCCACGAGAACACCGGTGACCCCCCCGATTCGCCGCTCCAGTGCTGGCGTGAACGCGGATGCGATCAACTCCGAATCAAGATCGACTCGTTCGATCTCTCTGAGCTCAGGCGAGAGTCGAACAAGCAACGGGTGCCCGTCGCTTCGCCGAAAGCCTCCGACCAGCAAACCACCGTCATCCGTCGATTCGCCGGACAGACATTCAACCCCATCGAGGTGGACGGTCTTCCACTCCCCGTCGATCCGCGTCAGGCGGCACCCGTTCTCGAGCTCGGTCGTCGAAACGACGATCGGACTCCGGTTACCAGGGAGGACGACGGTCGCGTCGTTCCGCCCAGGGTCTACGCCCAGCTCCAACGCTCGGCTCGCTTCCTCCGACGCAAGCCGCCACTCCCCCAGGCGAACCTCCGAGGGATCGATGCGCTCGTGACGCACGCAGGCGTCGTCCACGCAGATCTGGCGGTCGCCGCACTCCATGCTCAGGCGGCACGCGTCGCCCTCGCCCGGGTAGGTGACCGACGGATCGAAGTCGCTCGCGGTCGCGTCGGGCAGACCGCCGTCTCCGGTCGGGATCACCCCGCCATCGTCGAGCATCGGAGTCGACTTCCCGCCTCCACACGCAGAGAGAACCCAAGAACATCCCGCGACGATCAGAGCCGCTTTTCGGTGGTTTTCGAGAGACTTCATCGTTGCCTCGTCCAGTAGCGATAGGAGAGCAAGAGCTGAATCGTTTCGAGGTTCTCCCAGCGAATCTCCGGCCGACCGTGAATCCGCAGGACGTAGGTCCCCGCGAGTGGGCGACCGCGGAGCTCGCCGCGGAGGTAGGGCTCGATCAGGGAGCGATCGACGGAGCTGAGGGGGTTGGAGAGCTGACGCTCGGCGACCAGGGCCCGCGCGCGCTGGATGAGACCGGGCTCCATGTCGAAGGTCTGCAGGCCAGCCTCGAAGCTCTGAAGGATCACGTCGCCCGATTGACGCAGGTCGTAGGGCACGTTCGCGTCGCGGTAACACTCGGAGGGAGAGCGCGCGGCCAGGCAGTCGATGACGCCGACTCCGTCTAGGTTCACTGCGGTGGCCACGGTCCGATGATTGAACGCTCCCGCGACGAGCCGACGTTCGAGGTAGTCCTCGAAGACGGCAGGCACCGCGAAGACCAGCTCCGCGTGGCGGACGCCGTCGTGGCCGACGCAAGGATCGACGGTCGGCGAGTCGGAGATGCCGGCGCCCGAGAAGTCGCCGGCTGACCCCGCCGACCCGGCCGAGAGCCCGAGCACCTCGGTGCCGTCGTTGCACGCATACGTCAGCGCGTCGTGGATGGGCTCTCCTTCGGCGAGACCGAGGAAGGTCGCGAGATCGAGGACCTGAAGATCCTCGCCGTCCCGGAAGCGGCGCGCGAAGGGATAGCCCTCGACGAAGCGCTCCAAACGGTCGACGTAGTCGAGGATCGCCTCCGCGCTGGTGCTGATCGTGACGGTCTCACCGTCCTCGTCGACACGCTCCACCGGCACCGCGTCGCGCGGAACGTCCGTGAGGCGGTCGACCCACGTGGCTGGCGCCTCGACGAAGGGCTCGTCGGCGGTGAGCGCGCTCAGATCCGTCGCGAAGCGAAGCTCGACCGCGCGCCGCGCGACGTACGCCGCGGTGATCGCGCGTCGGAGCGCAGCGTCCGCTCGACCGGCCTGGAAGCTCTGCAGCGCGCGCCACTCCGGAAGGTCCGCCATCGCGTCGCGCTCCGCCATCGCCTCCGACGCACTGCGGATCTCGCGCGCGAGGTCGGCTCGCTCGCCGAGATGGTCGATCGACGCGATCGCCCCGTAGATGTCGCTCACCGACTCGAACGCGCCGAAGGCGAGCCCTCGAAATCCGTCGAGCGAGGTCGCGAGGCGTTGGATGCCGTCCGCGGCAGCACTGCTTGCGGAAGCGTCGTCGTCGCAGCTTCGAAGCGCGGTGTCCGCGGCAGTGTTTCCGAGCCTCGCGAGGTCTCCGCCGGCCCGCCCCGCGTCCTCGAGGTTCCCCATGGAGTTCCCGCTCTCCATCGAGCCGATCGAGGCGACGATCGACGCCACGGATTGGATGACCGCGAGCCCACGTCGCGCCTGACAGACGCGGCGTTCGGCTTGGGTCGTGGTGAGACCGTCGAGCTGTTCCACGAGCGCGTCGTTCGCGGCTCGCACGACCTCCACCTGCGAGGAGAAGCGACGGAAGGTCGTTTGAACGTCCGCCAAGCGCTGGAAGACCCGAATCAGCTCTTCGCGGACCTGTCCGTCGTAGGCGCCCATGTCGCCGCGTCCCCCCGCCAGGACCTCGTCGACCGCGATGCGCGGGAGGCCTCGGATCGAGAGCCGCGCCATACGATCCGAGTACACGTGCGCGGCGCACTCGAGGGCGATGCGGAAGTAGGAGCGCGCGTTCTGGATGCGCTCGCGAGCGGACGAGTCGTCGTACTCGGGATCGAACTCGTCGTATGGGTTCGCGATGACGTCCTCGCACGGGACCTCGAGCGCGACCGGCGCGGGAAAGACGGTGACGAGCCCGAGGTCGCCGAGCGTGACGTCGGTCGACATACGCTCGACCGCACACTCGCCGGAAGCGCCGCACAGATCGGCGACGCGTTCCGTCTCCGCGAGCGCAGCACGCTCGAGGGAGACGGTGTCGCGGAGGTCGTCGAGCCGCGCTGCGAGCTGCGCGTCGCGCGCGGCGGAGAGCAACGTCGCCGCGTTGGTCGCGGCGTCACGCGCCTCGTCGAGGTAGCGCTGGTAGCTGTCTTCGTAGGTGTCGGAGTCGCTCGTGAGCTCGGACTCGAGCGGAGGCACGACGCCGTTGCGGATCCCGGCGGCGAGCGCGGCGACCTGACGTACGCGCCCGGAACGACGCGCCCACACCTCGCTCGCCGTGGTCGAAAGCGTACCTCCGAAGCCGTGCCAGGCGGCGCGCTGGCGTGGACGCACGACGTCCACGAGCGCGTGTGAACCGTCAGGGGTGCGCCAAAGGACGTAGGCACGAGCGCCCGGACCTTGCGCCGAGAAGGAGTCGAGGCCGGGGAGTCGGAAGCGACGCACGGTGCGGCCAACCTGCCAATGACCGCGCGCCTCGATCTCGTCGAGCGGCGTGGCGCTCACCGAGCAGGTCCGGGTGGACCCGGGGTGGCGGCCTTCGACCAAGCAGCGCGCGTCGTCGTAGGAACGCACGAACACGGGTTCGCCCTCGACGTAGCGCGCATCTCCGGGCTCGAACGCGATCTGCCAATGAAGCGCCGTCTCCGTCTCCGGTCGCACGACCCGACACGCGCCGCAGTTGGTGCAGGTTGCGTAGAGAGGCCGTGACACCGGCGGCGTGCACAGAGGGATGGGAGTCGGGATCGGGTTGATGGGGATCGGAGAGATCGGCGAAATCGGAGAGATCGGGGTGGGCAACATCGAGGACGTCGAGCCGCCGAGGCTGGGAAGCGACGGCGTGGTCGACGGAATCGCCGGGGGTGGTGAGATCGGCGACAGAGGGATCGTGGTCATCAGCGACACACCGGTTCCCGAAGGCGCCGAACAATCGCAGGCTTCGTCGAAGCTCCGGTCGATCTCAGTCCAAGTCGGACCGATCGCCGCGTCGATCATCGCGATCGCGCGCGAGAACATCTCGCGGTCGACGAAGCGTGTGGTGCCGCTCAGCACGCGCGCGGCGTGGGCCCGCACGAGGTGGAGGACGGGGACCGCGCCGAGCGTCGGCCATTGGTCTTGTGCGATCGTGAAGGTCTGCGTCGCGTCCACACGCGGTAGCGAGAAGGCGTAGCCGTTGTCGACCGTGAGGCCGCCGCCCGCGCGCGGGAGGAAGCCCATCTCGCTGTCGACCGCGTCCCACGTGCGAGCGGTCGGATCCTCCTGCAGCGCGGCCGCGACGAGCAGCATCGTGCGATCGCGCGTGGCACCGAGCTGCACCGCATCAATCGAGGTGGAAGCGTTCAGCGGCACCTGCGGCGTGCGAACGAAGGACGCGTCTTGAAGCTCGATCAGATCGGCCGCGAGCGAGAGCGCGTGCCCGATGTCTTCCGGCGTGAGCTGGTACTCGGTGCGGAGGGGAGAACGCCCGCCCGGCAGTGGCCGATCCGCGAACGCGACGAAGTCGCTCCCGGTCGCGAACGCCGCGCGGGTCTGAAGCGCTCGCGCGTCAGGCGCGTCGACGGTCTCGTAAGGCGGAAGGCGGAGGTGCGCGGCGAGGCGGTGGTCGAGCAGGTTGTAGGTCGCGCGGACCGCGACGTCGTTGGTGCCCCAGAGGGCGAGCGCGTACGAATCCGATTCCGTCGAGGAGTAGAGCCCAATCGGGATCTGAAACTGCCCGAGGAGGTCGACGGCGAGGCGCGCGCGTTCGTCGTCGACGGGCGAGGAAGGCAGCGCGATGTCGACGGCGCGACGGGTGTTGAGCTGGGCCGAGATCTCCGCGTAGTCGAGCTTGCCGAACAAGGACTCGAGTGCACGGGTGCGAACGCCCTCGGCGCCCCAGAGGCGTTCGACCTCTGCCGCGGGATCGAGGACGGGCGCGAACGAGGCGGACATTCGCATGCGCGCGTCGACCTCGCGGGACACGAGCCGCTCGGTTTGCAGCGCAGCGTCCAGAATGCGCGATGAGACCTGACCGGCGAACGTCCGGCTCGCGTGCTCGAGCCGCACACACTCGGCTGCCCACGCGCCCCGGTCGGGGACGGAGCAGCGCGCCTCGTAGAACGCGAGCGACGAGAGGTTCTCGAGGGCCGAGGCCTGGAAGCGTTCGCGAGAGGCGCGAAGGAGCACCGCTTCGAGCTCGGGGCTTGGGGCAGTCTCCACGAACGACTCGGCGCGAAGCGAAAGCTCACGCGCGACGCAGTAGTTCAGCTCGGCCCGGCAGAAGCCGTCTTCCGCATGGCTGTCGATGTCCCGTGCGCCAAGCTCGCGACTCACGGCGGTGAAGCACGGATTGACTTGCGGATCTCGGAGTCGAGTCGGTGGAGCGCCCGCGTGCGGTCCCTCCATGATCCTGCTCAACGACGGGCGAGCCTCGGCAAACTGCTGAAGCGATACGTCACCCCAGCCCGAGATCAGCGATGGCGTCAGGCGCGTCCCGACCAACAGCCCTTCGCAGTAGAGAAACGCGTCGAAGACGGCCTGGGATGCGTCCGCCTGAGCCTCCGGGGAGAGCTCGGATGTTCCAGACGCAGTGTCGGGGTCTGCCGCGCAGGCAGCCCACACGAGCCCGAGCACGACCCACGCGCGCCGGAGCAAGGCGCTTCGCTCGAAGTCACGTGGCGCACGACGAATGCTCCGCGATTGACGCGAACAGCATTCGCGCCAATTCGCATTGGCCAGAAGCCCTGTCGGCAGCCGGTTCGCGCGAACGCTTGTCAGGTTTTTCCTGGGCACGATGCCCCGGAACCTGTCGGATGCCTACGGCGCAGGCAATATCCGAATTATTACGATAGTTTCTGGCAAATGCTGTAATTACGAGCGTTTACGTATCGCAGGCGGCATTCCGAAGGCGGTCGATTTTGCCTGGGCGTTTCTTGCCCAGGTCCCAAATCGACGGTGGGTCCGCAACTGAGGAGCGGCGCGGTCGAGAACCGGCACGCTCTCGAGATCATTCCCGGATCTGTGAACGTCGCAGGCGGGGATCATCGCGGAAGCGTGGGTTCGGCTCGGCGGGTCTTCGGGAAACCGTGACGCACGGGTCGCTTCAAACGCGGATCCGGACGCGCGATCGATCGCCTCCTCGCGGGAGGGGCTCGGAGCGTGGGCGGGCCGCTGGACTTCCTGAATGCGCTTCGCGGGATCTCTGCTAGATCGCGCGCGGGCGTGAGGGGTGTGTTGTGTCGATGTCCTCTCCCCGTCCCCGTGTGTTGGTCGTGACTTGGTATTCGCCTGCGGGCGCCGTCTTCGAGCGCGTGCTCGGCGGCGCGCAGGTGACGCTGGGACGACCGGATCGCGTGATGCTCCGACGGGTGTCCGCGGACGTCGTGTTGGTCGACGTCGCCCGTGACGCCTCGGAGGCGCTGCGTGAGCAGGTGACGGCTTGGACCGGCGAGCTCGTTCGCTCGGGGACGAGCGCGCTGGTGCTCTGCGATCCGAACGCTCGGGTGTGGCCGAAGGAAGAGACGGCGGCCGCCGAGTTGCATGGGCCGTGCGGGAGCCCGCAGACGTTGCAGCTCGAGAAGCCGGTGCGGGGCCCGGAACTGCGCGGGATGCTGGGCTGGATGGTCGGCACGATGGTGAAGCGGGACCCCGGGCTCGAAGGGCGAGCGGAGGAGCTGCTGCTGTGTGGGCTGAACATCGCGCAGCGGTTCTGGCTCTCGAAGCGGGAGATGGAGCTCTTGGTGGGCGCGCTGGAGCTGCACGGTCGGGACGAGATCGCGGCGCGGATGGGTGTGAAGCGGAGCCAGGTGGACGCGCTCGCGATGAGAGTCAGCAAGCGATCGGCGACGTCGTTGGAGAGCTTGGTGCGGCAGGCTTGGCTCGAATGGGTGAGCTCCGTCGCCGACGACGAAGGATCGGGG
>CALJLK010000185.1 GCA_937982655.1 uncultured Sandaracinus sp.
AGCCAGTACGAGCCTCGGGCTTCGCGGCCAGTCTCGAAAGGAAGCCAGAACCGGAGGATCGCGCCATCTTCGACGAGCTGGAACTCCGCGGGCCACGGCGCGGGGCGGGCCGGGGTCTCGATCGAGCCCTGCCAGCGCGGCGACTCGTCGTGCCGCCGGCTGTGCACTTGCCACCGTCCTTCGAACCGGTCGCCCGGCAAACCGACGGGGAGACACTCGGGGGTGTGAAAGCGGTTGGCGCACGGCGCCGCCACCTCGACACAGTGGGTGCTCATGGTTCCGTCCTCGCGAAGCTCGAGATCCACGGTCCACTGGCACTCCGAGGCGAACACCTGCGCGTCGTCGAAGCCGGTCGCGCGCCACCGCCCGGACAGGTGACGCACGAAGTCGAGGCGGGCGCGCTCTTCGGTGGGCGAGAGCGGGGGCCCGGTGTCCTCCAGCTCGTCGAGCGGCGCGTCGACCCCTGCGTCATGCGGCTCGGAAGCCGATGCGTCGTCGCTGGAGTCGGTGAAGTCGGTCGAGGCGTCGGAGGGCGGCCCCGCGTCGGCCGGCACGTTGCTCTCGGTACAAGCGAACGAGAGGAGCATCAGACACATCACACGCGTGGTCACGGACCACCTCCGTTCCCGACGTCGCGCAGGCCACGCGCGATCAAGGTCGGCTCGTAGTGCGGTAGAGGCGACGGCGGAAACGCGATTTGACCGCGCTCGTTGCTGCCCCAGCAGAACACGTTGTGCCCCTCGTCCATCGCGCACGAGTGGAAGCGCCCGAGGGCCATCTTCACGACGCGCACGAGGTCGATCGGCGCAGGGCGCCACGTGCACGGTTCGACTCTGGGTGGGGCGTCGGCGACTTCGAACTCACACCGTTGGTCGGCACGAACCTCCGGGCCGAGCAGCCCGTCGCTCGCCAGCCCGAAACACCACGGACGCCCGTCTTCGTCGACTGCGCACGTGTGATGGTCGCCCAGGAAGACATCGACGTAGGTGCCCGGTACTCGCTGCGCCCGTGTCCGTTCGGGGTCGTTCCAGTTTGGCCAACGCATGCCGTAGCTGCCGAAGCACCAGAGCGAGCCATCACGAAGCACCGCACAGCTTCGGTCGGCACCGGCGCGCACGGCCCGAGGTGCCGTCGGGTCGAGACCTTCCGGAAAGACTGGGGTCTCCGAGTCGTCACGAAGGCGAACCCCGTCCAGCGCGCCACGACTGCCGGTGCCCCAACATCCGGCGCGACCGTCGACCACTCCGCAGGCGTGACCGCGACCGAGCGAGAGCATCGAGAGAACGCCCAGCGGAATGATGAACTCGTCTGCGAGCTCATGAAGCAGAGCGCAACGCGCGCCACCGTCTGCTCCAATACATGCCATCAGTCCGCCGACACCTACGGTGAGACGGCCGTCACCGCCCAGCTCGAATCGACGCGGATGTTGACCGTAAACGCGGCACCACACCGCTTCATCGGTGCGCGCGCACTGTGTGGTTCCCGCGAACACCTCAACTGCACGCACTTGCGCACCGATCCCCTCGAACTCCGAACCGAAGCGGTCCGATCCGTTCCATGCGACGCGACCGTCAGACCAGACGAGCCAACTCTCCATGGGACTCGCGGCAAGGTCCACGACGTATCGTCCGATGCTTGGAGACGGAAGCGTCTCGACTCCGCGTTCTGCCCCGCACCCGAAGAGAACGAGAAATGCGAGCCAACGAGTCATCGGAACGGGAGTGGAGCGGGGCCGGGCCACGGCACTGGGGTCGGGGGCAGCGGAATCCCTGGCAAGGACGGCGTGCGCGCGCAACCCGGCGGAGGAGGGTCGACCACCCCGCAGCCGACTGGTCCCCGGGGTCCCGACGGAGCGTCGTCGCTCACGCCCTCGCAGCACTGCCGCGTCAGCCCGGAGAGGCTCGAGCCGGAGCAATACACGTAGGCACACGCATCGGATCGCCCGTCATCGGCCGCGTCGATGCAACTCGCTGGAAGGGACGGGTGTCGGTCGTCCTCGAAGCAACGAGCGGCCACACACTCATCCCGTGGAGGCCGACTGGAGTGCTCGTCCATGACGCAGGCCGCAGCTCGCTGAAGCACGAACGACGTCGGCCCGCAGTCGCTCGTGCAAGCGTGATCGTTGGGGGCACACCGAAGGTTCAAGTGTTCCATGATGACCCGATGATCATCGGACTGCGCTCCCTCGACACTCCACTGATCTTCGTTCTGCAGCCCACCGACATCTTCACGAAAGATACGCAGCAACTCGTGAGCCACCTCGTGCGTCACGGTCTTCACGATTCTCTCTTGGAACCAATCCACATTCGGCGATCCTCCGCAGTTCTGATAGCGACACGCATGAGCACCCGTCGAAAACACATCCGTCATTGTTCTACCCACGTCCACGATGATCTCATTACGCTCATAGCGGTACACTCCTCTCGTCTCACCTCCCGCTGCCGCGTCGGCAAAGCGTGTACTCCCGGCTCGAATGGTCGTTTGTTCGCGCGCAGATCCGTCGTGCCGACGCCGCAGTTCGGCGAACGCTCGCTCAAGCCGTCGTTCGGCTCCACGGCTCAAGTTGTCCCCGGCCACCTCGCGAACCGCGCGTAGTATCTCCGCCTTTCGTCCCTCGAGTGTGTTCACCGCCTCTCGCGCTAACCGTTCGAGGTTCGCCTCCGCCCAATCACGTGCCCACGCTTTCGTCTCGTCCACGTTCGCGTCCGGTGGTGGCTTGTCGGGAACGGGTGCCGCGGTGGGCGGGTTGGCAGGTGGAGCCGGGGGCGGAGGCGTCTCCGGCGGGTCTTCGCCCAGCATGCACTGCGCCGGAAGGTTCGCCGACCGCTCGATCTGCGGGCTCAGCCCCGGCGCGAGGCCGGCGACGTCCAACGCGCACCGCATCGCGAGGTCTTCGTCCGGATTCGTAGAGAGTCGACCGCGGAGGCTGCCGGTTCCGATCGCCGAGCAGAGCTCGGGCACCGCGCCACCCTCGCCTCCTCCGGAGCACGGAATCCGACCGAGCTCCGATCGCAACAGACCGAAGTGCGTGTAGGAGCTGCCGGGCATGCCGGGGCTCGGGAGCGAGAAGCCGTCGCCTTCGGCTTCCGACTCGCCGAAGCGGTCCTCGTTCGGACCGAGCTGCTGACAACTTCGGCGACTACGGCAGAACCCCGCGCCGACGCTCGCCATCTCGAGGAGTGAACAATCGCCTTCTCCGAGCCGAAGTCGATCCGTGGCCTGCTCGAGGAATCCACAGACCGTCCCGAACCCACGACCCTTGATCGCGCGCATCGGCAACTGGTTGATCACGCCTCCGTGAAAGAGATCGTCGAGCCAGAGGCCGAAGCTCGCGAGCACCCCGGCTTCCGCTTCACAGTAGAGCGCGTGCGCGAGCGTCTCCTCGTAGGCTCGCGGCTCCGCGAGCACGTCGGCTGCGCCGAGGTCCTCGAGCTCGAGCGACGCCGGGAAGCGGAGGAGCTCCATCGTCGCGGGCCGGTAGAGGTACTTCGCCGCGTCGAAGAGGAGCAGTGTGATCGGAGTCGTCGCGTCCCAGAGCGCGCGCGCAGCGACACGCTTTCCGTCGTCCGCGAGGCGCAGCACCAGCGAGGTCACCGACACCGCCCAGGCCTGCTCGAGGCGCGCGATCTCGTTCGCGCCGAGGCACCGGATCGACTCCGCCACGTCGGCCAACGCGCGGATGGTGGCCTCCTTCGCCTTCACGTCGTCGTCGCCGAGCCGATCGAAGAAGCGAGGCGCACCTCCCACCCACGGCGACACGCGACCTTCTTCGTCGACCACGAGCCAGTCGACGAAGAAGCCCGCGCCGCAGCGTCGACCCCCACGCATGTCGAGCCCCAAGCCCGCGCCGCTCTGCAGTGCCGCGAGCGCGACCGCGCCCTTGCCGAGCGTGCGGTACACGGAGGTGACGTCTCCCTCGTTCATCGCGTCGTCGCTCGGCACTTGGGCGAGGATGGCCTCGAGCTCGTCGACGATCGCATCGTGCAGGCTCGCCTGCTG
>CALJLK010000186.1 GCA_937982655.1 uncultured Sandaracinus sp.
CAACGAGCCCGTCGACGGTGCTTGCGCTTCGAGCAGCACGGGCAGCGTCACGACCTGACCCCCCGCCACATCCGTCCACTGGTTGTAGGTCACGTAGCCTTCGCGACCGACCTGCACGAGGTGACGCCCCGGCTGCACGTTCTGCCGATGCGGCACGTTCCCGACCGGCTGCCCGTCGATGCGAAGCGCCGCCCCGGTGGCCGCCGCGTTGCCTGCCGTGACGTCGATGACGCCGAGGGGGTTGAGCACCGCGCGGAAGGTCTCGCGCCGCCGCGCGACGTTGATCTGGACGCGCGCGTCCTCGTGGTTCGCGAGCTTGAAGATCAGGGTGTGGACGCCACGTGCGATGCGAACCGCCTGCAGCGGCGTCGTCCCGAGCCGCGTCGCGTCGGACTCCGCGTCGAGGAAGACCGTCGCGCCGGGCGGCGTGCTCTCGATGTTCACCGGCACCTGCGCGGCGACCACCGCCGCGGAAGACACGGAGAACGCCGCGAGAAATGCGAGGACGTGCGAACGCATGAGGGCTCCCTCTCCTGGATCGAGCACGGGGGGCTCGCAGCCCGTCCGATGTCGCGGACGGTATGCCGAGCGGCCGGATTCTTCAATCGTTCTGGAGCGCAGCGCCGCAGGCACGCCGGCAAAACCTCGGTGCGGGTACGCCCACGCTCGTCGCTGCGCGATCGGCTCGCGCGAAGCTCGCCGCGCGCACCGCCTTCGTCACCACGGTGGCGTGGCAACCCGGCATGCACCTCCTGAACGTCGACGGCAACAGCTCACTCCGCCGAACCGCAGTACGGCGTACCGCTGCGCGATCCGGCGACTCGAAGATCGGCTCGCGCGAAGCTCACTCGCCGAACCGCAGTACGGCCTACCGCTGCGCGATCCGGCGACTCGGCTCGCGAAGACCGGCTCGCGAAGATCACTCCGTGGATCGGCTCGCGAAGATCACTCCGTGTCTTCGTCCTGACCGTCGCCCTCGTCCGGCCCGTAGTCGTTCCACCCCTCGACGTCCTCCGGAACGTCGACGATCGCGCTCGCGAAGGGCAGCGGCGTCGCGCGGCCCGCGCTCGGACGCGGCACGACGGACTGGCCCGGTCGGTGGAACGAGAAGCTCTCGAGCTGCGCGAGCGCCTCGTCCCGCGCGGTCGCGTCGACGCGCCCCCGCGCGTGCAGGTGCTCGACGAAGCGCCGCACACGGTTGCGCATCGACGTCGAGAGCGAGCCACGCACGTAGTGCTCGTGATGAACCTTCGGGCCCGGAAGCACACACGCGAGAAACGCGGCTTCGGCCAGCGTGAGCTCCGCCGGTGATCGCCCGAAGTAGTGATCCGCCCCGCGCACGATCCCGTAGACCCCCGGCGCGTATTCGATGACGTTCAGGTAGAGTTCGAGGATGTGCGCCTTGTCGAGCGCGGTCTCGATCCACCAGGTCAGCAGCACCTCTTGGAGCTTGCGTGCGAGCGTCTTTTCTCGATGAAGCAGCAGGTTCTTCGTGAGCTGCATCGAGATCGTGCTCGCGCCTTGCACGTAGCGCCCTTCACGCACGTTCCGAACCAGCGCGTCGCGAATCGCGTAGGTCGCGAACCCGGAATGACCGAAGAAGCCGCCGTCCTCGTGGGCGATCACGGCGTGCACGAAATACGGATGGATCTCGTGGATCGAAATCCAATTGTCGCTCCCCGGACCCGCCATCATCTCGAAGACACTGCCGTCGGGCTCCACCACGCGGTGGAGGAACGGGCCCTCGAAGCGACGCAGATCGGCGATCACCGGGACTTGCTCGAACCGACAGCCGTTGGCGACCCGCAGGTCGAGCCGCGTGGCGTCCAGCGCGGACGTGTCGAGCGAGAGCCGCAGCGTGCCCCCGATGCGCCCGGCCCATCGAAATCCCGAGGCTTCCTGCAAGAGATCATCCGGGATCGAGTGGATCGCGGCGTCGCAATCGGTCGGCTCGAGGCTCGCGCGCACGTCGAGCGCGAAGTGCGCGCCCCGCGAGATCTCACCTCGGACGTTCACACGGGCTGCACCCACCAAGACCCGCGCGTCGTCGACGATCAAACGCCGCGCGTCCGGATGCCAGCGTGCTTCGCCTTCCGCCTCCGCCGTCAGCCCTCGCACCGGATGCGGTGCGATGCGCGCGCTCTCGACCGCGAGATCCCGAACGCTGGCGCTCCCGCGAAGCCGCACCTCCGCGGGCGACGAAGCCTCGATCGTGAGGTCGGCGGAGACGCGCGCGAGCTCTGGATGCCACCACGGGAGCTCGGGGAGCGCCGCCACGAAGAGATCGAAGGGCGCCTCGCGCAAGAAGATCGTGCCCGAGGCGCTCGGGGCGTCCGGGATCACCTCGAGGCTCCACCGAACCTCGCCGTTCTGCACGGTCCCCCGGCCTCCGAGCCGAACTCGGTCCTCCGCGCGGGTCGCCTCGACCGCGAGCTGCCCGAAATCACCCGACGCGCGGGCGAGGGTGAGCGTCTCGATCGCGAACGCGGCTTCCGGGTCGAGCCAGCGCGACCATGGGGGCTCTTCGTCGGGCGGCGGCTCGATCGGCACACGTGATTCGCCTTCGCGTGGGCGCACGAAGCTCTTCGCGAGGGCCAGCTCGGCGTCCAGCGGTTGGTCGGTCGACCATTTGGCAGCGTGGGCAGAGGCCGAGACGACCTTCCAGCCACTCTCGCCACGTCGCGCGCGCGCCTCGATTCCGTCGGCTTCGAGCCAGGTTCGCCCCTCCGCACCGAGTTGGACGCCACCGCGGCTCCATCGAAGCTCGCCGCCGTCGAGCGAGATCGCTCCCGAAACCCACGCGCGCGCGTCCGCGTCACGAACTTCGAGCGCGCCGTCGTGCACACGAATCGGGGGAGGCGTCGTCGACCTGGTCGATGGTGCGGGCGAAACCGCCGACGAATCGGTCGACGGTCTAGAAGCCGACGGCCCGACGTCACGCTGCCGCGCTTCGCGAATGACGTCGTGGGCTCCCCGCGCGACGTCCAGCCTCGCTCCGAGGCGCCGGACGTCGACCCCACGGATCGCCGAGCTGCCGTCGAACGCGAGATCGATCGGCGAGCCCGCGACCGACACGTCCTCCAGCTCGAGCGAGATCCCTCGTTCGTGCTCGAGAACGATGCGGTCGAGCTCGAGCGACGAGAACCCCGCGCTCGCCCCATCCACCTCTGCCTCGAAGCCGTATCGGCTCGCGACCTCGACGACCTTGTCCTCGACCGCGAGGGGGAGCCACACCCACCAGCCGAACGCAGCTCCACCGGGAAGCGCTACCGCGCCGATCCCCACGAGCCAACGTCGAACTCTACGGCCCCAAGGCATGCGAAGTGCCCGAGTATGGCAAGGACCTCGCCGGAGGGAAACCCCCTGGATCTGCGAGAAAAACGACCAACTTCGACGATTGCAGACGGGTCGTTGCTCCCTCGGAGCTCCAAGTGCTCGTCGCCGAAGAAACTCGTCGACCGTTCGCCAGAGTCGCGGCTCGAGTCGATCGCTCGAACGAGACAACTACCTCGTTTGTTCGCGCGGCGCGTGAGATCGACTTCTCGGTCCGAAGTCAACCCGCTCCCCGGAGGATCCGCACTCTGATCGCGCAGAAGCGCCCGCCGCTTTCGCGGTCGCGACCGGTCACGCCGCGAGTTCGGCCTCGAATGCCGTGATGGCGCAGCCCCGCGCGGAGCATTCGAGCGCGAGCCGAACCCGTTTCGATCGTCCCCGGCGAACGTCAGACGATGTTCGAGCGCGAAACGACGCCGAGCTCCGACGCGAAACGACGGAAAAAGTGAAGCCCCGCTCGCTTCCGAGCGGGGCTTCATAAATCCGGCAG
>CALJLK010000187.1 GCA_937982655.1 uncultured Sandaracinus sp.
TCAGCCGCGGACGATCGACACCGGTCCGCGGGGTCAGCCGCGGACGATCGACACCCGTCCGCGGGGTCAGCCGCGGACGATCGACACCGGTCCGCGGGGTCAGCCGCGGACGATCGACACCCGTCCGCGGGGTCAGCCGCGGACGATCGACACCGGTCCGCGGGGTCAGCCGCGGACGATCGAGGCGCGCTCGCCGACTCGCTCGAGACGAGACCTCGGCACGAGACCTCGGCACGAGACGGGCGCTCGCGGGGTCCACGACGCCCAACCCTCCGAAATGCGGTCGGTTCCCGCGCGCGCCTCGCTTGACCCCGATCTCGCGGCGTCGGTATGCTCCGCGCGCTCGAGGCCTCCGGAACCCGCTCTGGACTCGTGTCTCCAACACTCCGATCCGCTCGATGCCGAGCGGACTCCCAGGAGGACCCGGTGATCGTCTGCCCGCGTTGCAGCAAAGAAAACCAAGACCACTACAAGTTCTGTCTCGGCTGTGGTGCCGAGCTGCCGCGCGACGCTGCGCAGCCGAAGAGCTTCACCGCGCCGACGCCTCCGGCCGGGGTCCCCACGCCGGCCGCGCCGTCGCCGCAGTTCGGAGCGCCGAGCGGATTTGCCGCCAGCGCTGCGCCGCGTCCGGCGTCCGTCCCCGCGCCTGGCCCTGCGCCCATGGCCGCGCCGATGCCGGCCCCCGCGCCGATGCCTGCGCCGGCCCCGATGCCCGCGCCGGCCCCGATGGCCGCGCCCGCACCGGCACCCGGCGGCAACCTCACGTGCCCGCAGTGCGGCTCGAGCGTTCCGCCGAACTTCAAGTTCTGCGGGAGCTGCGGCTACGACATGACGGCCGTGAAGGCGAAGGCGTCCACGCCGGCGCCCGCACCGGCTCCCGCTGCGGCGCCCGCACCCGCAGGTGCCCCGAGCCAGGGCTCGCTCGTGCTCATCCGACCGGACGGCAGCGAAGGCGAGACCTTCTCGCTCGGCGCCACCACCACCATCGGTCGCGAGTCCGCGGGCCCGTTCGCGAGTGACTCCTACCTCTCGCCCCGCCACGCGGAGTTCCGCGTCTCGCCCGGCAAGGCGACCATCCAAGATCTCGAGAGCCTCAACGGCATCTACGTCCGCATCGCGCGGGACACCCCGACGGAGCTCCCGGACGGCGCGATCTTCCGCATCGGCCAGGAGATCCTCCGCTTCGAGCGCCTCACCGCACCGCGCGCGCACGCGGACGGCACCGAAGCGATGGGCGGCCCCGACCAAGACGCCGTCGGTCGCATTCGCCTGATCATCGGACGCGAGTCCTACGGCGGCTCGTACGTCGTGCCCGGCACCGGGATGCACCTCGGCCGCGAGCGCGGTGACGTGATCTTCCCCGAGGACGGCTACGTCTCGGGCCTCCACTGCCGGATCCACGAAGAGAACGGCCGCGTCTGGCTCACGGACGTGGGCAGCTCCAACGGCACCTTCGTGCGCGTGCGCGGCCAGCAGGACGTGCCCGCGGGCACGCTGCTCCTGATGGGTCAGCAGCTCTTCCGCCTCGAGTGCTGAGCCGCGCTCGTCGACCATCGAACGAAGCCACCGCGAGGTGGCTTTCTTCGTTCGCGAGTCGGATCGAGCGACGTGCGCGTTCGTCCACGCGCGTTCGTCCACGCGCGTTCGTGCCTTCGTCCGCGCGCCTTCGTCCGTGCACGGGCAGCGGCGCGGTCGCGTCATGGCTCGCGCGGCTCGCGAGTCACGGATCGTGTCGTGGCGCTCAACGCGCGACGGGCGGCGGCTCCGAAGGTCGCGAACCGAAGTCCCCGCTGCGACCGCCGGACTTCCAGAGCAGCCGCACTCCCTCGATCCGCAGCCCACGATCGATCGCCTTGAGCATGTCGATCAACGTCAGCGCCGCCACCGTCACCGCGGTCAGCGCCTCCATCTCCACGCCCGTGCGATCCGCGCAGCGCACCACCGACACGATCTTGATCTCGCTCTCCAGTGGCTCGAAGCGCACCTCGACTCCCGTGAGCTGCACGTGGTGGCAGAGCGGGATGAGCTCCGGCGTCTTCTTCGCCGCCTGAATCCCCGCGAGCCGCGCCGCCGCGAAGACGTCGCCCTTCGGCGCGTGTCCCGTGACGAGCGTCGCGAACGTCTCCGGCGCCATCATCACGATCGCCTGCGCCGCCGCCTCACGCACCGTGACGTCCTTCTCGCCGACGTCGACCATCCGTGCGCGCCCTTGAGCATCGAGGTGCGTGAGCTCGTCCGCCATGGACCGGTTTTGCATCGCGGCGCCGTCCTCCGTCAACGCGCGCTCGATTCGAGGAAGCACGTTCACGCCGATCCGCGGTACATGACGTCATGCCTCGTAGGTGCCTCCACTGCCTTCTCGCGCTCGTGCTGGCGTGCGGAGACGACGACGACGCCATCGACGCCGCGATCCCGCAGGACGCGAGCCTCGACGCGACCCTCGACGCCGCGCTCGACGCGAGCACGAGCCCCCTACGCCTCGAGGTCGTCTCCGGTCGCGCGGAGATGGTCACGGCGCCGACGACCCTCGTTCGTCTCGTCGCCGCCGACGGATCGCTCGAAGGCGTCCAGCTCTCGCTCGACGACGCGCCGCTCGCGGTCGAGCTTCACCCGATGGGCGACGGCACCGCGCTCGCGCGCATCGACGATCTCTTGACGGGCCCACACCGCCTCACCGCGCGCCGCGCCGACCTCGAGGCGACGATCGATCTGCAGGTCTTCCCGCGCACCGGGCCCATCTTCTCCGGACCCCACGAGACGCCCTACTTCTGCACCTCCGAGCTCCAAGGCCTCGGCGCGCCCCGCGACGGCGACTGCTCGCTCGGCACCAGCGTCGTCCACTTCCGCAAGACCACCGGCGGGACCTTCGAGCTGCTCGAGAACCCCGCGATGCCGCCCGCCGACACCGCGCTCGCGCAGACCCTCGGCGGACGCCGCGTGCCCTTCGTCGCGCGTCTCGAGGCCGGCACGCTCAACCGCGCGATCTACTGGATCGCGACGCTCTTCGATCCCGACGCCACCGAGCCCTTCGAGCCGTGGAGCCGCCCGAGCACCTGGGAAGGCGGCGCGCTCTACTACTTCGGCGGTGGCTGCGGCAGCGGCTACACCCAAGGCGACGCGAGCCTCGGCCTCGCGCTCAACGACATCGTCGGCACGGGCATCGCGTGGCTGCACGCGAGCCTCAACACGCTCAACAACAACTGCAACGACGTGCTCTCCGCCGAGACCCTGATGATGGTGCGGGAGCACTTCGTGGAGGAGTACGGCGAGCCCGATTACTGGATGGGCTACGGCGGATCGGGCGGTTCGATCCAGCAGCACCTCATCGCCGACAACTACCCGGGCCTGCTCGACGGAATCCTGCCCTCCGCGAGCTACCCGGACGTCTGGAGCATCTTCCCCGACATCGTCGATTGCCGACTGCTCTACGACTACTTCGACGCCCACGACGAGCGCTTCGCCACCGAAGCCGAGCGCACCGCGGTCACGGGCTTCGCGCGCGATCAGACCTGCCGCGGCTGGCTCTCGATCCTCGGCGACGTGCTTCAGCCGAGCGAGGGCTGTCTGCCGTGGGTGCCCGCCGAAGCCATCTACGATCGCGAGACGAACCCGACCGGCGCGCGCTGCACGATCGAAGATCACAACGTGAACGTCTTCGGCCGCGATCCCATCACGGGCTTCGCCCGCCGGGCCTGGAGCAACGAAGGCGTTCAATACGGCCTCCGCGCGCTCCATGAAGGCGAGATCTCCTTCGATCAGTTCCTACACCTCAACGAGAACGTCGGCAGCTTCGACGTCCACGGCGATCATCGCCTCGCGCGCGAGCCCGGCGATCCGGAGGCCTTCCGCATCGCGTACCGCACCGGCCGTGTGCTCGACGGCGCCCGCCTCGCGGAGCTGCCGACGAT
>CALJLK010000188.1 GCA_937982655.1 uncultured Sandaracinus sp.
CACGGTCTCGGCCTGCGTCACGGTCTCGGCCTGCGTCGCGGTCTCGGCCTGCGTCACGGTCTCGGCCTGCGTCACGGCCTCCGACGTCTCCCCGAAAGAGCACGCCATCACCCCGAGCACCGCTACCATCGCGGCATGTCGAGCCCCTCTTCGTACCCGACCTCCGCGACGACCGTGCGCACGCTGCTGGCGGACGCCGCGGTCGCCGATCTCGTGCGCCTCGTCGCGGGTGAGGCCTCGCTCGACCGCCCGCTGCGTCATCCGCGCATCCAGAAGAGCGGGCTCGTGCTCGTCGGACACACCCGCGGCGTGGTTCGCCATCGCGTGCAGATCCTCGGCGAGACCGAGCTGAGCTTCCTCGAATCGCTCGCGCCCGACGAGCGACGCGCGCGTTGTGAGTTCCTCTTCTCGCTCGACCTCTCGCTCGTGGTGCTCACGCGGGGCGTCGAGCCGCTCCCGGAGCTCGTGCAGGCCGCGCGCGCGAGCGAGACGCCCTTCGCGGTGATGGAGCCGCGATCGAGCCGAGCCATCGCCGCGATCCACGCGGTGCTCGATCGTCTGCTCGCGCCCAGCGAGACCCTTCACGGCGTGCTCATCGACGTCCACGGGATCGGCACGTTGTTGCTCGGACCGAGCGGCATCGGCAAGAGCGAGTGCGCGCTCTTCCTCGTCGAGCGCGGGCATCGGCTCGTGGCCGACGATCAGGTGATCCTCACGCGGACGCCGCTGGGCGACGTGATCGGGCGGCCTCCCGCGCTGCTGCGTCACCACCTCGAGCTGCGCGGCATCGGGATCGTGAACGTGCGCGAGCTCTTCGGCGCGACCGCGGTGCGCGAGGACAAGGCGGTGCAGCTCGTGATCGAGCTCTGCCCGTGGGATCCCGAGCGCGAGTTCGATCGCCTCGGCCTCGACGATCTGCGGCACGACCTCCTCGGCGTCTCGCTCCCGATGCTGCGCATCCCCGTGCAGCCGGGCCGAAACATGGCGGTCATCCTCGAGGTCGCGGCGCGCAATCAGCTCCTCAAGAGCGCGGGCAAAGACGCCGCCCGCGAGTTCGTGCGCGCGCTGCACGCGCGGCTCGGGGTGACGCCGGACGATTGAACGGGGTGGAGCGACGCGAGCACGTGCGACGTCGCCGCGGAGGGTGCTGACGAAGCCGCGGTCGGCCGCGTATCCTTCCGCTCGATGTCCTTTCACGTCGTCGTGGTCACGGGGCTCAGCGGGGCAGGGCGCTCCACCGCGCTGCACGTGCTCGAGGACCTCGGGTTCTACTGCGTCGACAACCTGCCGCCCTCGCTCGTCGAGCCGGTCGTCGCGCTCGCGTCCGCCGATCGCAAGGTGCGCCGGCTCGGCTTCGGCATCGACGTGAGGACGGCCGCGTTCCTCGACGGAACGGAGGCGATGCTCGCGGCCATGAGCGCGGCAGGGCACCAGCTGGAGGTGCTCTTCCTCGACTGCGCGGACGACATCCTCATGCGTCGGTACAGCGAGTCGCGGCGCCCCCATCCGCTCGCGTCCCGCGGCGACGTCCCTTCCGGGATCGCGGAAGAACGTGAGCGCCTCGCGCCGCTACGCGCGGCGGCCTCGCACGTGGTGGACACGAGCGAGATGAGCGTGCACGACCTCAAGCGCGCGTTGCTCGATTGGATCGCGCGCGACGAGTCGGCGTGGCGCATGCGCGTCCGGGTCGTGTCGTTCGGCTTCAAGTACGGGCTCCCGAACGACGCCGACTTGGTCTTCGATCTGCGGCACCTTCCGAACCCGCACCACGATCCGGTGCTTCGCCCGCAGACCGGGCTCGACGCGCCGGTGTCGGACTTCGTGTTGGATCAACCCGCCACGCAGGAGCTGCTCGAAGACGTCACGCGTTTCCTCGGACACGCGCTCCCCCGCTACGAAGAGGAGGGCAAGGCGTACCTGACGATCGCGATCGGATGCACCGGCGGGCGCCATCGGAGCGTCGCCATCGCGGAGGAGCTCGCGCGACGCTTCGCGGATCGCGACGTCCGCGTGCATCACCGCGACGTCGGGAGAGGAGGTCCCCGGGCGTGAGCGGCTCGGCCGAGGATCCCGAACGCGCGCGCGACGCGGCCGATCGCGCGCCCGCTCGGGCCGAGGCGACGCTCGAGGTCGTCAACACGCTCGGGCTGCACGCGCGGGCTGCGGCGAAGCTGGTGCGCGTCGCATCGTCGCATCGCGCGGCCATCGAGCTCGAGAAGGGCGGTCAGCGCGCGGACGCCAAGAGCATCATGGGAGTGCTCTTGCTCTGCGGAGAGCGCGGGTCTCACATCGTCGTGCGCGCGATCGGAGACGACGCGGAGGCGGCGATCGAGGCGTTGCGCGCGCTCTTCGCAGACGGCTTCGGCGAGGGGGTGGCGTGAGCGCACCGAGCGAGCTGCCGCCCGCGAGCACCGAGCGCCTCGAGGTCGCGGGCATCGCGGCGTCGCTCGGCATCGCGGTCGGGACGGTGCACGTCGTCCCCCGCACCGGTCGTGCGCCGCGGCGACGTGCGCAGGATCGTGCGCGCGAGGTGGAGCGTCTGAAGACGGCGCTGGAAGCGACGCGCGCCGAGCTGCAGATCGCGCGCGACGGGCTCGACGAAGAGATGGGGCTCGTGCTCGACGCGCTGCTGCTGATGCACAGCGATCGGCTCTTCGTCGACGCCACGGTCGAGCGCATCGAGCGCGACGGGCTCGTCGCGGAGTGGGCGCTCGAGCGCACCGTCGCCTCGCTGAAGGCGCCGCTGCTCGCGTCGACGAACCGTTACTTCCGTGAGCGCGCGGAGGATCTCGAGCACGTCGGCGCGCACGTGCTGCGACACCTCCGCGGCGACGCGGATCGGTGGACGCTGCCTGAGCGCGAGCTCGTGCTCGTCGCGGCGGATCTCTCGCCCGCGGATGCGGCGCGGTTGCTCGGGGATCCGCGCGTGCTCGCGGTGGTGACCGAGACGGGGAGCGCGACGAGCCACACCGCGTTGCTCGCGCGCGCGCTCGAGGTGCCGGCGGTGGTCGGCGCGCGCGGTCTGCTCGATCGGATCGAAGGCACCCCGGAGGCGGTGGTCGACGCGCTGCGCGGCCGCGTGATCGTCGCGCCCGACGAGCTGGAACGCGACGCGGCCGTCGATCGCGGCGCGCGCTTCCTCCGCTTCGCGAGCTCGTTGCGCGATCGCGCGCACGAGACGCTGCGCACGGCGGACGGAGACGCGGTCGAGCTGCTCGCGAACATCGAGCTCCCGGCGGAGACGGGCGCGGCCTGCGCCCACGGCGCAAGCGGGATCGGGCTCTACCGCACGGAGTACCTCTACCTCGAGCGTGGCGCGCTGCCGGACGAAGAGACCCAGCTCGAGGTGTACCGCAGCGTGGTGGAGGCGGCGGGCGCGGGGCCCGTGGTGTTGCGCACCTTCGATCTCGGAGGCGACAAGCTGCCTCACGGCGCGCGCACCACGCGAGGCCAGAATCCCGCGCTCGGGCTCCGCGCCCTCCGGCTCTCGCTACGTCGTCCCGCGCTCTTCCGAACGCAGGTGCGCGCGGTGCTGCGGGCGGCGGTGAGCGGCGACGTGCGTTTGTTGCTCCCGCTCGTGACGACGATCGACGAGCTGCGGCGCGGGCGTGCGATGGTGGACGAGTGCGCGCGTGAGCTCGAAGGGGAGGGCGTCGCGCACGCGCGCGTCCCGATCGGGGCGATGGTCGAGGTGCCGGCGGCCGCGCTGCGGGCGGAGCGGCTCGCGCGCGAAGCAGACTTCTTGAGCGTCGGGACCAACGATCTCGCGCAGTACACCTTCGCGGCCGATCGTGGCGATCCCGAGGTGGCCGAGCTCGCGGATCCGCTCGACCCGGCGTTGCTCGTGCTGCTTCGCTCCGTCGTCGACGGAGCGACTCGCCACGACCGACCGCTCACCATGTGTGGCGACATGGCCGCGGATCCGCTCGCGCTACCGATCGTGCTCGGCCTCGGCTTTCGACGCCTCTCGACGCCGCTCGCCGCGCTGCCCTTCGTGCAGGAGACGGTACGCCGCGTCGACACCCGGACGCTCCGCGCGCTCGCGGCGGAGGCGCTCGAGCTCGACTCCGCCCTCGAGGTGCGGGCGCTCGTGCGCTCGCGGCTCGACGATTCCCTCGGCGACCTCTGGACCGAGCAGGGCCTCGGCTGAGCCCCGTCCGCGTGCTCTGCGTCGCGCGCGTGTCGTCTCCTTCGACGATCACGCGGCTCCTTCGGGTGCGGTGATCGGGCGAAGCCGCGGTCGGGCGAAGGCAGGGCGAAGGCAGGGCGAAGCCGTGATGGCGGCGAAGCCGTGATCACGGCGCACGTGATCCGTGCGAACCAGATCAGGGCGAACAGCGCGTCGCGACGCGTACGTTGTCGAAGCGCGCTTCGAAGACGTCCTCGCACAGACAACAACACCCGGTCTGGAAGTAGGCGCCGCTTCGATCGAGCGGCACGTTGACCCAGGTGGCGTCGGTCGCGGTGCCCGTGAACGTGTAGCTCCCGCTCGTCGGATCGGAGAACGAGCTCGCGCTCCGCGCCTCGAGCCGCCAGAGATCCGTCGTCGCGTCGTAGGTCACCCGCACGCTCAGGTAGCCCGTGTTCGAGAGCGAGCTCGACTCGACCAGCGTGGTGAGCGCTCCATTGCGCAGCCCGTTCTGAAAACGCACGAGGCGCACCCGCCCGCCGCTCTGCGTGACCGCGTAGCCGTAGGCGGACGAGCCGGCGCTGCACGAGCTCGAGCTCGCGTTGAAGTCGCCCGAGCTCGCGGCGAGCACGTACGCCATGCCGATCATGCTGCCGTTCTGCGAGCTGCTGCTCGAGCACGAGAAGCCGCCGCTCTCCGTCGCGTCGCGGCGCATGTTGAAGGTCCAGACGATCTCTTGGCCGGCGTTCTCCTTCAAGGTCGCGCGGTAGTGCGTGGAATCGTAGTCGGAGGCGACGCTGACGAGCGCGTAGCCCTGGCCGTGCGCGGCGCTGCCGCTGCGCTCGTTGGTGATCGAGAGCACGCCGGAGCTGATGCGCACGCCGTGTTGGCCGCTCGTGGTCGCGCGCCAGCGGCTGCCGTTGACGCTGGTGTCCGTTCCGCTGGTCCACGAGGTCGACGAGGGCGTGGAGAAGTCGTCGCCGAAGACGGTGGTGAGGGTGGTCGGGCAGGTGCGACCCACGCACGTTCCGTCGGCGGCGCAGCGGTCGACGGGTGTGCTCGCGTTGCCGTCGTCGCAGACGCCGCCGACGTTGCGGGGCGTCGGCACGCAGGTCGCGCTCGCCGTGCACACGTGGGTGCGGCAGGTGGTGTCGGCCGGGCAGGTCACGGTGACCGTGCCCGCGCAGGTGCCGGCGTTGCACGCGTCGCTCGACGTGCACGCGTTGCCGTCGTCGCAGGTCGTCGCGGTGCGCCACGCGAAGCTCCCGCCCGCGTTCGTGCAGGTGTAGCTGGTGCCGCCGCAGGTCACGGTCCGACAGAGGCTCGCGGCGTCGCACAGGTGGGTCGCGCCACCCATGCACGCCCCCGCCGCGTTCGCCGCGCCGCACCCGAGGCAGCTCCGCGCGACGCGAAGCTCGGTGCCCCCGCAGACGTCGCTGCACGCGCCGGCGCTGGTCGCGCAGGCAGCGCCCGCGCAGGTCGCGAGGCAACACTCGTTGCCCGCTCCGGGTGCACACGTCGCGATCATGCACACACCGGAGTCGATCCCCGAGTCGACCCCTGCGTCGATGCCTGCGTCGATGCCCGAGTCGACCCCTGCGTCGAAGCTGGCATCGACGCCTGCATCCGCCGTGGGGTCGCCCGCGTCGAGCTCGGCTCCACCGTCCTCCCTCGACGCGTCGCCGACGTCGGCGTCCGTCGCACCATCCGACGTCGATCCGTCCGTCGATCCGTCCGTCGAGCCGTCGAACGACCCACCATCCGGCGCTCCGGGGCGATTCGCGCCCGACGCGCAACCCACGAGGAGCACCAGCAGCAGACGCTTCATGGGCAGAGCGTATCCGGTTCACGCCTTTCGTTCGGTGCGCGGACGGGCGGGTCTGTGGGCGCCGAACGCCGTCCAGCGAGCCGTCGTGGGCGATCGGTGGCGAGACGGCTACGGACGGTGGCGACGGGCCTCTCGTCGAGCGACTCGGCGTCGCCGTCGGGGGCCCGAACCCACGAATCTGCTGGTACAGCAGCACGCAAGTGCGTGCCGGGTTTCTGTGGATGATCGGCGCGCAGGTCGTTTGCCGCGCCGACGATGGACAGGCCAAAGCCTATTCGAGGAGGTCGGCGAGCGAGATCCGCGCCCTTGGCCGCTGAAACCCGGTACGCACTTGCGAGCTGTTGTACTAGGGTGCGCTCCGATGAGCGCGAGCGAGCGGAACCTGGCGGGCCGTTGCGGGACGTGCGGGTGGTTCATGGAGCTACGGCGCGACGAGCAAGACGTCGCGTGGGGCGAGTGTCGGCTCGGTTGGCTTCGGCCGCCGCTGAAAGACTCGAACAGTTGCTCCAGCTACAAAGCGATTGGTGCGTCGTTCGACGGCGCGCTCAAACGCAAGAAGGTCGCCGGCGCGCCCCGGAGCTATCAGAAAGACGCGGACGCGCCGGTCGTGAAGAAGGTCGCGATTCCGCAGGAGATCGACATCGACATGGACCAAGAAACGTTCCGTCAGGTGCTGCGCGAGGTCCTCTTCGAAGAGCTGGGGGTCGGCGAGGTCGCGATGGGCGACCGCTGGGCCGGCGGCGAGCTCGTCCTGAAGCCGGGCCGCGACGGCACGCAGGAGAAGAGCGTGCCGCTCGACGTCTTCTTCAAGAAGATCGTGATGTTGCGCGACAAGCTCCGGGTGCTCGAGCAGAAGGTGAACGGGAGCAACCTCGGCGACGACGAGAAGGTGCAGCTCCAGCAGTACATCACCGCCTGCTACGGCACCCTCACGACGTTCAACGTCCTCTTCAAGGAGAAGGACGACTACTTCGTGGGTCAGAAGACCGACCGCTGAGCGCGCGATGCCGCGACGGATCGCATCGCCGCGCGTCTCGCCTTCGGGCTCGTTCTCGAGCGGCTTCGCGATGCTGCGGATCGCGCCTCTCGTGCTCGGTCTCGCGTGCGGAGGGGGTTCCGCCTCCGCGCCTTCCTCCGCGATCGGCGAGAGCCGCCGCGCGCCCGATCCGCGCGCGGTCGAGCTCGCGCTGCGGCGTCCGAGCGGCGAGTGGCTGCACGTCGGGGACCTGCGTGGACGTCCCGTCCTGCTCTTCGTGTTCGCGACCTACGACGGGGTCAGCCAAGCCGCGCTCCAGCCGCTCGCGCGCTTCGTGCGCCACCACCGCGACGTCCACGTGATCGGCATCGCCGCGCAGCCCGACGCCGCGCAGCTCCTCGATCCGTACGAGCGCGCGCTCACGCCGCCCTTCGCGCTCACCTACGATCCGGAGGGCACGGTCGCGACGGGGACCAGCATGCTCGGTGGCCTCGACGCGGTGCCCACGTTCGTGATGCTCGACGCGTCGGGACACGAGGTCGAGCGTCACGTCGGCTTCCCGGGGACACGCACGCTCGATCGTCTGCGCGACCGGGCGCTCGCGCGGGGCGGGGTTCGCGACGACGCACCGCTCCCGCTCCTGGGCGAGGATCCGTGAGGACCGCGCCATCGCGAGCTTCGTCGAACACGGCGCGCACGGCGAAGACGGACGGCGTCGCGCGCCGGAAAACACGGCGCGAGCGGGAACCACGAGCCGTCTACGACGACGCGCTGCGCTCACGACTCGACGAGCTCGTCCGCACCGCCGACGTCGTGACGCGGCGCGCGAACGACCCCGTCGACTTCGTGCACCGCTACGACGATCCGAACGATCGCGAGGTCGTCGCGCTGCTCGCCGCCACCCTCGCGTTCGGCAACGTGGTCGCGGTGCGTCGCTCGATCGCGCGCGTGCTCGAGCACCTCGGTCCCACCCCACACCGCGCGATCGACGACGAGCGCCGCCTCGCGCGCGCGCTGAAGGGGTTCGTCCATCGTGTCTACCGAGGCGCGCACGTGGCGCGGATGCTCGCCTCGGCCGCGCAGGTGAGGGCCGCGCACGGCTCGCTCGGCGATGCGTTCGCGACCTTCCTCGCGCAAGAGGACGCCCACACGCCCGATCGCGAAGCCGCATTTCGCGAAGCTCTCGCTCGCCTCGCCGACGCGCTCCGGGGCCCGGCGCCGCACGAGCGCGGCCTCGAGCACCTCGTCCCCGATCCGCGCCGCGGCAGCGCGTGCAAGCGCCTCGTCCTCTACCTGCGTTGGATGATCCGTCCCGCCGACGGCGTCGATCTCGGGCTCTGGCCCGTCGACCCCGCGCGGCTCGTGATCCCGGTCGACACCCACATCCACCGCATCGCCACGAACCTCGGCCTCACCCGACGTGCGGACGCGAGCTGGAAGACCGCGCACGAGATCACGACGCGCCTGCGCGTACTCGATGCGCGCGATCCCGTGCGCTACGACTTCGCGCTCTGCCACCTCGGGGTCAGCCGCGACTGTCCGTCCCGCCGCGACCCGGTGCGCTGTGAGGGCTGCGTGCTCCGCACGGTGTGCCTGCGCTGGGCGAAGTGAACGCGCGCTCGATACCGGCGACGTGAACGCGCGCTCGATCGCGTGCGCTCACGGCCGCACGAGCACCTCGCCGCGCAACTCGTACACCACGGTCGGCACCCGCGGACCGCGACCTCCGTCGAAGCCCGCGATTGAGGTCGCCGTCGGGGCGGTGTCGCCCGCGATCCGCGCGAGCACCACGTCGCGCGCGGCTTCCGTCGGCGGCAGGCCCTCGCTCGCGCGCCGCACGAGGTTGAAGGTGTCGAACGCGAGCGCGGAGAGGAAGTCGGGCTCGCGGCGGTAGCGCGCGAAGAAGGCGTCGCGGAAGCGGCGCGATTCGCCATCCGCCTCGGGGTGAAACGGCCGAGAGACCCACGCTCCCTGGAGGTAGCGGGAGCTCGTGCGCGCGACCGCCGCGTCGAAGGCCACGCTCGGCAGGAGCACGCGCACCGGTCGCTCGGTTCCGATGCCTCCGGCCGCGAGCGCTGGCGCGGCGAGGGACACCGCGCGTGCGTGATCGGGGATCAGCAGCGCGTCGAACGAGAGCGCGCGCAAGGCCTCGACGCTCTCGCGAAAGCTCGTGGTGCCCGAGACGTAGCTCACCGTGCCGGCCCAGGTGAGCCCCTCCGCTTCGACGACGGCGCGGAACGCCTCCGTCGTCGCGACACCGAACGGGTGGTCGGGGGCCAGCGCCGCGACGGCGCGCGCGCCGTTGGCCTTCGCGTGCCGGACCAGCACGGTGGCTTCTTCGGATGGTGTGAGCGCGGCGCGGAAGACGTGAGGCCCGGCGTCGACGAGGCGCGCGTCCGGCGCGAGCGTGAAGAGCGGCACCCCGAGCTCTTCCGCGCGGCGCGCGGCGACGGTGGCGGCGCGGCTGTCGAACGGGCCCACGATGGCGACGACCTGGTGCAGCGTGACCAAGTCGTCGACCGCGCGCGCCGCGGTCTCGGGGTCCCCTGCGGTGTCGCGAAAGAAGAGCCGTGGCCCGCCGCGTCGCGGACCGTCGGCGGGTTGTCCGGTGGCGAGCATCAGGGCCTGCAGCGCGAGCTGCCCGACCTCGCGGCCCCGTCCGCTCAACGGGAGAATCGCGCCGATGGCGTCGGGATCCACGCGGCCGGTGCGCTCCGCTCGCAGCGCCATCGACTGCAGCTCCTGTTCGAGCGGGATGCGCTCCGCCCGGAGCTGCGCGGCGAGCTCACGAACGCGAGCGAGACGACCGGCGACGAACGCCTCACGCAGCGCGCGTCGCGCGACCACCGGCCACGCCTCGCCGTCGTGAGGCAGGCGCGCGGCGAGCGCGTCCGATTCGTCCGCAGTGAGCTGCTCGGTGTGCGCGAGGAGCTCGCGTCGGGCGTCGTCCCGGTCGGTGTCGTCGAGGCGCTCGCGCAACAACGCGTCGAGCGCTTCGATCGCCCCCGCGCGGTCGCCCGAGCTCGCGCGCGCCGCCGCGAGGGTGCGGAGCAGGAGCTGCGTCTCCTCGGGATCCACGGTGCGGCCGACCAGCGGGCTCAGGCGCTCGAGCGCCTCCGTGAAGCGACCGAGGACCTGCGCGGCCACACCTTCGTGAAGGCGCGCGCGCTCGGCGAGGCGTGGGTCGGGGTGAGCGCCGACCTCGCGAAACAGCACGTGCGCTTCGGCGGCGCGCTCGGTCGCGAGGAGCAGTCGCCCGAGACTCAGCTTCGCGACCGCGGCCAGCGGATCGTCGGCGTGATCGCGGAGGAACGCGCGGTAGAGCGCCTCGCCTTCCGCGAGGGATCCTTCGTTCACCGCGCGGTCGGCGTCGTGCAGCGCGCGCTCGGCCTCCGGATCGTCGGTGGTGACGACGGGCAACGTCACGGTGTCGGTGTCGCGTGGGCAGCCGGAGGCTCCAGACGTGAGCCCGAGCGCGAGCGCGAGGAGGACGGCGAGACGCATCGTGAGGAGGGTAGCGTGCCCGCTCCGGTCCGCAGCCCCTCGAAGGCCCGCACCTCGAAGGCCCGCGAGGGCGAACGGCGACGACGCGAGGACGGTCATGGTGTCGCGCGTGCCATCGCACACGAAATCGGGCAAGTTCGCGGCGAGCCGACCCGCGTCGTCGGGCGGTGACGCGAAAGGCGAGGGTGATGGACCGCAAAGAGGCGATGCGTCGCGCGCGAGAGCGCCGAGAGGCGGTGCTGGTGCGCGCGCGGATGCTCGCACCCGAGGTGCGCGAGCTGACGTTCGCGGTGCGTGAGGGCAGCCCGATCGAGTTCGTCGCGGGGCAGTACGCGAACTTTCACCTCGGTCCGAACGGCGATCTGCAGCGCTCGTATTCCATGGCGGCCGCGCCCTCGTCGGGGGAGCTCACGGTCGCCGTGACGCGAGTGGAGGGCGGACCCGGGTCGATCGCGATGCACGCGATGGAGCTCGGATCGAAGGTGCCGGTCGACGGCCCGTGGGGGCTCTTCACCCTCGAGCGCGTGCCGATGGATGCCCCGTTGCTCTTCGTGGCCACGGGCACCGGCCTCACGCCGATCCGCGCGATGATCGAGGCGGAGCTCGCGACTGCGGCGACGCGCCCCATGCGCTTGGTGTTCGGGTGCCGTCGTGAGGTCGATCGGCTCTACGCCGACGACCTCGACGCGTGGGCCGCGAAGCACGCGCGTTTCTCTTGGACGACGGCGGTGTCGCGACCGGTGGAGGGGACGCCGCCCGCACGGGTGCAGGATCGCCTGCCCGCGGTGCTCGAGGAGCTCTCACGTCACGGCGAGCCGCACGTGCTCGTGTGTGGGCTACGCGCGATGGTCGAGGACGTGCGCGCGCTCCTGAAGGAGGCGTACGCGGTCGGGCGCGAGCGGATCCACACCGAGCGCTTCGATTGACGTTTCCGGAGGTGGCCGCCAGGCCGAGCGACCCGACGTCACGTGAGCGTCGCCGTCAGGCGACCGAACCATCGATTGACGCTTCACGGCTTCGACCTGACGGCGTGGTCTGCTACGGTCCCGCCCGCCATGGCCGACGATCACCACCACGCGCCCGGTCTCCCCGAGATCCACGACGAAGCCGCGGACACGCCGATGTGGCTTCCGATGCTCGGGCTCGCGATCTTCGCGATCGTGGCGCTCTTCCTGATCACACGCGCGGCGATCGAGGACGCGAGCGCCGAGCTCGATGCGACCGCAGAGGAAGCTCCCGCCGAGGCGCCCGCGGAACCTCCTTCGGAAGCGCAGCCCGCGCTCTGAAGCACGCGCTGACGCCGAGCCGAGGGCGTCCTCTCGGATGCTCGGCTCTCGGATGCTCGGCCGCGCGGCCGTCGTCCGGAAGCGTCGACGTCAGGGCGTCACGACCCGATGGAGCACCACGGGATCCATCCCGTGTCGCACCACGACGTCCGCGCCATCGTCCGAGGTGAAGCTCACGCTCTCGTTTTCGGCGCGGTACTGGAACGGAAGCCCCGTCGCGACCGCGTCGGTGGGGCTCACCACGTCGAGCGTGACGTTGCCGATCGACGTGCGTCCCCCCGCGTCGAGCAGACCGGCCGCATCGAGGATCTGCCACGTGCCGCTGTGGCTCCCGCCTCCGTCGAGCACCACGACGACCCCACCGCCGGCGACGTAGGGCCGCAAGAACGGACCGAGCGCGGTGCCGAGCGCCAGCAGCTCCGCATCGCTCGCACCGACCTGCGCATGGACGAGCACGACCTCGAGCTCCCCGAGCGCGGCTACGATGGCGTCCGCGTCCGCGAGTGGCATTCGGTTCCAGACGCGCCCGGAGGCGCTCTCGTCGATCGCGCGGTTCACGGCGTTGCGCGCGACGGTGCGCGCGTCGCCTTCGTAGATGCCGACGTCGATCTCCGCTGCGTTCGCGAGCCATACGGAGTTGCCGACGACGCGACGGATCACGACGCGTGAGACGTCGTAGCTGTGACCGACGAGCACGACGTGCCCCGGACGCGCGTCGATGCACATGCCCGCGCTGCAGAGCCCGGTGGGGCAGCGGCGGCCACAGACCCCGCAGTTGTCGGGGTCGACGTCGAGCAGCACGCAGAGCCCGTCGCAGTAGGTGGTCGGGGGATCACAGATGAGCTCACAGACGGAGGCGACGCACTCTTCTTCGACCGTACAGGCCATCCCGCAGCCACCGCAGTGCCGCGGATCCGAGGTCGGATCGACGCAGCTCGTACCGCAGCAGAGCTGATCGACGGTGCAGGCGCCGCAGAGTCCCGCGTCGACGAGGCCGGAGTCGGGAAGCGCACCGTCGGGAAGCGCACCGTCCGGAAGCGCACCGTCCGGAAGCGCACCGTCGGGAAGCGCACCGTCGGGAAGCGCACCGTCGGGAAGCGCAC
>CALJLK010000189.1 GCA_937982655.1 uncultured Sandaracinus sp.
AGCCGGACGCGTTCGACGACGCGACGGCGTTCACCCCGAGCTCGGCGCTCGACCTCGAGCCGCCACGTCCCCCGCGCGACGCACCGCTCGACGCACCGCTCGCGCTCGACGCCGATCCCTTCGACGACGCGACCGCGTTCTCCGACGCCTCGCACTTCTCGACTGGGTCGGCGGGGTCAGCCGCCGACTTCGCGCAGGTCACGGGCCCATCCGACGACGACACCCTCGGCGGGCTGCCCCACGACGCGATGCCGCTCGCGCCCGAGCTCGCGACCCCGCCCGCAAACGACGACGACACCCTCGGGGGTCTCTCGCGCGAAGAGCTCGAAGAAGCCGGCGTGCTCACGACGGGTGAGGTCGCGCTGCCGGCCCACGTGCACGAGGCGCAGGTACGCGCTTCGATGCCCCCCGGCGAGGTCGAGGAGACCCTCGACGAGGTCGACTTCTTCTTGGCTCAGGGGCTCTTCGACGCCGCGCGCAACACGCTCGAGGACGCGCTCTCCGCGCATCCGGGTCACCCGCTCCTCGAGGAGAAGCTCGAAGAGGTGAGCGAGCTGCAGCTCATGTCGCGCGCGTCGTTCCGCCAGCCGGCGACCGACGAGGACGAGAGCTTCGCGCTCGCGGAGCGGCTCGCCGAAGAGCTCGGCGACGAGCACGTCGAGGATCTGAGCGGCAGCGACGTGCTCGACGTCGACGAGGTCTTCGAGGCCTTCAAGAAGGGCGTCGAACAACAGATCGGCCTCGAGGACACCGACACGCACTTCGATCTCGGCATCGCCTACAAGGAGATGGGCCTGATCGAGGACGCGATGAAGGAGTTCGAGCTCGCGATGCGCAACCCGCAGCGCGAGTGCATCTGCCAGACGATGATTGGCCTCTGCTACATGGAGCAGGGCAAGACCACCGACGCGATCTCGCGCTTCAAGCGCGGCCTCTACGCGGAGGCGAAGACGGATCGCGAGGAGCTCGGCCTCTACTTCGAGCTCGGTCACGCCTACGAGCTGCTCCAGGATCCGAAGGAAGCGCTCTACTACTTCCAGAAGGTCGCCAAGCGCGACCCGGAGTTCCGCGAGGTCGATCGTCGCATCGCGAACCTCACGAACCCCGGGGATCCCGGGCAGGCCGCGCCCGAGGCGCTCGTGCTCGACGACGTGGACGCGGCGTTCGACGACCTGCTCGGCGACGACTGACGGCTTTCGTTTCGCGACGGTCGAGCTCGCGCGCGACGCCGCGTGCTCGTCCCCGATGCACCGCGATCGACCCGAGTCGCGACACGCCGCTTTCTCGCGTCTCGATCGGGCGTCGTGCTACCGCGGAGCCGTGAGACGTTTCGAAGCCGTGTTGCGCGTGGTCGGTGTCGGTGGCGCCGGTGGGAACGCCGTGCTCGCGATGGCCGGGAGCGGTCTGACGCGCGTCGATTTGTTGGCAGCGAACACCGACGCGCAGGCGCTCGCACATTTCCACCACCACACGTCGTCGCCGACGCTGCGGCTCGGCGAGACGCTGACGCGTGGGCTCGGCGCGGGTGGCCGCCCGAGCGTGGGCGCGGACGCCGCCGAGGCCTCGACCCGCGAGCTGCGACGCGCGCTCGAAGGCGCCGACCTCGTCTTCGTGACGGCCGGCATGGGCGGCGGCACCGGCACCGGCGCGGCCCCCGTGGTCGCCGAGATCGCGCGCGACCTGGGTGCGCTCACCATCGGTGTCGTGACGACGCCGTTCGCGTTCGAGGGTCGCAAGCGCCGCCAGCTCGCCGAGCAAGGCCTCGAGGTCTTGCTACCCCGCGTCGACGCGCTGCTCGTGATCGCGAACGACCGTCTGCTCGAAGCGGACGGCGGCGATCTCGATCTCACGGCAGCGTTCCGCCGCGCCGACCGCGTGCTCTCCGACGGCGTGCGCGGCATCGCCGACCTCGTCACGCAGCCCGGCATCGTGAACCTCGACTTCGCGGACCTCCGCGCGACCCTGACGAACGGTGGGCGCGCGGTGCTCGGGCTCGGGGAAGCGAGCGCGCGCGAAGGCGGCGTGGTGGCGGCCGTGCAACGCGCCGTGCGCAGCCCGCTGCTCACGACGGACGCGATTGACGGAGCGCGCTCGTGGCTGCTGAACGTGAGCGCGGGGCCCGAGCTGAAGCTCCGCGACGTCGAAGCCGCCGCGCAGACCCTCGAGCGCGTCGCCCACCCGGACGCGGACGTCGCGTTCGGCGTGGTCACCGACCCGAGCCTCGCGGGGCGCGCGCGCGTGACGGTGGTCGCGACGCGCTTCGAGCCCGTGGTCGAGGAACCGCGCCGACCGCGGAACGCGCTGGTGATGCTCCCGGGCCGCCCGTGACCTGCCGCCCGTGACCAGCCGCCCGTGACCTGCCGCCTGTCGCCCGTGACATTCCGCGGCTCGCCGTGCTCGAACACGGCTTTGCCGTGAAATGTCGCGGCTCGCGCGCGGAGCCCCGTTTTGCGTCAACGTCAAACCAGCAACAGTTTCAGATATTTACGAACGCTCGCATGCCAACGACGCGGTGTCCCCCGCACCCGCGCAGGCATCCCCGCACCGGGCACGGAACGTGGTAAGGGGCGCGCGCATGAGAGAGCGCCGTTTCATCGACGGAGCGACCCGGTCCCGCAGTGACCGCGGCCATCGTCTCGCGCATCCGTCTCGCACCGACGAACCGCTCGCGAGCGCATCGTGACGACCGACGCCTGGATCACCGCCGCGGTCGTGCTCGCGGTCTTGGCCGGCCTGGCCATCAACGTCGTCTCCACCGAGGTCGTCGTCTTCACGGGCCTCGTGATCCTGCTCGTCACCGGCGTGCTCGAGCCCGCGCAGGCCTTCGCTGGTTTCGCCAACCCCGGCCTCATCACCATCGCGGCGCTCTTCGTCGTCGCCGCCGCGCTCGATCACACCGGCGTCACCGCGCGGGTCTCGCGCACCATCCTCGGCGAGCACGGGACCGCGAAGCGCGCGCTGCCTCGGCTCGTGTTTCCCGCCGCGGCGCTCTCCGGCTTCCTCAACAACACCCCGCTCGTCGCCGGGCTCATCCCCGGCGTGCTCTCGTGGTGTCGCTCCCGCGGCGTCGCGCCTTCGCGTCTGCTGCTGCCGCTCAGCTACGCGGCCACCCTCGGCGGCACCCTCACGCTCATCGGCACGAGCACCAACCTCGTCGTCCAAGGTCTCGTCCAGAGCGCGATTCGCGACGACCTCCCCGAGTTCGGGCTCTTCGACGTCTCGCCGGTCGGCGGACCGCTCACGCTCGTCGGCGTGCTCGTGCTCGTCTTCCTCGCGCCGCGCCTCTTGCCCGATCGGCGCGCCGCGCTCGGCGACAGCTCCACCGAGCATCGCTACACCGGCGAGCTGCGCGTCCCCGATCGCGCCGCCATCGTCGGCAAGACCATCGCCGACGCCGGCCTCCGAGGTCTCGAAGGCGTGTACCTCGCCGACGTCGTGCGCGACGGACGGCGCATCGCGGGCGTCGGCCCCGAGCATCGCATCGAGGCGGGCGATCACCTGATCTTCGTCGGTCGCCTCGAAGCGCTCGTCGATCTCCGGCGCAGCCACGGCCTCGACGCGCCGCTCGAGAGCAGCAGCGGACGCGCGACACGACGGATCGTCGAGGCAGTGGTCGCCCCTGGAAATCCCCTGCTCGGCAAGGCGATCCGCGACGGCAACTTCCGCGCGACCTACGACGCCGTCATCCTCGCCATCGCGCGTCACGGCGAGCGCATCGAAGGTCGCATCGGCGATCACGTGCTCGACGTGGGCGACGTGCTGCTGCTCGAAGCGGTGCACGACGCCGAGCGCCTTCCGCGCTCCGACTTCTACCTCGTGTCCGCGGTCGACGGCGCCGAGCCTCCGCGCCTGTCGCGTGCGCCGCGCGCGATCGGGGTGCTCGTCGCGCTCGTGGTCTCCGTCGTCGGGCTCGGCGTCGACATGCTCCACGCGTCGCTCGTCGGTGCGGGTGCGGTGCTGCTCCTCGGCTGCCTCGACATCTCCCAAGCGCGCCGCGCGGTGCAGGGCTCGCTCCTGCTCGCGATCGCCGCCGCCTTCGCGCTTGGCGCCGCGATGCAGAGCTCCGGCCTCGCGTCCACCCTCGCGAGCCTCGCGCTCGACGCGGGCGCCACGAGCCCCCACGTCGCGCTCGCGATCCTCTTCGTGCTCGTCGCGGCGCTCACCGAGCTCGTCACCAACAACGCCGCCGCGGTGCTCGGCTTCCCCATCGCGCTCGAGCTCGCGGACCGTCTGCACGCGAGCCCGGTGCCCTTCGTGGTCGTCGTGATGATGGCCGCCTCGGCCGCGTTCATGACGCCCATCGGCTACCAGACGAACCTCATGGTCTACGGGCCGGGCGGCTACCGCCTGCGCGACTACGTGGTGCTCGGCGGCCTGCTCTCGGTCACGTCCGCGATCGTCTCGATCCTGCTGACGCCGGTGTTCTTCCCGTTCTGATCCGCGCACACGCTCGGTCGCCGAGGCCACGTTCGCCGACGCGCCGTCGCCGTCGCTCGTGGCTGGTCCAGAGTCCGCCGCGGTCGCGCGGTCGAGGAGCCACCGAGCGTTGCGCTCGCGGGTTTTGGGGCGCGCGCACGTTCCCGGATATCCTTCGGCGCGTGGGCACGGAGGACCAGCTCTCGTGAAGCTCTGCCCCGTCTGCCACCTCCGGTACGACGAGTCCGCCGAGCGTTGCCTCGTCGACGACGCGCGCCTCGAGACCCTCTCCGATCCGCGCATCGGCACCGTCTTCGGCGGTCGCTACGCGCTCGAGAGCGTGCTCGGTCGAGGCGGCATGGCGACCGTCTACCGCGCCCGCCACACGCTCACCGATCAGGCCTTCGCGGTGAAGGTGCTCCACGACCGCTTCGCGGAAGACGAAGCGCTCCGACAGCGGCTCGCGCGCGAAGCTCAAGCCGCGCGCGCGCTCGCGCACCCGAACGTGGTGGAGATCCACGACGTCGGAGAGACGGAGTCCGGCGCGCCCTACCTCGTGATGGAGCTGCTCGAAGGCGAGCCGCTCGATCGCGTGCTCGCCGCCCGCGGAAAGCTCCCCTACGCGGAGGTGATCGCGCTCGGGCTGCAGATCGCGCGTGGCCTCGGGCGCGCGCACGACCTCGGCGTCGTCCACCGCGACGTGAAGCCCGAGAACGTGTTCGTCTGCCGCTCCGACGACGGCGCGCCCGTCGTGAAGCTGGTCGACTTCGGCATCGCGCTCTCGCCGCAGGATCCACGCCTCACCTTCAGCGGCCAGCTCCTCGGCAGCCCCCGCTACATGGCGCCCGAGCGCTTCCGCGATCGCATGGAGGTGATCCCGAGCTCGGATCTCTACGCTCTCGGCATTCTGCTCTTCGAGCTCGCGACGGGCGCCCTCCCCTTCGAGTCGTCGTCGATGGCGGGCTTCATCCTCGCGCACCTCGAGACCCCGCCGCCTCGTCTGCACGAGCGCGCCCCCGACGCGCCCGAGGCGCTCGATCGACTGCTCTTCGAGCTCATGGCGAAGCTCCCCGCGCACCGTCCGGTGGACGCGCACGCGGTCGTCGCCGCGCTCTCGGCCATGAGCACCCCGAGCGCACGACGCGTGCGACGCGCCTCGCACTTCGTCTCGCTCCGCGACGCCCCGGGCGGCGCGGCGGCGCGACTCTCGCACTGGGGAGCTCGCGCGCGCGCCTACGACGACATGCTGCGCGAGCTGCCGGCCTCGCAGGTTCCCTCCGCCGTCGAGCACGAGCTCGCGGAGCTCCAGGCCTCCATCGCGCGGCTCCGAGCGCTCGACGCACGCGCGCGCGTGCTCGACGAATCGCTCGCACGCCGCGAGGAGTCGTTGCGTTCGGATCGCGAGCGGCTCGGTCACGCGGTCGAGACCCTCGCGCGCGATCTCTCTCGCGCGCGCGAAGCCGAGCGCGAGCGTCGGGTCGCGGCCTACTCGCACCTCGAGGCCTACCGGAGCGCGTTGCGTTCGGATCTGCTCGACGCGCTCGCGGCCGCGCATTCCGCGTACGCGCTCTGGCTCGGCGCCGGCGCCGACACGAGCGCCACCGATTTGGAGTTCCAGCTCGGCGCCCTCCGCACCCGCCTCGACGCGCTGGAAGCCGACGCGCGCGCGCAGCACGAGCGCGAACGCGAAGAGCTCCGCGCGAACACCGACGAGCGCGGTCGGCTCGAAGAGCGGCTCGTCGTGCTCAGCACCTCGATCGCGAGCGCGCTCAAGCCGCGCCCCGAGCTCGCGAACCACTTCGCGCGTCTAGCTGCGGGGCGCTGAGCGAGCTCCTTCTCTGAGGGTCTGTCGCCAGACCCTCGCGACCGCGCGAAGGCGCGGTGCGACAAAGCCCTGATGGCGCACGGCCGACACTCTCGTGGAGTCGTTCGCTGCGCGCCGTCCAGGGCGGCTCGCGTCCATGACGAGGGCCCCGCCGAAGCGAGGCCTTCGAGGAGACACGCGCGCAAACACGCGCGGTCGCGATCAGCGGAAGTGGTACGTGAGGCCGAGCGAGACGACGTTGAAGCGCGACGAGAAGCGCCCGCCGTTGATGATCGTGCCGGGGCCGAACGCGGGCGTCTCCCCCGCGAGGTCGGCGAGGCGCTCGTCGGCGTTGATCTGCTGGAGACCGGCGTCGTCGAGGCTGACCGTCGTGTCGAACTGGTGGATGTACGCGTACGCGAGCGACACGTCGAACATCCCGAGCCGCATCGTCAGACCCGCGTGCACGCCGAGGCGCATGAAGGGCAGGAAGTCGAGCTGTTCGAAGCCGTCCTCGATGCCCTTGGTCTCGAACGAGAAGCCGAGCCGAACCGCGGCCAGACCCGGCATGATGTTGTAGTCACCGCCGAGACGAATCGAGAGAGAGTCCTTCCAGTTGTGCGGAATGACCAGGGTCGGCGGGAGGGTGGCAGAGAAGTTGTTGTCCGCCTCGATGACGTAGGTCCCACCCGCGCCGCAGTTGTCGGTCGTCACGCCGCCGCCGAGATCGGTCGACGTGTACGTCCCAGGGGCGCAGTTGCCCATCGCCACGTTGTACTCGTCGACCCGCGAGTTGCGCTCGTAGACGACCGCGAGCTCGACGTCGAAGCGCTCGTTCGCCATCGGATCTTCGACGCGGCGGCTGAGCTGCGCGACCTGATCCGGATCGTCCGCGCGCGGCACGATGCGGTCCGCGTAACGGATGCCGAGCGCCATCTGCCAGGGCTGCGGCACGGTGAGTGATCCGCTCCGGATCTGGAGGCGTTCGAGCTGCTCGGTGCGGTAGTAGCCCGAGGTCAGCGTCACGTCGCCCGAGGCCTTCACGTCGTCCGTCCACGAGAACGTGAACGACACGTCGAGGTTGTCGTGCGGGACGGCGTGCGCCGACACCGTGATGCGCGGCACGAAGGTGTCCTTCATCGAGAGCTGCGCGCGCACGTCGCCGGAGAAGTTCTCACCGCGCGTCGCGCGCACGATCGAGTCGAACTCCGCGAGCGCGAAGCCCCAGCCGAACGCGCCGCCTACGCGGAAGCGTTTGTGGATGTTCACGCCGACGCCGATCGTCGGCCAACCCGCGAGGAGCTGCTGCTCGATGAGGTTGTAGCGGGTGGGCGCGGGCAGGCCGTTCGCGGTGCCGACGTAGCGCCGATCGCCGATGCGCGTGGTGCTGCCGTAGACCACGTGGGACGGCGCGGCGGGGGCCACGAAGCCGATGCCGATGCCGACGCGGCGGTGCAGACGCCACGAGAGCACGAGCTCGGGCACGATCCCGGGCGGAGCGGAGTTGCAGACGCGCGGGAGCGGATTGTCGCCGTCGACCGAGAAGAGCTCGCCGCCCGCAAAGGTGCCGTCGACGGTTCCTTCGCCCGGCGAGCCCGCGAAGCCGAGGCGCCCGCTCTCCCACTCGGGATCGTTCGCGGCCGCGCCCGAGTAAGCCCCGTAGGTGCCTTCGCGGGCGTGACACGCCTCGTAGAGCACGAGGTGCGTCTGCAGCGAGAGCTGGATGCCCTGCAGGTCCGCGAGGTTCGCGGGGTTGAACCAGAGCGCCATCGGATCGCCCGGGCGCGCGTAGGCCGCGCCACCACGACCGAGCGCCGCCGTTCCGGGAGCCGCGAACTCGAGGCCACCCGCGTGCGCCGGAGTCGGCGCGAGCGCGAACGAGAAGACGCCGGCGACGAGCGCCAGCAAGACACGAACCTTCATGAGCACCCCACTCCTCCCCGGAGCACACCGAAAAAGCTCGCGGAGGATATCGAAACGTGTCGCAGCTCGAAAGCGAGAACGTCGCAGGACGTGGGGTACGTGTTCGGGTGACCACGTGCACCGGTCGTCCGCCGGTCACGTCGCGCGTCATCGGGCACGTCGGGTCTCGTCGCCGGTCACGTCGGCACGTCGCCAGTCACGTCGCCAGTCACGTGCGGTCGCCGTTCGCGCTCTCGTTCGCGCTCACGTTCACGTTCACGATCACGTTCGCGCGCGGTCGCTCAGCCGTCCGCGAACTCCGCCGCGCCTCCCCCGTAGTAGTCGTCCTCCACGAGGTTGTCGAAACGCGTGTAGTCGTTGAAGAAGCGCACGCGCACGGTGCCCGTCGGGCCCGCGCGCTGCTTGCCGACGATGATCTCGGCCACGCCGCGATCCTCGGACTCCTTGTTGTAGACCTCGTCGCGGTAGACGAACCAGATGGTGTCCGCGTCCTGCTCGATGGCGCCCGACTCACGCAAGTCCGAGAGCTGCGGGCGCTTGTCGGTGCGGCTCTCGACGCCGCGGTTGAGCTGCGAGAGCGCGATGATCGGGATCGACAGCTCTTTCGCGAGCGCCTTCAGGTTTCGGCTGATCTCGCTGATCTCCTGCTCGCGGCTGTCGTTGCGGGAGCCCGAGCGCATGAGCTGGAGGTAGTCGACGATGATGACGCCGAGGCCAGCCTCGCTCTGCAGACGCCGCGCCTTCGCGCGCAGCTCGAGCACGCTGATCGCGGGCGTGTCGTCGATCCACACCGGCAGCTCGCTGAGCATGCCGGCCGACGCGGCGAGCTTCGGCCAGTCGTCGCGCGTGAGCTGACCGGTGCGCATGCGCGTGCCGTCCACGCGCGCCTCGCTGCAGAGCATGCGCTTGACGAGCTGCTCTTTCGGCATCTCGAGCGAGAAGACCGCCGTCGCGCGCTTGCGGGCCACGGCGGCGTTGATGCCGACGTTCAGCGCGAAGCTGGTCTTTCCCATGCCGGGGCGACCCGCGACGATGATGAGATCGCCGGGGTGCATGCCCGCGGTCATCTTGTCGAGCTTGTCGAAGCCAGTCGGACATCCCGTGATGTGGTCGCCACGCTGACCCATCGCGTAGATCTCTTCGAAGGTCCGCATGACCACGTCTTTGACGTGCTCGTACGGGCTCTTCGCGCGCTGCTTGGCGACGCTGAACACGCTCGACTCGGCTTGATCGAGGAAGGCCTCGATGTCGCCGTAGTCGCCGTAGCCGGTGGCCGCGACCTCGTGGCAGGCCGCGATGAGCCGCCGCACCACGCTCTTCTCGCGCACGATCTCCGCGTGCGCCTTGATGTTCGCGACGGTCGGGATGGTGTCGGTGAGCGAGAGCAGGTACTCGTCGCCACCCACCGCCTGCAGCTTCTGCCCGTGCAGCAACGACTCGCGCAGCGTGACGTGGTCGACGGGCTGGCTCTTGCCGAAGAGCTCCTTCATCGCCTCGTAGATCACGCCGTTGGCTTCGCTGTAGAAGTCGTCGCGCGAGAGCAGCTCGAGCACGACGTTCATCGCGTCGTTCTCGAGCAAGATGCCGCCGAGCACCGCGCGCTCCGCCTCCAAGCTGTTGGGCGGCACGCGGCCACCGAACGACGCCAGGTTCGGCGGGGGCTTGTGCTCGTCTCTTCTTCCGCCTCGGGCCATGCGCTCGGACACCTCTCGAGTGTCGGGGATCGCTGCGACGATCCGGGTCGGGATCTGTGCCTGCTGGCGGCTCCGCGATCAAGGGCGGACGGCACGTCGTCAGGCGAATGCGCGAGCCCACGCGCTCACACACGCGGCAACACGCACGGCAACCCACGCACGGATCGACGGAACGAAAGAAGGCGCGATCGCTCGCGCCTTCTTTCGTTCCGTTCGGTCGCGGCTCAGGAAGCCGTCTTGACCTCGAGCTTCACGGGGACGTCGACGCCGGCGCCGACCTTGATGCGGACCTCGTAGCTGCCCGTCATCTTGATGCCCTCGTCGGGCAGCACGACGTTGCGCTTGTCGACGCCCGTGATGCCACGGACCTCGAGCGCGTCGGTGATGTCCGAGACGGAGATCGAGCCGAAGAGCTTGCCGGTCGACGGGTCGGCGACCTGCTTGGCCACGTGGAGCACGATGCCCTCGTAGACCTTCGCGCGCTCCAGAGCCTCTTGCTTGAGGCGCTCGAGGCGCTGCAGGGCGAGCTTCTTCTCGTGCTCGATCTGCTTCACGTTCACGCGCGACGCGATGACCGCGAGACCGCGCGGGATGAGGTAGTTCCGGGCAAAGCCCGGGCGGACCTTCACGACCTTCCCGGATTGACCGAGGGTGTCGATGTCGGACTTCAGGACGACCTGGACGTTTCGCTTCGCCATGACGCGTTCACTTCGTCGAGGTGTAGGGGAGGAGGGCGACGTTGCGCGCGCGCTTCACGGCGAGCGTGACTTCGCGCTGCTGCTTGGCGTTCAGGCCGCTGATGCGACGCGGAACGATCTTGCCGCGGTCCGTCAGGAAGTAACGGAGCTGCTGCGGATCCTTGTAGTCGAAGGCGAAGCCTTCTTCTTGCGTGAAGGTCGGCGCCTTCTTCTTGCTGCCGCGGCGGCGACGCAACCCGAGCGGATCGGAGTCCACTCCGTTGCGATCCCGGCCCCCGCGATCGTCGTCGTCGTCGTCGTCGAAACGGTCGTAACGGTCAGCCATTGTCGCTCTCCTCGCCGGCGAGATCGCCCGCGTCCATGTCGTCCTCGCCGTCCAGATCGTCCTCGGGCGCCTCGACGCGCATCCGCGGCGCGCGCTCGAGCATGCCGAGACGCTCGGCCGTCGTCGGCTCGATGTCGTCCTCGTCGGCCGCGACCTCGATGCGCTCGAACTTCGTCTCTTCCGCGTCCGACGCGACGTCGCCGAGCTCGACGAAGTCACGGTTCACGATCGTCTGGAAACGAATGACGGGCTCGAGGATGCGCAGGTTGCGCTCGAGCTCGGCGACCACGTCGTTCATGCCGACGTAGCGCACGTAGACGAACACGCCGCGCCCGAAGCGCTTGATGGGGTACGCGAGCTTGCGCTTGCCCCAGGTGTCCACCTTCGTGATCTTCGCGCCGAGGCGCGTCATCACGTCTTGGACACGGTCCGCCACCTTCGCCGCTTCGTCGGAGTCGACGTTCGGACGAAGGATGTAGATGGTCTCGTACTCGCGCGCCCACTTCTTCGCGGCGTGCGAGAGGGTCTGTTCTGCCATGAATCCTCCTGGGTTTGCCCCGGCCCGAAGGCCGGAACGAGGAGGTCGACGGTCAGTCTCGAAGCGAACGCCACGGGGCTGAGCACGTCGACCGGACGGACGGGTTCGTCCGCGGGACGCGCTCTTTAGCCGCGGGTCAGCGCGCGTGCAAGTCGTTCATGGCCTTGGCCGCGCCGTGCTCGACCACCGCGCGCACCATCGTGGCCGCTCGATCGATCACGTCCGGGAGGCGCGCGCGTTCGTCGGCACCGAAGTCCGAGAGCACCCAACGATCGACCGGTCCGACGGGCGGACGGCCGATGCCGACGCGGATGCGCAAGAAGTCGGGGCCCCCGCAATGCTGGGCGATCGAGCGGAGCCCGTTGTGACCGGCGAGGCCACCGCCTGCCTTGATGCGGACCTCCTCGAACGGGAGATCGAGCTCGTCGTGCACCACGATCACCTGGTCGAGCGCGATGGAGAAGAACGCCATCGCCTTCTGCACCGACTCGCCGGAGAGGTTCATGAAGGTCTGGGGCGCGAGGAGCTGAACCGGTCGCCCCGCGAGCTCGACCTTCGCGAGCCGGCCGCGGTGTTTGTCCACGAAGCTCGCGCCGTCGGCGAGCCGCTCGAGCACGTGGAAGCCCACGTTGTGCCGGTTGCCGGCGTACTTCGGGCCGGGGTTTCCGAGGCCCACCACGAGGTGCATGGAGGCCCGTTACCACGCGGACGCCCCGAGGGCATCCGTGCCCTTCGGCCCCGGTCGTGCGCGGACGGCGGCACCCCGACGCTCGAGTTTCGGCGTCCAGCCGCGGGCGACGCACCATCGAGCCATTGTCTAGATATGCCGTGACACATCTAGACAAACTTCTTCAACGCGTGTAACGCTACGTCAGGTCGGTCGTCGGAACCTCAGCGGGCACGACGCGGGCGACGGAATCGTTTCTCGAACCGAACGGTTCGTTCCCTCGCGCGGATTGACCCACCGCCAAGTTTCACGTTACGTAACGTCACTCTTCACCGACGAGGCGTCCATGTCGTACCAGAAGGATCCGGAGCTCGACCGGTACATCGAGAAGGTCCGATCGATTCCGACGTTGAGCCGAGAGGACGAGCACGACCTCGCGGTGCTGGCGCGCGCGGGGGACCAACGCGCGGCCGACCGGTTGGTCGAGGCGAACCTCCGCTACGCGGTCGCGGTCGCGCTCCAGTACCGGCGCTACGGGATCCGCCTGGCGGACTTGATCGCCGAAGGCAGCGTGGGGCTGGTCACGGCCGTCCAGAAGTTCGACCCCGACCGCGGCACGCGCTTCGTGACCTACGCGGGCTACTGGATTCGCGCGTTCGTGCTCGAAGCCGTCGTGCGCTCGACGAGCCTCGTGGGCGCCGGCAGCGGTCCGCTCCGCTCGAAGCTGTTCTTCCGACTTCGTCGGGAGCGCGCCCGAGTGGCGAACCTCGAGCAGGATCCGCAGCGGCGCATCGAGATGATGGCGGAGCGCTTCGGAGTCTCGCCGGAGAAGATGGACCAGATGCTCCGTCGGCTCGAGGGCAAGGACGTGTCGCTCGACGCGAAGGTGTTCGACGACTCGGGCATCGCGCTCGTGGACACGCTCGAGGACGCGGGGGTGCTGCAGGACGAGGCGGTCGACCGATCGCACCGCCAAGAAGTCCTCGCGTCACGCCTGCACGACGCGCTCGGTGCGCTCGACGAGCGCGAGCGCTTCATCGTGGAGCACCGTCTGCTGCAGGACGACGAGGACGAGATGACGCTCGCCGCCCTCGGTCGGAAGCTCGGCGTGAGCCGAGAGCGCGCGCGGCAGCTCGAAGCGCGCGCGAAGCAGAAGCTGCGCGACGAGCTGCACGACGTCGCCGCGGCCTGACCGGCTTCCTCCGAATCGAGTCGCATTCGAGTCGCGCGATTCGAGTCGTGCGATTCGAGCCGTTCGATTTGGCTCGTTCGTTCGAGCGCCCGTCGCGCGAACCGACTTCGTGTCGTGCGATGCCAGCACGCGGCTGACGATCACGCTTGGGTGCGAGGCGGCGAGCGGGCATGATCGTACGCCATGGCCGAGGACGAGCGCCGCGAGTCGACGATGGAAGTGCTTCTCGACGAGCTCGAGGACGAAGCTCGACGTGGGAAGCCGAGCGTGCCGCCGCCGCTGCCCGCCGGTGAGGCTGCCGCTCCAGCCCTTCCCCCAGCGCCTCCGGCGTCGAAACCTCGTGGCCCAGTTCCGTCCATGCGCACCTCGGCGAGCCAGCCTCCGCCGCCGTTGCCCGCGCGGGCGCCGTCGATTCCGCCGCCCTCCCCGCCGGTCGCCGCACCGCCGGTCGCCGCACCGCCGACCGCAGGGCCGCCCGTCGCGCCGCCTCCTGCGCCGGCCCCCGGTGCGCGCGCGGTCCCTCCCGTGGTTCCGCCCGCCGCAGCGTCGAGCAGCGCGGGAGAGACGCGCGCGCCATCGAGCGCAGGCGCACGCGCTTCGACGACGAGCCCCGGCACGACGAGCCCCGGCACGACGAGCCCCGGCACCACGAGCGCCGGAACGAGCGCCACGAGCCCGGGCACCACACGCGCGGAGCCTTCGAGCCCCGGCGCGGTGCGAGCGGCCGCTCCCCGCGCCGCGTCGAGCGCGGGGACCACCGCGTCGCCGAAGACGAGCCAGATCGCGACCCTGCCTCCGCCGCCTCCGGTGGTGGCGACCCCTCCGAAGGCAGCGCCAGCCGTCGTGCGGAGCGAAGCCGATGCGCTCTCGCCGACGGCGGAGATCGAGCGTTGGGAAGCGGAGCTGCGTGCCGCGCCGAGCGATCCCGCGCATCGCGGTCGGCTCTCGTACGCGATCGCGCGGCAGTACGAGCATGCGCTCTCCGATCCGAAGAAGGCCTCGACCCACTACCAGTCCGCGCTCGACGCGATGCCGGAGCACCTCCCGAGTCTGCGTGGGCTCCGGCGCACGTTGATCGCCCGCAAGAGCTGGCAGGCGGCGCTGCCGCTCTTCGATCGCGAGCTGCGCTTGGTCGCGGATCCGACCCGCAAGGCGAGCTTGCTCCTCGCGAAGGGGCGGCTGCTCGAGGACGCGCTCGATCAGAAAGCCGACGCTCGACGCGCGTACGAGAACGCGTTCGAGCTCGACCGCACGCACGTGGGTGTCTTGCGCGCGCTCGCGGATCGCTGCGTGGACGACAAGAGCTGGGACGCGCTCGATCGCGTGCTCGAGCAGATGGCGAACGTGGTCACGTCGGACCCGCGGCATCGCGCGGTGCTCGTCGCGGAGCGCGCGCACCTCGCGGAGGCGCGGCTACAGGATCCGGAGCGCGCGACGGAGCTCTTCGAGACCGCGGTGCGCCTCGATCCGCGCGCGCCCGGAGCCCTCGCCGCTCTCAAGCGCCTGCACCACGGCGCGCGGCGTTGGCGCGACCTCGCGCGCGTGCTCGCGTCCGAAGCGGAGCTCGCGGACGATCCGCGCGTCCGCGTGGCGGCGTGGTCGCGCGTCGGGCTCCTGCAGGCGGATCGACTCGGCAACCGCGCGGAGGGCATCGCGGCCCTCGAGCGGGCGGCGGAGATCGCGCCCGAAGACGCCGAGGTCCTCGGGGCGCTCGCGCGCCTCTACGAGGACGCGGCGCGTTGGGATGCGCTCGCCACCACGTTGGAGGCCGCCGCCAAGGTCGCGACCGACGACGTCACGCGCGTCGCGACGCTGCACCGACTCGGCGCGGTGCAACAACACCGCCTCGGCAACCCCGAGCACGCGATCCACTGGTACCCCGCGGCGCTGGAGGTCGATCCCCTCCACGAGGCATCGCTGCGCGCGGTGGAGCCGCTGCTGGTGGAGCACGAGCGACTCGACGAGCTGGTGATCGTGCGGCGCGCGGAGGCGGACGCGACGCGCGACGACCTGCGACGCGCGACCGCGCTGCACCGCGTGGCGGAGCTGCTCGAACGTCGTGGCGACGTCGTGAGCGCGATCGAGACGCACTCGCGCGCGCTCGCGGCGCGGCCGGGGCACCTGCCCTCGTTCCGCGCGCTCGATCGGCTCTACGCGATCACGGGTCGCTGGCACGAGCTCGCGGCGCTCCACGAAGGCGCGGTGGATCTCGCGGGCGACGACGTCGCGCGCGTCGCGGCGCTGCTGCGCGTGGCGGGGATCTTCGAGTCGTCGATCGACGATCCCGCGCGGGCGGCGCAGACGTTCCGGCGCGTGCTGGAGCTCGACGCGAGCCACCTCGGCGCGCTGCGCGGATGGCAACGCAACGCGGAGCGCGCGGGGCGGAGCGACGAGGTGATTCAAGCGCTCGAGCGCGAAGCCACGCTCACGAAGGACGTGCCAGCGAAGGCGGAGCTGCTCTCTCGCGCCGCCGAGGTCGCGTCGAGCGCGCAGGATCGCGAGGGCGCGGTGGCCCGTTACCGCCGTGTGCTGGAGCTCGCTCCGACCAACCCACGCGCGCTCGCGGGGCTCACCTCGGAGCTCCGCGCGCTCGGTCGTTGGGAGGATCTCTCGGCGGTGATCGAGAAGCGCGCGGCCGCCGCGAAGGGCGTCGAGGCGAGCGCGATCTTCCTCGAGCTCGCGTCGCTCGCCATCGAGCACCTCGGGCGCGAAGAGGTGGGGCTCGCCCATCTGCGCAAGGCGATCGAGCTCGATCCGAAGAACGGCGCCGCGCGGCGCGAGCTCGGTCGACGGCTCGAGGGTCGCAAGGATTGGAAGGCGCTCGAAGCCTTCCTCGACGCGGAGCGACGCCGAGAGCCGAACGTTCACGTGCTCACGCGCCTCGCGGAGCTGCGCGAGGAGCAGCTCAACGACGTGCGAGGCGCGCTCGGCGCTTGGGAAGCGGTGCTCGCGGAGCGGCCTGGCGATCCACGCGCGCTCGACGCGCTCGCGCGGCTGCGCACGAAGGATCGCGCGTGGGGCGCGCTCGCTGCGGATCTCGCGGTCGAAGCGAAGGCGCGTACGGACGTACCGGGCGCGGTCGACGCGGGGCTCCGCGAAGCGACGGTGCTCGTCGAGGGCGTGGACGACGCGAAACGCGCGGCCCTGCGGCTCGAAGCCGTGCTCGCGCTCGATCCCACGAACCTCGCCGCGCTGCGCGCGCTGGAGGCGCTCTACCGTCGGCTCGGTCCGCCGGAAGCCCACGCGCGTGTGCTCGCCGCGCACGCGCGCGTGTGTGTGGATCCGGCGAGCCGCATCGCGGCGCTACAGCGACAAGCCGAGGTGGTGAGCGCGCGGCGGCTCGCGTCGCCGACCGAGATCGCCGCGGTGCTCGACGAGATCCTGCGCATCGATCCGCTCCATCGCGCGGCGCTCGAAGCGCTCGAGGCGATCGCGCTCGAGACGAAGGACGCGGAGCGGCTCGCGTGGATCGACGAGCGCCTCGCGGCCGCGGCGGACGATCCGGGCTCGCGCGCGGCGCACCTCGCGCGCCGCGGTGAGGCCCTCGAGGCGCTCGGCCGCACCGACGCGCTCGGTGCGTTCCGCGAGGCGCTCGCAGCGGACGAGTCGAACCTCGCCGCCACTCGCGGTCTCGCGCGCATGGCGGAGCGACTCGACGATCCGACGTTGCTCGCCGAAGCCGCGCGACGCGAAGCGCACGTCGCGCAGCGTCCGTCCGACGTCGCGAACGCGCTCGTGCGGAGCGCGCGGGTGAGGCTCGAGCGGCTCGGCGACGTCGAAGGTGCGGTCGAGGATCTCGAGCGCGCGCTGGAGGTCGCCCCGGAATCCGAAGAAGCAGCGCACGTGCTCTCGCGCGCGCTGCGCTCACGCTCCGAGCTGCGACGCCTCGCGGATCGGCTCTCGCAAGCCGCCACCTCGTGCACCGTCGCGCATCGCGTGGCGGCGCTTTGGCTCGAGGTCGCGGAGCTCGAGGCGGACGCGCTCGGGAGCACCCACGCCGGCATCGCGGCCGTCACGCGCGTGCTGCGCGACGCGCCGGGACACCTACCCGCGCTTCGGCGCCTGGCGAGCTACCAGCGTCGCGCGGGTGCGAACGACGCGGCGGCCGAGACGCTGGGACGGCTCGTCGCGCAGCGCCCTCCTCCCGATCAGCTCGTCGCCGCGCACCTCGAGCTCGCCGATCTCTGGGGTGGTCCGCTCGGAGATCCCGCGCGCGCGCTGGTGAGCCTGCAGGCGGTGCTCGCGATGGCCCCCGATCACGTCGGCGCGCTCGAGCGCCTCGCTCAGATCGAAGAAGCTGCGGGTCATTTCGACGCCGCGCGGACCGCGACGAGTCGACTCGTCGAGCTGCAGAAGTCGTCCGACGATCGCGCGGGGGCGTACCTGCGGCTCGCGCGCCTCGAGGACGCGCGTGGCGTCGAGAAGGCTGCCATCGAGGCGCTCGCGCAGGCGGTGACGCTCGTCGGTCCGGGCAGCGAGGCCGCGCTCGAGCTCAAGTCGCGGTGTCGCAGCGCGAGCGAGTGGGAGGTGTATGCGAGCGCGCTCGATCGCCACCTCGCGAGCTTGCCGGCGGCGTCGGCCGCGCCGACCTTCCTCGAGCTCGCGCGGGTCCTGCACGACGCGCTCGCGCGACCGAAGGCCGCCCTCGAGCTGCTGGAGCGTGCGTACGCCGCGACGCGCTCGGCGGACGTGCAACGCGAGCTCGCGCTTCGGCTGCGCGGCGCGGGGCGGCGTGGCGAGGCGGTGGAGGCGCTGCAAGCGCTCGCCGCCCACGAGCCGACGCGCGTGGATCATTGGCGCGAGCTCTCGCGGACCTTCCTCGAAGGCGGAAGTCGCCGCGAAGCGCGGTTGGCGCTCGAGCCGCTCGTCGTGCTCGGCGCCGCGACCGACGCGGATCGCGCGTTCCTCGCGCAGGAAGCGCCCCGACCGGCGGCTGCGCGCGTGGGGGGGTTCGTCGACGTGCTCGAGCACCTCGGCACCCCGACCCCGGAGCAAGAAGCGGCGGCGCGGCTGATGCGCAGCATCGAGAGCGCGTTGCCGAAGCTCTTCCCCGCGGACCTCGAGAGCTTCGGGCTCGTGGCGCGCGATCGGGTGACGAGCCGCGGCGGACACCCGCTGCGCGACCTCGCGGATCGCATCGCGGCCGCGCTCGGCCTCGAGTCGTTCGAGCTCTACGTGCACCACGATCGTCAACGCGGCTTCGCGCTCGAGATGGGCGCGCCGCCGCTCCTGATCGTGCCGGCGTCGCTCGGCGAGCTCCCGCTGCCGCAGCAGGTGTTCGCGATCGCGCGTCCGCTCGTGCACCTCGCGCGTGGGCTCGGGCTCGTCGAGAAGCTCACGCCACGCGAGCTCGAGGTGTTGCTCGCGAGCGCGGCGCGGCACGTGCGGCCGGGCTTCGGCGGTGGGCTCACGAGCGAGGAGCTGCTCGAGGATCAGAGCAAGCGGCTCTACAAGAACCTCGCGCGCCGTCAGCGGCGTCCGCTGGAAGAAGCCGCGCAGGCGTACGTCGACGTGGGGCGGGTCGACTTCCCGCGCTGGGTTCGGGGCGCGCACCGCACCGCGATTCGTGTGGCCGCCCTGCTCGCGGACGACCTCACGGCGAGCCTCGAGATCCTGCGACGCATCGACCGCGAGTCGCCGGGCGCGACCGGCGCGGCGTGGCTCGCGGCTTCGGACGTCGCGCGCGACCTCGTGGTGTTCTGGGCTTCGAAGCCGGCGATGCATCTTCGCCGCCACACGGGTTTGCTCGGAGGTGCCGGGTGAGCCGAGCGCGCGTGCTCGTGGTGGACGCGATCGAATCGACGCGTCGCCTCGTGCGCCGACACCTCGAGGCCGCGGGTCACGAGGCGAACGAAGCGGCGAGCACGGACGAAGCGCTCGAGCTCGCGCTGCGTTTCGTACCTCAGCTCGTGCTCGCGGAGGCGGCCGGGATCGAGATCGAGCGCCTCGCGCGGACTCTGCGCGGGACGGAGAACCTGAAGGACGTGCCGCTCGTGCTCGTGACCGCGCTCCCGAGCGATCGCGCGGCGGCGATGGGCGCGACGATCGGTGCGCTCGACGTGCTGGGCAAGCCCTTCGCGCCGGAGGCGCTCGTGGCGGTGGTGGCGCACGCGCTGGAGCCCAAACGCGAGCCGGCGGAGGATCCGTTCGCGGAGGCGCGCGCCGCGACCGACGCCGATCGTGAGCGCCGCGCGAACGACGTATGGGACGAGCTCGGGCGCTTCCTCGGTGCGCTCGAGCCTGCGGTGTTGAGAGACGACGTCGCGTGGGCGTCGCGTCGGCCGACGCCGAGCGCGGTGCTCACGCTCTCCGAAGAGCTCGGACGCCACGCGGCAGGCGGCGAGGTCGCGCTTCGTGGAAGGCTCGAGCACGTCGCGCTCGGCGAGGTCTTGCAGATGCTCCAGCACCTCGCGCACACCGGCGTGCTGCACGTGGAGGCGGAAGACACGGAGAGCTCGGGCCCACGCGCGGTGCAGATCTGTCTGCGCGATGGGCGCGTCGACCTCGCGCTCGCGCGTGGCGTCGCGCCGGAGTTCCTGCTCGGTCGCTACCTCGTCGCGGAGGGCGCGGTGGAGCCGAGCGATCTCGAACGGCTCGTGAAGCGCGGGGGCGCGGACGCGCGGCTCGGGCAGCGCATGGTGAAGCTCGGATACATCGCGCGCGAGGATCTCGACCGCGCTCTCGCGCGACAGACGAACGAGCTCGTGTACGAGGCGCTGCGCTGGCCACGTGGGCGCTTCGCGTTCTTCCGCTACGCGACGCGGCCGGAGGCGGACGAGGCCCGGCTCGCGATGCCGGTGACGGCGATCCTGATGGAGGGCCTGCGACGCGTGGACGAGTGGCGCCTGATCGCCGAGCAGGTGACGAGCTTCGACCTGGTGCCAGAGATCGATCGGCGTGCGCTCGGCGAAGAGCAGCGCGCGCGCATGAGCGCGGAGGAGCGCGCGGTGCTCGACGCGATCGACGGCCGCCGCGACGTGCGGACCCTGGTCGAGGTCACGCGGCTCGGCAGCTTCGACGTCTGCAAGATCCTCTACCAGCTCTTGAGCGCGCGCCTCGTGCGGGCTTGAGCGGCACGCGTGCGGTAGATCGGTCGTCGAGCTCGTCGCCGACCACGTCCACGACCACGACCACGTCCACGAGCACGACCGCTACTGGATCGTCGTGACGGTCGTGCTCTCAGAACGCGAGCTGGAGCCCGAGGGTCGGGTCCATCGCGAAGAGGCTGGTCGGGAACATCAGGTGCACCGCGTAGCGGAAGAAGAGCCCGACGTTGTCGGTGAAGCGATACGCCGCTTGGAGGCCGAAGTTCACGTTCGTGAGGCCGCTGATCGCGAAGGGCTCGGTGTCGGCTGCCTGAACCTGGTACTGGCCCGCGCCACCCCCCACGAAGCCGAGGACCTCGAAGCCCGTCGCGGCCGGCTTGGTCAGGCGTACCTGGAGGCGACCACCGAAGAGGAGCCGGCTCATCGTGCCGTCACCCGCCTTGAGCGCGAGCCGGACGAAGACACCGATGCCGACACGCTCGTGAACCCAGTAGCCGAGGTTGAGCTCGAGGCCCGGTGCGAGCGCGAGGCCGTCGCTGACGAGGTTGAGGCAGTACTCGCCCGGATCGTCGCCGACCGGATCGGGCACGTCGGAGTGGCAGGCCGGATCACCGGGCTCGAGGTAGCCGAGCTCCGCCGCACGCGAGGTGTCGGAGGGCGAACGATCGACGCGCATGCCCGTCTTCACGAGCCCGAGGCCGATGTTGAAGCCGAGGTCGACGTAGAAGCGCGGCGCGGTCGACGGACTGGAGTCGTCGTCGTCGTCGTCGTCGCCGCCGCTGCTCGCGACGCAGAACTCGTCCTCGCAGACGAGGCCCGCGCGGCACTCGTTCGTGGTGCGGCAGGTGTCGCCGAGGCCCGCGTTTCCGCGGCCCTCCGAGCAACCCGCCATGCCCGGCGGACACTCCTCCTCGGAGCACTGCTCGGGCGGTGCCTGCCCCGGAAGCGCGGGAGCGGGCAGCGTGCGCGTGGTCACGATGGACACGCTGAACGGCTCCTCCGCGCTGCCCGCGAAGCCCATCGGCGAGCCCGCCGGATCGAAGGCGACGATGTAGTACTGGACGCGCGGCGCCATCATCTCCGTGCACGGGAGCTCGACGCCGTAGCCGCCCGTCAGCCGGCGCATGTCCATGCGGCGGAAGTCCCGCATGCCGGGCGCCTTGTAGTAGACGTAGATCTCGCCGACCGCGGCCGACGCGGGCGCCTCCACGAAGATCGGGAGCGCGGTGTTCTGGAGCTGCTCGGTCGCCGCACGATGCGGGATGGTGCCGGGCGGCGGCGGGCTGCCCGTTCCGCCACCGGTACCTCCACCCGTGCCGCCACCGGTACCTCCGCCCGTGCCGCCACCGGTGCCTCCGCCCGTTCCACCACCGGTTCCGCCGCCCGCACCCACTCGGTTCTGGGCGAGCGTGAACACCGATTGAATGTCGGGTGTGCTGGTGAGCGGATCGAGCTGCACGCTTCCGTCCGCGCGGAGCGCCTCGGTGAAGTACTGCAGGCCCTGGCCGTTGTCGCCGAAACCACCGATCGCGACGACACCGAGGTTCAAATACGTGCGCGCGAGCGCCGACCCCGTGACGTTGGACCGTTGCGCGGTCTGCAGCGCTTCTTGGAGCGTCTGCATCGCCTGCTCGATCTCGAGGTTGTTGTAGGCCTCCATCGCTTGGCGATTGAGGTCCAGAACTCTTCGGAGCTGAGCCTCCGCCGACCCGCTGAACGCGAGCGAGAGAGCCAAAGCGAAGACCAAGCCGAGACGCTTCATCATGCGGTCCACCATCACGCGACCGCGAGTCATAGCAGGCTCACGTTTTTTTTTCTCGTCTTCTGCACGAAACGTAGGGAGGGGCTCACGTTTCCCTCTACGCGCGCGTGAGCTCGCGGGCACCCGCAAGGCAGAGCCCTCGAGAAGCAGAGCCCTCGGGGAACAGGCCGAGAACACGATGCGGCGCTCAGGGAACGGCGGCGCCCTGCTCTTCGCGGTAGCGGCGCGCGGCCTCGTCGGTGCGCACGAACTCGACGCGACGGTTCTGCGCGCGCCCCTCGGGCGTGCGATTCGACTCCATCGGCTGCGTCTCGCCGTAGCCGCGCGACATCAGGCGGGCCCCGTCAATGCCCTGCCGGAGCAGATAGTCTTTCACGGCGTCCGCGCGTTGCTGCGAGAGGCGCATGTTGTGACGGTCGCTGCCGCGGTCGTCGGTGTGACCCTGCACCTCGAGCGAGATCTCCGGATAATCGCGGAGCACCTGCGCCACCGTGTTCAGGAGCGTGAACGAGTCCGGCAAGATCACCGCGCGGTTGGTCGCGAAGTGCACTTGCTGCGTGATTCGCACGTGGGTGCGGGTGACTTGGACCGCCTGGTAGACCCGCGGGCAACCACGCTCGGCCGCCGTCCCCGGCTCGTCGGGGCAGTCGTCGTCGGCGTCCACCACGCCGTCCTGATCGTCGTCGCCATCGGGGCAGCCGTCCTCGTCGAGGTAACCGTCGCGATCTTCGGGATCGGTCGGGCAACGATCGGCGGCGTCCGCGACTCCGTCGAGGTCGTCGTCCGGATCCGGGCAGCCGTCGGTGTCGAGGCGGCCGTCGAGGTCCTCGGGCTCGAGAACGCAGAGGTCGCGCGCGTCGGGGATTCCGTCACCGTCGACGTCTTGATCTTCGGGGCAGCCGTCCTCGTCCTCCCACGCGTCGAAGTCCTCCGGACGTTCGGGGCACGCGTCGTCGGGGTCGAGGATCCCGTCGCCGTCGCGGTCACCCGGAGCCGGCTCGGGCGTCGGCTCCGGAGGCGGCGCTTCGCCGCGCACGAGGCATCGGTCGGCGGGGCTCAACGTGAACGCCGCGCGCGCGTTGGGCTCGGCGAGCACGAACTGCTCTTCGGCGCGGTGCGGATGACCACGTTCGAGCAGGTCCTCCGCGAAGCCGAGGTGCGCCTGCGCCAACGCGAGCTCGCGAGGCGCACATGCGCGGGCGCCGTTGGCCTCCGCCTGCTCGACCACCTGGCGCAAACCCGAGATACGCCCTTCCATTCGTGACGCGGGCGCACAGGCGGACGCCATCAGGCTCGCCACCGCGGAGAACGACACGAGAACACGCGCGAACGAGGTCACCGGTTCTCCTCGTCGTCGTCACGCTCGTCGCGATCGCGCGCGGCGCCCAAGACCTCGCGCGTGCGGCGTTGCGCGAGGCGACCGTGCTCGGCCGCCACCTTCGCGTAGCGAATCGCGTCTTGATAGGCGGACTCTGCCGCCGCGACCCGCGCTTGCTCGAGGTGAACGCGCGCGAAGTGGTACTCGTAGGGCGCGTGCTCGGCCGCTCCGGCGAGCTCGGCCTCTTCGACCACCCGCGCCGCCGGCAAGACGTGCACGGAGTACACGGTCGGCGCGCAGCCGGACGCCGCCGACGCGAGCACCGTCACCACCACCGCGAGGCGGAGAGCCGCGAACATCCCGCGAGGGATTACCAGGCGTGAGCCCGCAGGGTCAACGATCACGCGCGGCGTCCCCCGAAGGAGAGGCGCGCGAGGACGAAGGCGTGACCGACCACGAGGATCGCGCCGCCGAGGATCGCGCCCTGGAGCGCGGGGCCCTCGGCGAACGACACGAGGCCGAAGCCGCCGCTCCATTGCGCGTAGG
>CALJLK010000190.1 GCA_937982655.1 uncultured Sandaracinus sp.
CTCGGACGCTCCGCGGGCCAAGGGGCTCCGCCCCTTGGAACCCTGGTGTTCGCCCACGAGACAGACTTGATCTGAGCCGTCCCGCTTCGCCCGCCGTGGCTACGAGACAGGTTCGAAGCGAATCGCGGCGCGTCGCTCGTGCGGTCGCTGCTCACCGCTTCGATGGGTCACGAGCTCGAAGCGTCAGCGTCGAGGCGGGGAGAGCAGCGTCGCCATCGCGATCGCGGCGCGCATGCCGTCGTCGTCCGCGTGACCGGCGGCGGCGGCGTCGTACGCGACGCCGTGATCCACGCTCGTGCGCACGTACGGGAGGCCCCACGTCACGTTCACGGCGTCGCCCCAATCGAGGAGCTTCGAGGCAATCGTCGCTTGATCGTGCAGCATCGCGACCACCGCGTCGCATGCGCCCGCGGCAGCGCGGCGAAAGGACGCCTCGGCCGGCATGGGCCCGAGCAACGTCGCGGGGAGCGACGCGCAGGACCGGAGCGCCGCGCTCACGTGCCGCTCTTCGTCGCCGAAGAGCCCGCCCTCACCCGCGTGGGGGTTCACTCCGGTCACCTCGACCCGCGGCCGCTCGATACCGAGCGCGCGGCACGACGCGACCACGTGCTCGATGGTGCGGCGAACGCGCGCTTCGGTGACCGCCGCCGCTGCGTCGCGGACCGACAGGTGTGTCGTCACGAGCCCGACGCGGAGCCTCGGTCCGAGGAAGAGCATCGTGACGTCGTCGTCGGCGAGCCCCGCCCGCTGCGCGAGACGCTCGGTGTGGCCGATGAACGAGACGCCCGACGCGACGATGGCGGCCTTGCTCACGGGACCGGTGACGAGCGCGCGGGCCTCACCGCGCTGCACGAGATCGATCGCGGCGTCGAGCGCGGCGAGCTGCGCGCGACCTCCCTCCGGCGTCGGCGCGTGCGCGTCGATCGTGGCGTCGGACCAGCGCGCGACATCCACGAGCGTGACGTCGCCGGGAGCTTCGGCGCGCTCGGTGATCGGCACATCCAGGTCCTCGAACGCGCGCGCGAGCCGCGTCGCGTCACCGACCACGACGAACGCGTCGGTCGCGCGTAGCGAGGCGATCGCGGAGACACCGACGCGAGGACCGATGCCCGCCGGATCGCCGAGCGAGACCGCGAGCGGCGCGATCACGTCGCGAGGGTGCGCGCTCACGGCGCCTTCATCTTGTAGCCGACGCCACGCACGGTCTCGAGGTGGTTCACCGCGTTGCCGAGCTTCATGCGCAGGCGGCGCACGTGGATGTCGACCGTGCGGCTCGAGCCGTAGTAGTCGACGCCCCACACGCGCTCGAGCAACTGTTGCCGCGAGAACACGCGACCGCGCTGCTGCGAGAGGAATCGGAGCAACGCGAATTCCTGCTGCGTGAGCGAGACGGGACGACCGTCGACCGTGACCTCGTGGGCCGCGAGGTCGATGCAGAGCGCCCCCATCTTCACGCGCTCCTGCGCGCTGAAGTCGGAGCGCTTCCACTCCGCGCGTCGCACGCGGAGGTAGAGCTCGGCGGGCACGTAGGGGACGAGCACGAAGTCGTCGAACCCGTCGTTCGCGTCGAGGCGCGTGAGCCCCGAGACGCTCACCGCGACGAGCGCGGGGACCTCGAGCAACGTCTTCACCGCCCGCAGACGCTGGAGCGCGGCACGACCGGCATCGACCTCGTCCTCCGCCTCGACGAGGATCGCAGCGGGCGGGTCACGCGTGAGCGTCGGATCGTCGAGCGAGTCCCACAGATCACACGCACGGACACGGCATCCGAGCTGTCGAAGCACCTCCGCAGCGCTCCCTTCGCGCTCGTGCTTGGCCTCAGGTCCGACCACCAGAATCCACATCGTGACTCCCGCTTCCCCGAGCGCGCGAAGGTACGCCGAAGGTTCCTGGTGGTCCACCCGACGCCAGTGAAGCGCGCCTTGACCCTCTCGACGACGCAGGGCTAACGTCCGCGCGGAACGAGGTCGTGACGGTGCAGCGTTGGCGGATGGTGGTCTCGGACCTCGGGGGCGACGCGGTTCGGGCGGAGCTCACGGTCGAGTCCGACAACTGGATGTCGGCACTGCGCAAAGGTCGCGCGGAGCTCGGCGAACAGGGCGGCGTGCCGGGAGGATCGAGCTGCGCGGTCGCGGCCGATGGGACGGTGACGATCCTCGATCCCGTCGAGCGTCGCCGTTTCCTGCTCGCCCCCGCGGCCGCCAAGCCCGTTGGCCTACGCATTCCCGCAGACGAAGTACCGCGCCCGGCATCGACTCCACCCCCCGCAGCGGCTCCTTCGAGCCCGCCGGTACACGCCCCTGCGAACCCCAGCGCGCCGATTTCGACCGCGCCGAAACCCTCGTCGTACGTGCCGCCCCCGCCGTCGGCGCCGCCACGGAGCCGGG
>CALJLK010000191.1 GCA_937982655.1 uncultured Sandaracinus sp.
GACGGCGTGCTCCTGCGCGTGGCGGCGCTGCTCGACGGGCCGGCGGCGCTCGAGATCCTCGCCGCCAACGCGCGCGATCTCGCGGCGGCCGAAGCGGCGGGGATCGCGCCCGCGATGCTCGATCGGCTGCGGCTCGACGAGAACCGCCTCGCGGCGGTCGCGGATGGCGTGCGTGCGATCGTCGAGCTGCCGGATCCGGTGGGCGACGTGGTGCACGACCGCACGCTGCCCAACGGGCTGCGCGTGAAGCGCGTGCGGGCTCCGCTCGGCGTGATCGGGATCGTCTACGAAGCGCGACCGAACGTGACGATCGACGCTGCCGCGCTCTGCCTCAAGAGCGGCAACGCGGTGATCCTGCGCGGCGGCAAGGAAGCCTTCGAGACGAACGCCGCGCTCGCGAAGGTGGTTGGCGAGGCGCTGCGCGCGGAGGGGTTGCCGGAAGCCGCGGTGTCGACGCTCGGCACCACGGATCGTCGCGCGACGCTCGCGCTCATCCGGCAGAGCGGGCTCGTGGACGTCGTGATCCCACGCGGCGGCGAGGGCCTCATCCGCTTCGTGACGGAGAACGCGAAGGTCCCCGTCATCCAGCACTTCAAGGGCGTCTGCCACGTCTACGTCGCGCACGACGCGGACCCGGAGATGGCGCTCGCGATCGTGCGCAACGCGAAGGTGCAGCGCCCCTCGGCGTGCAACGCGGCCGAGACGGTGCTCGTCGATCGCGCGCTCGCGGAGAGCTTCTTGCCGAAGCTCGCGCAGGCCCTGCCGGAGGTGGAGCTGCGCGGCTGCGACGTGACGTGTGCGCTCGTGGAGCGCGCGAAGCCGGCCACGAACGAAGACTGGGACACCGAGCACCTCGCGCTCGTCCTCAACGTCCGCGTCGTGAACGACCTCGACGACGCGCTCGCGCACATCGCCGCGCACGGCTCGCTCCACACCGAAGCGATCGTGACGCGTGACCCCGCCAAGGGGGACCGTTTCGTGCGGGAGGTCGACGCGAGCCTCGTCCTCGTGAACGCTTCCACTCGTTTCAACGATGGTTATCAGCTCGGCCTCGGTGCCGAGATGGGCATCTCGACCTCCAAGCTGCACGCCTACGGACCGATGGGTCTCGAAGAGCTCTGCACGCTTCGGTGGGTCGCCCATGGAGAAGGGCAGATCCGCAAGTGAAGACGTCGTCCCCGAAGAAGAGCCCGCACGCGGCCGTGAAGACCCCGCGCCCCGCACGCCAGAAGGGTGCCCCCGAGGCACAGCAAGTGGCGCTGTGGATCGCGTCGGCGGCGCTCGACAAGAAGGCGCAAGACGTCGAGATCCTCGACGTGCGCGGCAAGGTCGACTACGCGGACTTCGTCGTCATCGCGTCGGGTCGCAGCGACCGTCAGGTCGGCGCGATCGCGCGTGGCATCGAAGAGACCCTCAAGCACGAGCACGAGCAGCGCTGCTTCGGCGTCGAAGGTCTGACCCAGGGCCAGTGGGTGCTGATGGATTTCGGCGACGTGATCGTCCACGTCTTCCATCAGGACACGCGCGGCTACTACGACCTCGAGGCGCTGTGGATGGACGCGGCCCGCGTGGACGTCCCCGAGGCGTCCGCGCCGGACTCCGGGCGCGACGACGACCCGTGGCGCGACTGACGAGCGACGTCGCGTGTCGTGGGCGTCACGTTCGTGAGCGCGGCCGCGGACGACGATCCGCGGCGCGACTGACGAGCGCGTCGCGACTGACGAGCGCGTCGTGGGCGTCCGTCCGTGGGCGCGGCCGACGACGCTGGGCGCCGTGCGGCGTTCGCGCGCCTCGGTTCGGGGCGATGCCGTCCTTCCGAGCCTCGCGCTCGGCAACCTGATGGAGCCGTCGTGCGCATCCTGATCGTCGCGGTCGGCAAGGTGAAGGAGCGCGGCGCGCGCGAGCTCGTCGACGACTACCTCAAGCGCATCTCCCGCTACGCGCGCGTGGAGGAGATCGAGCTCAAGGACGGCGACGAGGCCGAGGTCGCGGCGCGTTTCGCCAAGGCGATCCCGAACGATCGCAGCGTGGTCGTCGCGCTCGAGGTGGACGGCAAGGCGTGGAGCAGCCATCGCCTCGCGGACTTCGTGAGCGAGCACGAGAACGTCGGCACGCAGAACGTGGTGTTCTTGATCGGCGGCAGCTACGGGCTGCCGAAGGCGACGAGCGCGGCGGCCGACGTGTTGCTCAGCCTCAGCGCGATGACCCTGCCGCACCGCCTCGCGCGCATCCTGCTGGCCGAGCAGATCTACCGGGCCTTCTCGATCTTGCGCGGCGAGCCCTACTCGCATTGAGCGAGGGTTCGCGGTCCGCATTCGTCGTCGTACGCGGCGGCCGACGCCGTCGTGAACGGGGTGATCGTGGCGGCGTGGTCGCGCCCGCGAGAGCGCTCACGCGCAGCCGGCCGGGCGTGGTGTCAGCGCAGCGCCGTGAGCCAGCCACGCACGAGGCGCCCGAGGGGTCGGGTCGGACGACGCGCGGAGTGGTGGACCGGTCGTGCTCGCTCCGCGCTCCGCCGTGCACTCGCGCGTGCGTCGCGCGCCGCGCGTACGCCTCGCGCGACCCACTCGATCGACGAGAGCAGCAGGCCGGCCGTGAGCGCCGCGGCGAGCGCGAGCGACCACGCGAAGATCATCAGCTCGGCGCTCATGACGCCTCCTCCTCGCTCGCGCTCGACACGCCCGCGCCGTCGGCAACGGGCGAGGCTTGCGTCTTGGCGAGCCGTCGCGCTTCGAAGTCCTTCAGGAACGCCTCGGCGAGCGCCGAGTCGTCCTCGTCCCAGGGGTGGAAGCCCGGACGTAGGTAGCTGACGATGCCGCGCAGGAACACGTCGCGCGCGATGTGGCGCTCGCCGATGCCGAGCTTTCGACGCAGCGCCTGCACGCGCTCGCCGTCCTCGCGGAACTCCTTCCAGGTGATGCCGTCCTGCTTGGCGAGGGTGCGTGTGCCCTCGATCCACCAGTACACGAGGAAGGCGCTCGCGACCGCCATCGAGAACGTCCGCACCGCGTAGCGCGCAGCCGGGTTCGGGACGACGCGGGTGAGCACGTCGAAGGCGACCGCTTTGTGCTCGATCTCTTCGGCGGCGTGCCAGAGCATCAGATCCCGCATGATCGGGTGGGCGTGCTCGAAGAACGCACGATCTCGGAACGCGTTGGCCGCCATCAATGCGGTGAAGTGCTCGCCCGCGGCGGTCGCGGCGAGCCGGAACACGGGCGGGAACATGTGCTCGAGGCGCGTGAAGGACTCCTCGAAACGCGCGAGGAAGTCGTCGAGCTCGTAACCCTGCGAGCGAAGGATCTCGAAGAAACGTTCGTGCTCGCGGGCGTGGCGGCCTTCTTGGCCGAAGAAGCCGCGGATCTGCGCGACGAGCTCGTGCTCGCCCTGGCCTTGGAGTTGCTCGAGGTAGTGGCGGACACTGCGCACGAAGAAGCGCTCGCCGAAGGGGAAGAGCAGGTTGACGCCGTTCGAGAGGTGCGTGGCGGTCGCGCTGTCCGCGAGCCAACGCTTCGGGATCGAGGCGTCGAAGGGGAGTCGGACGGGCCGCGTCTTCACGGCGCGGCTGGGAGCGGACTGGCTCGAAGCGTTCGCCGTGGGGGCCGTCGTGGTCGTGGCGACCATGGGAGTCCTCCTTTGGACTGGTGCGGCTCACCCCACCGAGGCGGCGAGCTGCTGTTGACTCGTATTCAATAGCGTCGGTTCGCGGGGGAGTCAAGAGCCCGGTCATCGCGACGAGCGCCGGCGTGAAGGCGCGACCAAGTATTCGTAACGACGTGAGATTGTCGTTCGGGAGGCGACCGTCGGGGTGGACCCGCCGTCGAGTCCCGTCGTCGTCGAACGGCGGACGGAACGACGAAGCCCCCGGATCGCTCCGAGGGCCTCGTGGTTCGAGCGGGTTGCTCGACGCCGTGCGGTTGGGCTCAGGTCGTCATCTCGACGCGCAGGAGCTGCTTGCCGAGGAAGAGGTAGTCGCCGTGGGTGAGCTCGCGCTCGCCCTCGATGCGGACGTAGGTGCCGTTCCGCGACGCGTCGTCGTGCAGCACGAAGCCCGAGCCCGTCGACTCCACGTGGGCGTGGCTGCCGGACATGTAGATGTCCTCGGGGAAGTTCATGTCCGCGTCCTCGCGGCCGATGCGCGCGATCGACTCGCGGGC
>CALJLK010000192.1 GCA_937982655.1 uncultured Sandaracinus sp.
AGGGCCGTGTCCGGTTCGGCGCACACGCGTCCAAGAAGCCCCGATCCAACGACGCCAATCGAATCAATCGATCGAGAACGCAATACCGAAGAACCGACAGAGACAGAGGCAGAGACAGAGACTCAGTACGTCAGCGTCGTCTGCACGAAGAACTGACGGCCCGGCTGCGGCACCAACGGCAACGACACTTCCTCGCCGGCAGGGTACCCGTAGCGCCAACCGAACGCGTTCCGCACGCCCACCGCGTACGACAGATGCCACGCGCGAACCTCGCCGCTCAGCACCACGTCCATCAACAGCGGCACGTCGCCCTCGATCAGCCGCGCATCGCCGTCGTCGTCGATCACCAACGCACGACGCCGGCTCTCCGCACGCACGCGCACCGCGAGGTTCGCGAGCTCCGGCACCAGCGGCGCGATGCCGCGCACGCTCGCGAGGTGCTCCGGCGAGTTCGGCAGACGCTGCGCTTCGTCCCCGAAGAGGTCTCCGACGCGCGTGCGCTGATACGTGTAGTTCGCGGCGACCATCCAGCCGCGACGCAGCTCGCGACGCACCTCCGCTTCCGCGCCGAGCGTCTGCGCGTCCTCGTCGAGGTTCACGTACACGAAAGGGTCCGCGGTCGAGGGATCTCCATCGTCGACGTTCTCCACGGTGAGCAGGTTCGTAATCCGGTTGTAGTAGACGCTGCCGACCAGCACGACCGCGTCGATGCGGTGCGAGAGCTCCAGCTCGCCCGTCCAGATGCGCTCCGGATCGAGCGTGCCGGGCTCGGGCGAGACTTGCTGCAGACCGCCGTCGTTGTAGCGGAGCTCGTACGGGCTCGGCGCGCGGAACGAGCCGCCACCGAGCAGCTTGAGCGTGCCGCTCTCCCACGGGTGGAAGATGAGCGCGCCGCGCGGGCTGAGCGCTTGTTGGGTGGTGCGCGCGTCGTCGCGGGCCCCCGTGATCGGATCGACGTTCGGCGTGTCGATCGCGACGTAGTCGAAGCGCGCACCGAGATCGACCGTGACCCAGCGCGCGGGCTGCAGGTTCGCGAGCGCGTACGCGCCGATCACGAGCTGGCTCGGCGTCTCGTCGAGCACGGGCATGTCGTTGTCCGCGCCGAACGTGTCGAGCTCGGGCGTGCTCTTCAGCTCCGCTTGCAGCGAGCCGCGACCTTCCGCGCCGACCGTGAAGCGCAGCCAGTCGGTCGCGCGCGCGACGCCGCGCAGCTCCGCACCGATCCACGTGCCGCGCCAACGATCGCGCAGCAGGCCTCCGTCGACGTCGTCGTACGGGTAGTCGCCGTCGAACTGATAGACGTCCGCGTAGGCGCGCGCGACGAGGTCCACTCGTTCGCGGAGGCTCGGCTCCCAGCGCGCCTCGACGAACGCGCGGGTGTCGCGGACCTCCGCGCGGGGGTCTCCGACGATCGTCTCGAACGCGCCCGTCGCGAACCGTTTGTCGCGGTGGTTCCACTGCGTCTGCAGCGTGAAGTCGCCGAACCAGGCGCGCGCCGCGCCGCCCGCGGCCCAGAATCCGTCCGCGCCGCGGACGGTGCGGTCTTCGTCTTCGAGATAGAGGTCGTCGCCGCCCGCCCACACGCCGCTCGCGGAGGCCCAGAAGCCCGCGTCGCGTGAGAAGCGGTGTCCGCCACCCACACGCAGGCGCGCGGTGCCGCCGTCGGTCGCGATCGAGGCGTGCGGCGGGAGCGTCGATTCGCGCTCGCGCGTCACGAGGTTGATCACGCCGAAGAACGCGTTGGTGCCGTAGAGCACGGAGCCCGGACCGCGGACGAGCTCGATGCGCTCGACGTCCATCAGATCGACGCGCGAGTCGTAGCCGACGTACGAGCTGCCGAGCAGGTCGTCGTTCATGGTGTGGCCGTCGGTCAGCGTCAGCACGCGGTTGCCGTAGTCCTGCGGCTGCGAGAACCCACGCACGCCGAGCGACGCGTACGTGCGGTCGTTCGATTGATAGACGCCGCGCTGACCGGCGACCGCGTCCCAGACCGTCTGGTATCCGAACGCGCGAAGCTCTTCTTGCGCGATCAGCGAGACGCTCGCGGGCGCATCGTCGGCAGACTCCGCTTGGCGTGATGCGGCGAGGACTTCTTGTTCGGAGCGGAGGCGCGCTTCGACGCGGGTGCTCTCGCGGGGTCGCACGTCGACCTCTTCTTCGAAGGCGCGGAAGCCGTCGCGCGTGATGCGGACCACGTGGCGACCGGCGGGCACGTCGGGGACGACGAGCGGTGTGAAACCCGCGACCTCGCCGTCGATCTCGACCAGCGCGCCACGTTCGTTGGTGTCGGCCACGAGGGTGCCGGCCTCGCGTGGCAGATCCACCTCGACACGCGTGCTGCCGCGCGGCGCGACCTCGACCTCGTAGCGTCGTGTCTGGTGGCCGGGCGCGGAGACGAAGAGCACGCGGCGACCAGGCGGCACGGGCACGACGGATCCGACGGTGCCCGCGGAGGGCGCTTCGGGATCGTCGACGTGGACGGTCGCGCCTTCGGGTCGACCGAGCACACGCACGTCGCCGAAGATCGGCGCGAGGCGCACGGTGACGGTCTGCTCCTCGCCGACCGCGACCGCGACCTCGTCGCTCTGCGCCGCTTCGTGACCGTCGAGCTCCGCGAAGACGCGATGTCGGCCCGGCTCGACCGCGAGCGTTCGAGGCGAGACACCGCGCGCGCCGAGCTCGCGGCGGTCGAGGTAGAGCGTGGCGCCAGCAGGGTCGGTCTCGACGCGGAGGAGCGCGACGCGGCTGCGGATGCGCGCGAGGGCTTGTTCGGCCGGGCGTCGCTCCTCGCGCGGGAGATCCGGGGTCGCCAGGTAGTCGGAGTAGTAGCGGAAGGCCTCCGCGAAGCGGTCGACCTGTTCGAAGCAGACCGCGACGTTGAAGGCGACATTCGGGTTCGGCGCGAGGCGCTGCGAGGCGAGGTAGTGCCCGAGCGCGGCGCGGCAGTCGCCCGCGCGTTGGGCTGCGACGCCGAGCTCGAATTGCACGTCGGCCTCGGAGGCGAGGTCGAGCTGAGTGCCTTGGGCGGCCGCGGGGAGGGAGAGCGCGGCGAGGAAGAGCGAGAGGAGCCGAAGACGCACGGGCCGAGGATATCAGCTCGTGGATGACGTTCGGGCGCGACTTCGGAGCCGGCCCACGCCACGTCGTCGTCGTCCCGCATCTCGACGTCGTGGTCGTTGACGTGGTCGGCGACGTGGTCGTTGACGTGGTCGACGACGTGGTCGACGACGCGGTCGTTGACGTGGTCGGCGACGTGAGCGGCGGTCGACGAGCTCGACGCTTCCACGCCGAAGAACCGAGCTCAGCGGCTCGTCTTGATCATCACGTCGGCCGGGCTCGTCGCCATCTCGCTCGCCATCGTCGAGCGGCGCATCGTGCTCACGCTTCGGCGCGGCTGCAGCTCGCCACGGATCGTGAGGTCCGAAGCGGCCGGGCCCTGCGTCCACGCGTAGTCCTCGTGGCCCTCGAGCTCGAGGCGGAAGCGCGCGGGCTCCGTCGCGAGGACCGTGGCGTCGAGGAGCACCTGCGTGGGCGTGGTGCCGAGACGCTCGTCGCCGCGGAAGAGCGCGGCGCCGCTCGGCTCGCTCTCCACGAAGAGCGTGAAGGTGCGCGCGACCGGTGCTTCGGGGATCGTGGGCTCCGAGGGCTCGGTCGGTTCGGTCGGCTGCGTCGCGACACCGGGGGTGGCGACGTTGGGCGTGTCGCTCGCGGTGTCTTTGCGGAGCGCGAAGAACGCCGCCGCGCCGCCGATCGCGATCGCGCCCACGAAGATGCCGACCTTGAGGCCGTTGCTGGGGCCACTCGGGCCACTCGGAGCCATGTCGCTCACCGCGACCGCGGGGGCGGGCGTGGGGGTCGGCTCGGGACGCATTGGTCGTGCGCGCCCCGCCACGGTCGGCGGATCGGCGGGCACCGCGCCGCTCCGGATGCCGCTCGAATACGAGCTCTCGCTCGAGACGAGCGCGCCGCCTGCGACGTCTTGCAACGCGTGGATCAGGGTGTCCGCGTTCGGAAAGCGCCGGTCTGGATCCTTCTCCAGACAGCGCATCACCACCGCCTCGAGACCCGGGGGGAGCTCGGTGCCCGGCGGCGGCCGGAGCGGCGGGACCGGCTCGCTCACGTGACCCATCAAGGTCTGCACGGGGTTCTCGCCCTCGAAGGGCACGTGCCCGGTGAGCATCTGGTAGAGGATGATGCCGAGCGCGTAGAGATCCGCGCGGCCGTCGACCGGCGCGCGGTGGATCTGCTCGGGCGCCATGTAGCGCGGCGATCCGATGAAGACGTCCTCGCGCGTCATCACCTCGCTGTCGTCGCGGATGAGCTTCACGAGGCCGAAGTCGAGGACCTTCACGCCTTCGCCTTCGCCGCCCTGCGTGAGCATGACGTTCGAGGGTTTGAGGTCGCGGTGCACCGCGCCTTGGCGATGGGCTTCGCGCAGGCCTCGCGCGATCTCGCGGGCGATGCGCATTGCACGCGGTGGCGCGAACACGCCTTCGGCGGCGAGGGCTTCGTGAAGGGTCTCGCCCTCCACGAACTCCATCGCCATGAAGTACGCCTCGCGGGGCGAGACCTCGTCGAGGCGACCGTAGTCGTAGACGACCACGATGTTCGGGTGCGTGAGCTTCGCGCAGGTCGCGGCCTCGAGGAGGAAGCGCTTCTGGAAGTCGCCCTTGTCCTTCTTCGCGTCGAGCTCCTGGTGGAGCACCTTGAGCGCGACGGGACGTCCGAGCGGCATCTGTTCCGCGCGGTAGATGCGGCCCATGCCGCCGGCGCCGAGGACGTCGGTGATGCGGTACTTGCCGTGGACGACGGTGCCGACGAGACCTTCGGGGTCGTCGGGTCGTGAGGCTCGGCTGGATTCCGCCATCGGTCCCGCAGCTTACACCGATCGAACCGCCGCGCTCGAACTCGTGGTGGTCCGCCCGACGCCCGTCCTGTCGGGCGTTCAGGTCTGTGGGCGCTGCCGGATCAGCCCTTCTTGCGCGGTGGAGGCGACCAACCGTCCGTCGCGGGTGAAGACGCGCCCCCGCACGAGCCCACGAGCGCCCGCCGCGCGTGGGCTGTCGACGACGTGCAGGAGCCACTCGTCGACCCGGAACGGTTGGTGGAACCACATCACGTGGTCGAGGCTCGCGACCTGCATCCCCGGGGTCAGCCACGTGACGCCGTGGGGGAGCAACGAGGTCGTGAGGAAGGCGTAGTCGCTCGCGTACGCGAGCAGGTAGCGGTGGAGCGCGTCGTCGTCGGGGAGCGTCGCGATCGTCTTGAGCCACACGCGGCGGTAGGGCGCTTGTTCACCCGGCAAGAACGGGTCGTACTCGCCTTCGCTCACGGGGCGCAGCTCGAAGGGGCGCTCGGCGAGCGCGCGCTCGCGCAGGAGCTTTGGGAGCCGCGAGGCATAGCCCTTCATGCGCTCTTGCTCGGTGGGCACGTCCTCGGGCGGCGGCGTCTCCGGCATCGTGTCTTGGTGCTCGAAGCCGTCCTCGTGCTTCTGGAAGCTGGCCGCGAGGTTGAAGATCGCTTGGCCGTTCTGGATCGCGACCACGCGGCGTGTCGTGAAGGACGAGCCGTCGCGGATGCGGTCGACGTCGTAGACGATCGGCTTGTCGACCGCGCCTTGGCGCAGGAAGTACGCGTGCAGCGAGTGCGCTTGGCGATCGGAGGGAACGGTCTGCACCGCGGCGGAGAGCGCTTGGCCGAGCACCTGGCCGCCGAAGACGGCGCCCCAGCCGAGATCCTGGCTCTGGCCGCGGAAGAGGTTCTCTTCGATCTTCTCGAGCGCGAGGAGCTCGACGAGCTCGGTGAGGACGCGGGACATGTCGGGCCTGTTCTTTCGTGGGTCGATCGGTCGAGAGGTCGGTCGAGGCGAGTCGAGGCGAGCTCGTCGTCGTGGCGATGGGCCGTTCGTCACGCGCGCAGTGACTCCAGAGTGGCCGGGAGCGCGTCGGCCACTTCGCGCGCGAGCAGCCCACGATCGCGGCCTGCGGCGGCGCGCTCGCCCGCGCGCGCGTGGAGGTGCGCGGCCGCCCAGGCGGCGTCGAAGGCGTCGTGCCCTTCCGCCAGCAACGCGCCGGCGAGCACGTCGCCGGTGCCCGCCACGCCGAGCGCAGGGGTCCCCGCCGCGATCACGCGTAGGCGTCCGTCGGGGCTCGCGATCACGCTGCCCGCGCCCTTGAGGATCACCACCTGACCGCAGCGTTCCGCGAGGGAGCGCGCGCTCTCGAAACGATCGCGCTGCACGGCCTCGGTCGTCACGTGCAGCAGCCGCGCGGCCTCCGCGGGATGCGGCGTGAGCACGCGTGGAGGTGCGCCTCGCAAACACGCGACGTCGTCCGCGAGCGCGGTGAGCGCGTCGGCGTCGATCGCGGTCGGCACGGACGCGCGCGTCGCGACACCGAGCGCGAGCGCGCGCGCGTCCTCGTCGGTGCCGAGGCCCGGTCCGAGCACCACCGCGTCCTTGCGGTCGAGCGCAGCGAGCGCCGACGCGACGTCGCGAACGGATGCGCTCATCAGCTCGATCACCTTCGCGTCGATCGCGTCGGGGGCGCGCGAGCCGATCGTCACGAGGCCTGCGCCACCACGGAGCGCGCCCTGTCCCGCGAGCAGCGCGGCGCCCGTCTTGCCCGGCGCGCCCGCGATCACCAGCACGTGGCCGGCGCGCCCTTTGTGGGTGTCGGGCGCGCGGCGCGGAAGGAGCTGCGCCACGTCGTCGTCCTGCAAGAGCATCGCGAGCGCGTCGCGCGGCGCGGGGACACCGATCGACGCCAGCACGAGCTCGCCGACGTGTGCGCGGCCGGGGTACTGCCAGAGGCCGCGCTTGTGGGCGGCGAAGGTCACGGTGAAGCTCGCGTGCGGCGCGACCCCGAGGATCGCGCCGGTGCTCGCGTCGACGCCGCTCGGGAGATCGAGCGCGACGATCGACGCCGGATGTGCGTCGAGGCGCCGCACGAGCTCGGCGAGCGCACCTTCGATCGGGCGGTCGAGTCCGGTGCCGACGAGGCCGTCCACGATCCACGTCGCGTCGCCGAGCGAGACCTCCTCGGGCGCGCACACCTCGAGCGGCACGCCGACGTGCGCGAGCGCGTCGAGGTTCGGGCGTGCGTCGCCGCGCACCTTCGACGGATCGCCGATCAGCACCGCGCGCACCGAGCGACCCGCGCACGCGAGGTGCCGTGCGACGACCCACGCGTCACCCCCGTTTTGTCCGGGGCCGCCGAGGCAGAGCACGCGCGCGTTCGCGTCGAGGCGCGCGAGGAGCGCGTCGGCTGCGCCGCGTCCGGCATTCTCCATCAGCACGAGACCGGCGACGCCACCCGCGATGGCGTGAGCGTCGAGCGCGCGGACCTCCTCGCGCGTGAGCAGCGGGATCATGGTCGGAGGGTGGACCGAAAGCGGATGGACCGGAAGCGGATGGAGCCGAAGCGGATGCACCCGAAACTGGGCGACGTCGTCGGGCTCGTCGATCGGCGTCGTTCATGCGCGCATCGCGGCGACGGCCGCTCGCGAACCCGGCGACGAGACGCTCATCCGCCGACGGCGGCCACGAACCGGCGCGCGAGCTCGGAGACCGGCTCCGGGTTGTAGCGCTCGTCCCAGGTGTCGGGGTCGTCTCGGAGCGGAAGCACGTCCGGCAACAGACGCGGGTCGGGCGCGATCAGCGCGGCGCGGAGGGCGGCGCGTCGGACCTCGACCTTCGCGTGACGCACGCCGCGCAAGAGAAGCATGAAGGGATCGCGGACGCGCGCCGCGTGTCGCATCGCGTGCTCCCACACCTGCGAGTCGTCGCGACGGAGCGCGGCTTCGACGACCTCGCCTTCTACTTCGAGGTGCTGGAGCATCGGCGCCAGCCAGCGCGGATCGTCGAGCTCGCGCGCGAGCCGTACCACCCAGCCCGCA
>CALJLK010000193.1 GCA_937982655.1 uncultured Sandaracinus sp.
GGGTCAGCCGCCGACGAATCTTTCGAGTCGGCGGGGTCAGCCGCCGACGAATCTTCGCGCCGTCGCTTCCGTCTCGGAGACCGCGCGCCACCGCCGTGCTCCGACGCCGTCGGTCCCTTTCGAAACTCGGAGTCGTTCGCATGCATCGACCTCCCACCGCCACCCGCACCACCATCTCTCCCGCCACCGTGTTGGCGACGACGATGGCGAACCTCTCGATCCACGATCGGATCGCGCTCGCCTTCCACGTGTTCATGCTCGGACGCGTGATGATCGCGCCGCAGAGCGCGGACGCCGACATCGCCTTCCGGTTCGGGCTCGGCCTCTTGCTCGTGAGCGTGGTGAGCGTCTTGCTGGCGCGCGGTGAGGTGCTGCGGCCGGGCAAGACGCGCTCGCTGGTCTATCGCGTCGGCATCTTCTTCCCCGTGGTGCTGAGCTACTTCCAGCTTCGCTACCTGCTCCCGGCGCTGCAGCCCGTGCTGGTCGATGGAGCGCTGCGCGAGCTGGACGAAGCGCTGCTCGGCATCACGCCCGCGCTCTGGTTCAACCGCTTCAACACGCCGGTCGTCGTCGAGTGGGTGGCGTTCTTCTACTACTCGTACTTCTATTTGATGGCGGCGATGCTGCTGCCGGCGCTCTTCCTCGATCGCGGGCAACGCTTGCGCGAGCTGATGGTGGGCGCGGTCTGCGTCGCGACGATCGGGCACGTCGGCTACACGCTCGTGCCGGGCGTCGGCCCGCACGCGGCGATGGAGTTCCCCGAGCCGATCCACGGCGGCTTCTTCTGGCAGCAGGTGCTGCTCACGGTCGAGAGCGCGGGCGCGCAGATGGACATCTTCCCGTCGCTGCACACCGCGTATCCGACGCTCTACGCGCTGCACGCGTTCGGCTGGCGTCACACGCGGCCCTTCCGCTGGGCGTGGCCGATCGTGGCGTTCTTCGCGCTGAACATGATCGTGGCGACGATGTTCCTGCGCTGGCATTGGTTCGTGGACGTGCTCGCGGGGCTCGCGCTCGCGATCTTCGCCCGGACCTTCGCGGTCTACGTCGCGCGCCGCGAGGCGTGGCGCGACGAGTCACGCGAGCGGCAGCCGGTGTGGGAGCCGCTGCTCGAGAAGCAGCCGACCGAGCGGAGCTGAGCTCGCGCCTCCTCGAGGCTCCTGCGCCGCGCGCGCGTCGCACGTGCGCGTCGCGTCCGAAGACCGGCCCGAGCGAGGACGCCGGGCAGGCGAGCGGAGCCGAGCTCAAGCCTTCCGCGACGCGAGCGCGCGACGTTGCGCACCCAACGCGAAGACGCCGAGCAGCACCGCCCACCACAGCGTCGCGAGGCGCACGAGGAGGGTGGTGGTGGTGGCGTCGGCGGTGCTCATCGCGGCGACCTCTTCGAGCACGCCCGTCATGCCGGCTTCGGTGACCCCGAGCCCACCGGGCATCATCGCGAGCGCGCCGACGATGGTCGGTGCGGAGTAGCCGAAGGTCGACTCGAGCATGCCGATCTCGACGCCTTCGAAGCCGCGCGCGATGAGCCAGAGCGCCACGCACTCGGTGCCCCAGGACGCGAGCGCGAGCAGGGTCGCGACGAGCAACGCCCGAGGGCGCGTGAGCACTTGGAGCGAGTCGTAGGCCTCACGCAGCTTCGGCGAGAGCTTGCGCAGGACCGGGAGCTTGGCCGCGATGCGGAGCGCGAGCTCGCCGAGCGGACGCCACGCGCAGGTCAGCCAGAGCGCGCCCACCACGGCGGCGCCGCCGATCGCGATCGGAAGCCCGCTCGGAAGCGCGAGCGCGCCGAGGGCGACGAGGAGCACGAGCGCGAAGAGATCGGTCAGACGCTCGGCGACCACGATGGGGGCGGTGCGCGCGACCGGGACGCCGTGGGCCTCGTGGAGCAGCACGCTCTTGAGCACCTCGCCGACCTTGCCGGGGGTCACGCTCATCACGAAGCCGGCGGTGAAGATGCGAGCGCTCTCCGCGCGCGGGACCCCGCGCACGTCGAGGATCGAGAGGTACGCTTCCCAGCGGAAGAAGCGGATCACGTAATTGGCGGTCGCGAGGGCGAGGCTCGCCGCGAGAGCACGCACGTCGCCGTAGAGCGAGAGCGCGGCGAACACGAGCACGCCGAGCACGGTGGCGATCACGAGCTGCCGACCGAGGTTCGAGCGCTTCGGCGGTTGCGGATCGATCTCCGGACCTTCGCCCGACGCACTCGCGGCCGGATCAGCGGACGTCTTCCTCATCGCTTCACTCATCGCTTCCTCGCACGGTGCACGAGCGCGAAGACCACGCCGACCACGATCACGCTCGCGACGAGGATCACCAGCCACGGGGGCGCGTCGAGAACGCCACGCGCGAGCGGATCGTCGGGGCGCACGCGCTGCATCGTCTGGAGCGCCGGAAGGAAAGCGAACATCGCGGCGCGCCGAGCCTGGCACGTGGAAGCTTCCGCGGCCACGGGTCGAGGTTGACCCCGCGGCGTGCGCTCTCCTACGCTCGCCGCTCCTTTGGGAAACTGACGATGGAGTCCGCGAACGGTGAGGGATCGGAGCGTCGTGCGCCCTCGCCCAGCGAGGACCGCGGCGACGACTTCCTCTACCACCTCTACCGAGGCAGCACGATGCTGCTCCACGACCAGATCGTGGAGGCGAAGGAAGAGCTCGAGCGCGCGCTCGCGCTGCAGCCTCAGGACGCGAAGTCGCAGGATCTGCTCGCAGGGGTGTACTTCCGGCTGGGTGTCTATCCGCGCGCGATCGAGATCTGGCGGCGACTCGTCACCACGTTCCCGCGCGAAGCCACGCTGCGGGTGAACCTCGCGCTCGCGCTCTTCAAGACGGGTCAGGCGCAGGAGTCGCTGACCCACTTGCACGAGGCACTGCGCACGCAGCCCGAGCACGAGCGCGCGTGGGGCTACCTCGGTTTGGTGCACTGGCGGCTCGGACGCTTCGTGGAAGCGCGCGACGCGTTCTTGCGGGGTGGCCAAGCGGCGATGGCGCGCCGCATGGAAGCGGAGCTGCAGCGACAGGGTGGGGGCGAAGAGCTCACGCACGAGGTCGCGGAGGCGGCGCTCGAAGCGAAGGATCGCGCAGCCATGCGCACGGTCGCGGAGGAGGCGCTCGAGCGGCTCGACTCGGAGCGGCCGCACCTCGCGGTCGAGCTCGGGGTCGGCGAGCGCGCGGCGCGTCGCAAACCGACCGGCACCTGGAAGCTCGACGAGCCGGGGAGCGACTTCGTGCCGCCGCGGGTCGCGCCTGCGCCGGCACCCGCGCCGGAAGAGCCGCCGATGCTGCGCAGCAAGCTCGACGGTTGGAGCGCGGAGCCGCCGACGGATGTGCCGCTCTCGATCGCGCGCGACGGATCCCTCGTGTTGCGCGCCGAGCGGGAGGTCCACGCGCGGCTCGACGGTCTGGTCGCGGTGCGCGGCGAGCTGCGGACGACGGTGGTGCGCCGACGCGCGCGCGGGCGAGAGCTCGACGAAGCGCTCGGCGGTCGCGATCCGATCTTGGCGTGGCGCGGTCCGGTCGCGGCGTTGCTCGCGCCCGCGACGGGGCGTCGCTTCGTGGCGATGCGGCTCGGCGCGGAGGCGCTCTTCGTGCGCGAGACGTTGCTCTTCGGGTTCGACGAGCGCGTGAGCTTCGAGAACGCGAACCTGCCGCTCGCGGGGACGCCGGTGGGGGTGGTGCAGCTCCACGGCGACGGCGTGGTGGTGCTCGCGCTCGGGAGCGAGCCGCTGGCGATGGCGGTGCGCGAAGGCGAGGAGCTGCACGTGGATCCGGCGCGGCTCGTGGGTTGGTCGGGGCGCCTCTTCCCGAGCGGTCGCCGCGGCACCGCGCCCTACGCCGCGCACGCTCCCGCGCTGGGCTTCCGCGGCGAAGGCATCGTCCTGCTCGGCGAAGCGACCGAAGTGCGGTAGAAGCGCCTCCATGGCCACGGCCACCCAGCGGCGGACGACGATCCGGCAAGACGCGATCAACCTGCCGAACCTGCTCACCATGCTGCGGATCGTGATGATCCCCGGCGTGCTCTGGCTCATGGCCGACGGCTCGCCGAAGGCGAACTTCTGGGCCGCGATCCTCTACATGGTCACGGCGATCACGGACTTCCTCGACGGATGGCTCGCGCGCCGCATGGGCCTCATCAGCGTGCTCGGGAAGTTCCTCGATCCTCTGGCCGACAAGCTGCTCGTGATGGCCACGCTGGTGTTCATGGCGTACCTCGGGCGCCTACCGCTGCTCGGGGTGGTTGCGGTGATCGTGATGGTCGGACGCGAGCTGTCGATCACGGCGCTGCGCACGATCGCGATGAGCGAAGGCGTGGTGATGGCGGCGGGGCAGGGCGGCAAGGACAAGACTGCGCTGCAGATGGTCGCGATCCTCTTGTTGATCGTGTTCCACCGCTACGAGGTCGACTTCTTCTTCTTCCGAGTGTGGGTCGATCTCGCCGAGGTCGGCCTCGCGATCCTCTACTTGAGCGTGTTCTTCGCGATCACGAGCGCGGGCGAGTACATCGCGCTCTTCGTCGAGGCGGTGGAGGCGAAGGAGCGACGGCTCGCGGAAGAGGACGCGGCGGCCGCGACGACCGAGGCGAGTTGAGCGGGAACGCAGCGATCAGGGGCGTGCGAGCTCGACCAGCGCAGCCAGCGCGAATGCGACGAGGGTGATCGCTGCGCCGGGTACGGTCTTCGATGCGCCGGGGGTCTTTCGCGAACGCGCCCACCACACGAATGCGCCGAAGGCCGCCCACACGACGGCCATCCAGAACCCGATCGCCATGGCACATGGGATCGCGGCGACGGCCGCAGTGAGCTTCACCGCACCGCCCCCCAGCCAGTTGCGGCGCCACAGGTGGTAGGGGATCCACACGGCGAAGACGGCGCCGCCGAGGGCCTGGAAGTAGGCATCGCCGATCGTCCACGCGCTCGGCTGCCGCGCCTCCACGACGCCGCGGAGCACCGTGACGAGCGCGGGGCCCAAGAGGAGTGCGCCAACGGTCAGCCCGTTGGGGATCGTCTTGGTGCGCAGCTCGATCGCGAGGGCGACGAGACACACGACGAGGGCGAGCGTGAGCGCGATGTACACGCACGCAGACTTTCGAGGATCGCGCGGCCGCGCAAGGACGTTTGATTCGTGTCGCTTCGCGGGTCAGGTTGCGGACCCGTTCGCGACGCGAACGAGATGGGAAGACGCCATGAACGTGCTCGAAGGTGAGAGCGCGCGGCTCGCGCTGCGCATGCGGAGCGGGGATCGGCTTCCGGAGGCGTGGCTGACGCTCGTGGCGTCGCGGCGCGCGGCGGGGATGCACGTGGAGGGCGCGGCGAGCTTGAAGGACGTGGTGCTGGTCGACGCATCGGGCGGACGGCGCACGGTGCCGAACGCGGAGGCGCTCTCGATCACGGCGACGATCCACGATCGCGACGCGACGATCCACGCGACCTTGGTGGGCGACGGGCTCACGCGGGGAGGGCGCATCGCGGAGGCGACGATCGTGAGTGGGAGCTTCAGCGCGTGGCTCTTCGAGGAGTCGAGCGTGGAGGACGCGCGCGACGACGACGACGAGGACGTCGGTGCGGTGGGAGGTTGGGCTGCGGCGGCGGCGGCCTCGGCGTCTTCGGCGAAGCAAGCGATCGTGGAAGACGCGGAGCTCACGTGGGCCCAGGCGGCCGCGGTGAGCGAGGCAGCGCGCGCGGCGCCAGCGCGGCACGCACCCTCGAAGCTCGGCCGCCCGACGCGTCCACGCGTGGAGTCGAGCGTGCCGCTGCCGCGCGTCGATCCGATCCCGACGAGCCGTGATCGCGCGGTGGAGCCGGAGTACCTCGAGGAGCCGGTGCTCGAGCGCGGCGATCACGTGAGCCACAAGCAGTTCGGGCTCTGCAAGATCGAGCGTGTCGACGACGACGGCGCGCTGCGCGTGAAGCTGCCGAGCGGTCAGCGAAAAGAGATCAAGCTCGATCCCTTCACGGTGCAGGGCCCGCGCCTCGACGGTGCGGGGCGTCGCGTGTTCGATCTCGTGCCGCGTCGGAAGTGATCCCGCGGTCGTTCGTGGGATGAGCCGTGTGGGACGCGAGCGCGCGAACGTGCGCTCACTCGTTCCGACGCGGCGGCGGAGGCGGGAGGCTCGTCTTCGCGCGCGGCGCTTCTTCGACGAGATCGTCGTCGTCGAGGAGGTCTGCGTCCTCGAGGTCGTCGAGATCGTCGAGCACTTCGTCGGCGTCGAGCTCGCCGGAGTCGAGCAGCTCGGCGCTGCTCGCGTCCGTGAAGGCGAGCAGCTCGCCGGTCCCGAGATCGACGGCGGGCTCTTCGCGCAGCGACGCGGCGCGGATGCCTTCGCGCGTCGCGTCGCGCGCCCCTTCGTCGCGAACGGGCACCGGCTCGACGTCGTCCTCGCTCATCGGGTCGAGGGTGGCTGCGACGGTGGCGGCGTAGGGAAGCGCGTCGTCGAGGGTCCCACCCGTGGCGCCGGGGAGAGGCGGGAACTCGTCGTCGAGCGAGGCGTCCGCTTCGACGTGGGTGTGGATGTCGTCGGGGAAGCCCTCCATCAGCGGCGCGGTGCCTTCGCGGCGTCCGAAGGGGTTGCGCGTGACGGGCGGCGAAGTGACCACGCCGGAGTCGTGCGCGGCGGGCTTGCTCGCGGCGTCCTGAGCATCGGCGGCGAAGAGCGCACGGTCGACGGAGGGCGAGACGTCGTCGAAGAGCGCGACGTGCTCGGAGGACGGCGCCTCGTCGGCGAAGAGCGATTCGTCGTCGTCGTCCGACGCGGTGTGCACGAGGTCGGCGAAGTCGGAGGGCGCGTCGGACAGCGAGGGCGCCTGCATGGTCGACGGTGGCGCGAGCGCGAGGGGGACCTCGGCCAAGTGCTCGGACTCGAAGGGGGGCAGCGCGTCTTCGAGGGACGGCGTGTCCTCCTCGAACTGCGCGACGGAGGCCTGAACGGTCGCCGGATCGCCGACTGGCGCGACGTCGTCGACGACGCTCTCGACGTCTTCCACGACGTCTTCGAGCTCCCCGAGATCCGTCTCCGCCGAGGGCGCGAGGTCGTCGGGATGCAGACGTCGGGTGCTCACGCCCAAGCGGTGGATGGCCTCCGTCGCGACCGGATCGTCGGGCGCGATCGCGAGGACCTTCTTCCACGCGTCCTGCGCTTCCCATTTGTTCGCGAGCTGCTTCTCCCAGACGGTCGCGATCTCGCGCAGCAGCTCGAGCCGACGCTCCGAACTGCGCGTGCGCGACGCCTCTTGGTCGAGCGCCACGAGGAGATCCTGATGGCGACGCGCCTTGCGGAGGCAGCTCAGGAGGCGGTCTGCGGCGTCCTCGTCGCGCGCCACGGTGAGCAGCTGGCGGTAGACCTCGGCCGCTTCGTCGAGCCGGTGGAGGCGCTCTTCGAGCACGCGACCGCGGCGGCGCAGCAGGTCCGCGGCGGTCTGCGAGTCGAGGGCGTCCGCGACGAGCGACGCGAGGCGTGCGTCGAGCGCGTCGAAACGACGCAGGCGCGAGGCGACGCCTTCGAGCGCGTCGAGCACCTCGGGGATCGGCGCGTCCTGGCTCGCGCGATCGAGGCACGCGAACGCTTCTTCGGGAGCGCCGAGCGCCTCTTCGAGCAGGCGCGCCGCGCGTAGGAAGAGCGCCGCTGCCGCGCGCGGATCGTGCTCGGCGTCGTCCGCGAGGCGCCGATATACCGCGACGAGTCGCTCGCGCGCGTCTCGCCCGCCCGCGAGGTCGTCGAGCTCCGACACCGCACGTTCGACGCTCGGACCGATGCTCGGCGTGCGCACGGAGAGCGCGACTGCTTGGGCGACGTAACCGAACGCGCGATCGCGATCGCGGAGATCGACGTCGCAGAGGTGCGCGGCGCGCAACAACGCGTCGGCGCGGGCTTCGTCGGTCTTCGCGGCGCTGCGGCGGCGATCGTAGACGACGAGCAGCTCTTCGGCGCGACCCGCGCGCGGCGCGAGATCCTCGACGTAGCCGAGCAGCGCTTCGTCTTCGGCGTCGAGCGCGCATGCGCGAAGAGCGCGATCGAGCGCGCCGCTCGCGTCGTCGCCGACCGAGTCGAGGAGGCGCGCGTGCCGCACGAGCAACTTCTTCTTCGCCCGCGGGGTCTCCACGCTGCGCAAGAGCGTGTCGTAGACCTGCGCGAGGCGCGCCCAGTTGCCGCTGGCCGCGGCGAGGCGATCGACCTCTCCGAGCAGCGCTTCGTCCGCGAGGTCGAGCGCGTAGGCGCGCAGCACGGCCTCGAGCGCCTTCCCCACGTCGCCGCCCGGACCTTCGAGCACCCGCGCCGCGTCGAGCCAGCGGGAGCGCTGGGTCGCGGGCGCCGACGCGGTCTGCGCGAGGCGGATGAAGAGCTCCGCGAGCGCTTCGTGGCGACCGTGCGTGTCCGCGAGCGCGCGGATCTGTCGCTCGGCCTCGGAGTCGTCGACCACCCGCGGGGCGAGGCGCTCCCATGCTCCGTCGACGTCGCCGAGCTGGCTCGCTGCGAGCTCGGCCGCGCGACGCACGAGCGCGCCTTGCGCCTCTTCGTCGACCTCCACGCCCGCGAGCCCGTCGAGCGCGTCCACGAGCTCGGGCCAACGCTGGTTCGCTTCGAGCCGCGCGACGAGGCGCTCGCGTGGCGCGGCGTCCATCAGGTCGCAGTCGATCCACGCGTGCAGCGCGTCGATCGCGCGCGCGTCGTCGGCGAGCGGACCCTCGTAGAGATCCGCCAAGCGCACCGCGACCGGGAGCCGCAGACCTTCGTCCTCGAGCAAGACGAGCTGCCGCTCGAGCGCGTCCGCGAGCCCCGCGTCGTCGCGTCGCTTCTCTTCCCAGCGCGCCAGGTCGAAGAGCGCGGGGAGATGCTGCGGTGCTTCTGCGAGCACGTCCTGGCGAAGCACGGCGACCGCGTCGTCGAGCCGCTCGTCCGCTTCGAGCCAACGCGCGCGCTGCAAGTGGAGCTCGAGGCGTTCTTCGCCGTCGACCTTCGCCGCGAGTCGGCGCGCGAGATCGAGGCGCGCGTCGTTCTGGCCGTTCTCTTCGGCCCGCGCGAGCAACGCGCGGAGCGCCTCTTCGTCGTCGCCCGACTCGAGGACCTTCTCCCAGGCCTCGGCCGCGGCGTCGAGGTTGCCGACGCGCTCGCCAAGGATGCGCGCGATGCGTCGGTAGAGCTCCGCGCGGGCGGTGCCGTTCTCTTCGAGGCGCGCGCGCTCGCGCAGGAGCACGACGAGATCCTTGTAGCGACCGCCGCGATCGTAGACGTCGCAGAGCGCGTCGAGGACGGCGGCGCTCGCGGGCTCGAGATCGAGCGCTTGCTGGAGCGCGTCCGCCGCGCGATCGAGATCGCCGAGCTCGCGATCGGCGAGCTGCGCGACGCGCACGAGGATCGCCGCGCGCTCGTCCGGTGCGACGACCTCCACGCGGTACGCGAGGGTCTCGAGCAGGCGCGCCGCGTTGCCGGTGCGAAGGTCGATGCGCTCCATGCGGTCGAGCGCGGAGAGGCGAGTCGGCTCCTCGTCGAGCAGGCGGGCGGAGGCCGCGAACGCCGCGTCGTCGTCGCCGATCCGTTCTTCTTGGATCGCACCGAGCCGCTCGAGCAGGGCGAGGCGTTCGTCGCCGCTCGCGACCTCGATGCGCTCTTCGAGCAGCGGCAGCGCTTCGTTCCAGCTCTCCATGTCGAAGAGCAGCTCGCAGAGCGCGTCGCGTGCCTCGCCGTCGTCGGGGCGGAGCTGGCGGAGGTTTCGGAGCGCCATCCGCGCGGAGACCGGATCGTCGCGGCGATCACGGTGCAAGATCGCGAGCCGGAAGAGCAGCGCCGCCTTCGCGTCCGGATCGACGAGCCCGAGCGACTCTTGCTCGAGGTGGGCGACGAGCGCGTCCCAGCGTCCGAGCCGCTCGAGCAGCGAGCCGAGCTTCGAGCGCGCGTCGCGGTCCGCGGGATCGAGCGCCAGCAGCGCACCGTACGCCTCGATCGCGCCCTCCGCGTCGGCGAGGTGCTCTTCGTCGAGCTCGGCGACCTCGCGCAGGCGTCGCTTCTTGAGCTCGACCGGTGCGCCGGGCAGGCGCGTCGCGACGAGCAGCAGATCGCGCAGCTCGAGGCGATCCTCGCGGCGACGAAGCTCGTCCTCGACGTACTCCAGCGTCTGCACGTCGGTGGGCTCGAGCGCGAGCAGCTCCTTGGCGCGCTCGAGCGCCTGGTCGTGCTCGCCCGTCGCGCGGAGCGTCTCGACCAGCTCGCGCAGCCGTGGCCCACGCGACTCGGGAGGCAGCCCCGCGATCGCGATCGCCAACGCACGGCTCGCGTCCGCGTCGCGGCCTCGCTCGCGGTAGATCGGAACGAGCGCCTCGGCCGCCTCCGCGTCACCGTGCGCGAGCAAGGGCTCGAAGCAGACGAGCGCGTCGTCGAGCTGACCCGCGTCCACGTAGGCGCGACCGAGGCTGCGACGTCGCGCATCGGCGAGCGGGCCGTGGGGCGACCATTGCAGGTAGCCGACCCATCGAATCGGCAGCAGGTCTTCCCGCGCGTGCTCGACCGCGAGGCCTTCGAGCAGCGTCAGCGCGTCCTCGTGCGCAGGTGCGGCGTCGAGCGCGGACTGCGCGTACGCGATCGCGTGATCGGGTGGGACGGCGCGTGCGAGCCGCACGAAGAGGTCCGCGGCCTTCGCGCGCTCTTGCGCGGCCGCGGGGCCATCTCCGCGTTGGCCCGCACGCTCGAGGAGGAAGCTCGCGAGCTCGTGCAGGACCGCGAGGTCCTCCGGCGCTTCGTTCTCCGCGCGGGAGAGCGCGTCGATCGCGCCGGGAAGGTCGGCCAGCTCCGAGGCGCGGAGGTGGCCGAGCTCGCGCAACAACGCGACGCGACGCTCGCGCGTCGGCTCGGCTTTGACCTCCAGCTCGAAGAGTGTCGCGGCTGCCTTCGGGTTGCCGGCGGCGCGGTAGATCTCGCGCGCCGCGTAGATCGCGGGCACCAGCGTCGGGTCGGCCTCGAAGGCTTTTCGATAGTGGGCGAGCGCGCGATCGGGGCGGCCGAGTCGGTGCTGGTAGGTCTGGCCGATGCGCTCTTCGACCGCCGCGAGGCGCACCCCGTCGCCGGCCGACGCGAAGTGCGCGGCGCGGTGCGTGAGGTGTTGGAGCAGGGCGGTGGTGTCACCTCGATGCTCGAAGAGCGCCGCGAGCTGGGCGTCGGCGTCCTCGAACGCAGGGTCGCGCTGGAGCGCCTGGACGAGGAGCGACTCCGCGCGCGGAAGATCTCCGAGCTCCATCACGAGGAGCGCCGCCTCGTGGAACGCACGAGCAGCCCGCGCGGCGTCGGCGTTCCGTTTGGCCCAACCCTCGAGCAAGTTCGCGAGCGACGCGTGATCGCCGAGGCGGCCGTAGTGCTCCCCGAGCGGTCGGAACGCCTCGAAATCGTCGGGGTCCCGCCGTAGGCGAGCGATCAGCTCTTCGGCCGTGGCATCCATCGAGGGGCGCGACCGTACCACGACTGCGCAGCGCGACGCGACGAAGGAGCATGGCCTCCGAGTCCCGGAAACGTTCGTGATTTCGGTGGGCCGGGTCGTGCGTCTTCGCGCCTGCCCCGTCGCCACGGACGGACCATGCTCCGCCGCATGGACGCGATGATGAATCTGGTCGATCCGCTCGCGGCGGTGGCGGAGCTCTTGGCGGCGGCCTCGGCCGCGTGTCCGCACGACGCGAGCCGGGTGGCGCTCGCGACCGCGACCCGCGATGGGCGGCCTTCGGTCCGCTACGTGCTCGCGAAGGAGATCGACGCGCGCGGGGTGGTCTTCTACACGAGCTATGCGAGCCGGAAGGGGCGCGACCTCGAAGAGAACCCGTTCGCGGCGCTCGCGTTTCATTGGTGGGAGACGGGCGTGCAGGTTCGGCTCGAAGGGCCGATCGAGCGGGTCTCGGCGGAGGAGTCCGACGCGTACTTCGCGTCTCGTCCACGCGGCAGTCGCATCGGCGCGTGGGCTTCACCACAGAGCGCGGTGATTCCGGATCGCGCGTTCCTCGAGGCGCGGGTTCGTGAGGTGGAGGCGCGCTACCAGGGCGACGTGCCGCGACCGGACACGTGGGGCGGATACCGCTTGGTGCCGGAGCGCATCGAGCTCTGGCAGGATCGCGTGAGCCGCCTGCACGACCGCGCGTTCTACGAGCGCGTCGACGGCCTCTGGCGCTGCGAGCGCCTCGCGCCCTGATTCGGAAGCGGTCGAGCCTCTGCGTGTGCGTGGGAACGACGCGTGCGACGCACGCACGGAGGAACGACGCACACGTGCGAACGGCACGACTCGTGATGGTGAGTCGTGCCGTTCGGTGGTTCCGTCTCGTGTGTGTTCGTCAGAGCTCGACGGATTCCGCGAACTGTCCGCGCGGTCCCGACTTCAGTCGGTAGCGGACGGTCTGCCCTTGCTTGAGCGTGCGGTAGCCGTCCCCTGCGATCTGGCTGTAGTGCACGAACACGTCGGACCCGTCAGTCCCTCGGCTGATGAAGCCCCAGCCTTTGGCGTTGTTGAACCACTTCACGACGCCATCTTCGACGATCTGATCGCTCGCCTGCATCGATACCCCTCCTGCAGTCGTGCTCGACGACGGACGCCACGTCATGTGCGTGACGCTCGACGCCGAATCCCCTCTGAACGAAGACGCTACCCGGGGTGGCAGCGTTGTCAACGTCCTTCGCGGCAGGGTCCGCGAGGTGGGAACGTCGTGGAGACGCCGACCCGTCGCGTCACGTCGTCATCCGCTCGGTGGCGTGAACACCATACGCACCGACGTCGAGGGGCCGCACCCACTCGCCGATGCGCATGCGACGACGACCGACGCACTCGTCGAAGAACCCACGCGACGATGCCGGCGCGACGACGGAGGCACGCAGCGACGCGCAGCGAAGGAGGCATGCGACGATGGAGGCACGCAGCGATGCATGCGCGCGGACGGGCACGGGTCGCGTCGTCAGCCCGCGACGTCTCGCGGCTCTGCGGCGCGCGTCAGTCGCGCACGAACTTCTCGAGCCCGAGCGCCCAGCGGACCTCGTCGATCACTTCGTCGAGGTCTCCGGCGGGCTTCTCGTAGACGACCTCGTGCCAGACATCGAGGGTCTTGGTCTCGTCGACGGGGTCCTTGATCTCTTGGACCTGCGACGAAGTCTCGACGTACCCGCGCTCGATCGCCCCGCCACCCACGCGGTGACGGACCCGCTCGAGGAGCTCGTCCGGTCGAGCGTTCGGGAAGTCGGAGCGCTGGGATCGCGCCGTGAAGCGCACCTTCATCGGCTCGCCGAGCACCACCCGCACGTGGGAGTCCATGATGTGCAGGCGAATGCGCTCGGCGACGTGGACCTCGTCCGGCTTCGACCGGTAGACCTCCACGCCCGCGTCTTGGAGCGCTTTCTTCACCGACTTCACGTCGAGGGACAAGACTCGATCCTCGTTTCTCTCCCCCCCACGGACGGCACGCGGTGACGGTACCACCGCGCCACGCGGGCTCGCAACGGCTTCCGTATACCGCCCGAATACACCTCCCTCGCTCGCGCGCCGGACGAAGCCGAAGAGAGCCGTGTCGACCGCCCTCCGCCGACCGCACCTCGCGCGGTGCTACCGTTCGAACGTGGACTCTGTCTCGCCCTGGTCTCGCCGTCGGAGGCTCGTCGCCGTGGAGGCATGCTCGTGACGCGCCCGCGCGTGGTGCTCTACGTCGGTCCGCTCGAGGGACCCGATCCGCTCGGGCTCTCGCGTGCGTTCACGCCGCGTCGCGCCCCGGACGGCGCGCTTCGCTACGAGTCGAACGGCCGGCGCCGCGAGGTGTGGGCGTTCGACGATCCCGAGCGCGCGCTCGCGTTCTTGGAACGTCGCGCGGTCGACGTGCTCTTGTTGGAGCTGCGCGATCGACCGCCCGGTCACGGCGAGCACGCCAAGACGGTGTCGTTCGATCGGACGGCCGCGGGTCGGCTCGCGGCGCGGCTCTTTCCCGAGGGCGAGGTGGTGGCGGGGATCCAGCGCGCGCGGGTGCTCGCGCTCGTCGGTCCCGACGCGCATGGCACCGACGCCGCGTACCGGCTCGGGCGGCTCGGCGTCGCGGACGTGCTCTGCGCGCCGAGTTGGGACGCACTGCACGGTCGGCTCGACGCGCTCTGCGCCGAGGTCGCTCCGGGCAAGATCGCGGTTTGTCTCGCGGGCGGCGGTATCGAAGGTCTGCTCTACGAGATCGGCGTGCTTCGAGCGCTCGACGCGTTCTTCGTCAACCGGCGTGTCGAAGATCTCGATTTGTTCTGCGGGATCAGCGCGGGCGCGGTGCTCGGCGCGTTCCTCGCGAACGGCCTCGGTCCCGACGAGATCGCGCGGGCGTTCGCGGGAGGCAGCGCGCGGGTGCGAGCGATCGGCAAGTCCGAGCTCTTCTTCCCGAACGTGGGTGAGCTCGGGACGCGCCTGCCCGCGCTGCTGTCCGAGATGGCGCGTGGCGGCGTCGGTCCGCGCGGCGCGCTCAGCTCGCTCTCGCGCGCGGTGCCGAGCGGCGCGTTCTCGGGCGCGCGCCTGCGACGCTACCTGCGCGAGCACCTGAATCGCCCCGGTCTCAGCGACGATTTTCGAAAGCTCCGCCGACCGCTCTTCGTCGGCGCGACCGATCAGGACACCAGCGAGGCGGTGCTCTTCGGGGCGCCGGGTTTCGACCACGTGCCGATCCATCGAGCGGTGCGGGCGTCGGCGGCGCTCGTGCCCTTCTACGAGCCGGAGAAGATCGACGGGCGCTGGTACATCGACGGCAGCTTCACGCGCACCACCAACATGCGCGTCGCGGTGGAGCAGGGCGCCACGATGGTGGTGCTCGTCGATCCGCTGGTGCCGGTGCGCGCGGACGAGCCGGGGTACGTGCGCAAGCGCGGCGGAATCTATTCCGGAATGCAGGCGGTCAAGGCGCTGATCAATGGCCGCTTCGACAAGGCGGTTCGCGCGATCCGCGAGATGTACCCCGAGGTTTCGTTCTACCTCTTCCGTCCGCACGGCGACGAGATGCGCGTGCTCTCGGGATCGCCGATGAAGTACTTCTTCCGCCGCGAGATCGAGGAGCTCGCGTACTCGTCGACCACGGCGAAGATCCGCGCCGCGTTCCCGGAGCTGGAGCGTGACTTCGCGCGCCACGGGGTGGTCTTCCGCGATCCCGAGGGTGAACCCGCGTCGCCGAGCGGGCGCCTCGATCCGAACGTGGGCATCGGGATCTGAGCCGCGTGTCCTCCGCGTCGTCGGCGACGACGTGCGGCCGCCGACGTTCACGCGGTGACAAAAGTCCTTCCGGCGCGAGGCGCTCCCTCGCTACGCCGCGCGCGTGAAGGTCCACGTCCTCGGAGGCGGCCCCGCGGGGCTCTACTTCTCCATCCTGCTGGCGAAGGCGAAGCCGGATTCGCGCATCACGGTCTTCGAGCGCAACCGCCCCGACGACACCTTCGGCTTCGGCGTCGTGTTCTCGGACGAGACGCTCGGCAACCTCGGCGACGCGGACGCGCCCAGCTACGCGGCCATCCGCGAGCGCATGGCGTATTGGGACGCGATCGACGTGCACACGTGGAAGCCGGAGCACCGCGTGATCCGCAGCGGCGGTCACGGCTTCTGCGGGCTCGGCCGGCAGGCGCTGCTCGATCTGCTGCAGGCGCGTGCGTGCGAGCTCGGGGTGGAGCTGCGCTTCGAAGCGGACGTGAGCGACGTCGAGGCGCTGCGCGCGGACTGCGATCTCTTGGTCGCCGCGGACGGCGTCAACAGCCTCACCCGCGCACGGTACGAAGACACGTTCCGACCGCGCATCGAGTACGGCCACGCGCGCTACGTCTGGCTCGGCACGCCGCGCACCTTCGAGGCCTTCACCTTCAGCTTCCGCGAGGACGCGGCGGGCGTGTGGCAGGTGCACGCGTACTCGTTCGACGACAAGACCTCGACCTTCATCGTCGAGTGCGACGACGACACCTATGCGCGCAGCGGGCTCGCGGACGACGACGAGGCGGCCACGATCGCGCATTGTCAGCGGCTCTTTTCGGACGAGCTCGCGGGCGCGCCGCTCGTCGCGAACCGCTCGCGTTGGCTCCGCTTCCGAACGCTGCACTGCGAGCGCTGGAGCCACGAGAACGTCGTGATCCTCGGGGACGCCGCGCACACCGCGCACTTCAGCGTCGGCTCGGGCACGAAGATGGCGATGGAGGACGCGATCGATCTCGCGACCGCGGTGACGCAGGAGCCCGACGTGCCGCGGGCGCTCGCGCGCTACGAGGAGATGCGGCGGCCGATGATCTCGCGCGTGCAGCGCTCGGCCGAGCAGAGCCAGCGTTGGTTCGAGGAGACGCGACGCCACGTGAAGCAGGCGCCGGAGCGGCTCGTGTTCAGCTTGCTCACGCGCAGCAACCGCGTGACGCACGAGAACCTGCGGCTGCGCGACGCGGCCTACGTCGAGTCGGTCGATCGTTGGTTCATGAAGGAGCAGGGGCTCGACGCGACGAGCGCCGTCGTGCCGCCGATGTTCACGCCGTTCACGCTGCGTGGGCTCACGTTGCCGAACCGCGTCGTGGTCTCGCCGATGTGTCAGTACACCGCGGTCGACGGAGTGCCGGGCGATTGGCACCTCGTGCACCTCGGCAGCCGCGCGATCGGCGGGGCGGGGCTCGTGTTCACCGAGATGACCGACGTGTCGCCGGAGGGGCGCATCACGCCGGGCTGCACGGGGCTCTACGACGACGCGCAAGAGGCGGCATGGACGCGCATCGTCGGTTTCGTGCACGAGCACGCGAAGGGGCGCATCGCGCTGCAGCTCGCGCACGCGGGGCGCAAGGGCTCGACGAAGAAGCCCTGGGATGGCTACGACGAGACGCTCGACGAGGGCGCGTGGACCACGATCGGGCCGTCGGCGATCGCGTGGTCGGAGAAGTGTGTGGCGCCGCGCGAGATGACGCGCGCGGACATGGTCGCGGTGCGCGACGCGTTCGTGGCGAGCGCGAAGCGCGCGGTGCGCTGCGGCTTCGATCTGCTCGAGGTGCATTGCGCGCACGGCTACCTGCTCTCGAGCTTCCTCACGCCGCTCTCGAACCAGCGCACGGACGAGTACGGCGGCACGCTGGCGCGGCGCGCGCGTTTCCCGCTCGAGGTGGTGGAGGCGGTACGGCAGGTCTGGGACAAGCCGCTCGCGGTGCGCATCAGCGCGACCGATTGGGTGCCGGGCGGGTTCGACGTCGAAGACGCGGTGACGCTCTCCACGTGGCTGAAGGAGCGCGGCGTGGATCTGATCGACGTGAGCGCGGGGCAGACGAGCACCGACGCGCAGCCGGTCTACGGGCGCGCGTTTCAGTCGCCCTTCGCGGAGCGCGTGCGCACCGACGTCGGCATCCCGACCATCACGGTCGGCAACATCTGGGATCACGATCGCATCGACACGCTCTTGGTGTCGGGGCGCGCGGACCTCGTCGCGCTCGCGCGTGCGCACCTCGCCGACCCGTACTTCACGCTGCACGCGGCGGCGGAGCTCGGAGTCGACGTGCGCTGGCCGAAGCAATACGGGCCGGGCGTGTCGATGGGGCGGCGGATGTTCGCGGACGAGGGATGAGGTCGGGGCCGGACACGTCCGAGACGGAGGCGGAGACGGAGTCCGAAGCCTCCGAGACGCGGGTGCGGCCGGCCGCCCTCGGGCGTTGGGTGCCACCCGAGGACAGCGTCACGTGGACGTCCGGGTGGTCGGTCGATCCGCGTCGTGCGGCGCGGGGCTACGCGCTCGCGCTCGTCGTCCTCGCGGGGCTCGCAGGTGGGGCGACGGCGCTCGTGCTCGCCCGCACGCCGCGCACGATCGCGAGCGCGATCGCGGACACGGCGCGCGTCTATCGGCACTTCGAGAGCCTCGGCGCCACGCTCGGTGCGGCGTTCGTCGCGCTGATGACGCTCGGCACCACGAAGCGCTGCTTCGGTTTCGGGATGGGCACCGCGATCGGCGCGACGTGTGGCGTCGCGCTCTCGTTCGGGGCGACCTTCGTGGGAGAGGCGCGGACGGCATGGTTGCCGAGCTTCGTGGTCGCGTTCGTCGCGCCGTGGTCGGTCGGCCTCGCGTCGTGGATCACGATCGACGAGCGTCGACGGCTCGTCGCCGCGTTCGCGTGGTCGACGCTCGCGCTCTTCGCTGTCGATGTCGCGCGCGAGGGATGGGGCGCGAGCCCGCTCGATGTCGAGACGCTGCACCGTCTGGTCGCGCGTGGTGGGCTCGCGACGGGCGCGGCGCTCGGGGTCGCGGGCGCGCTGCTCGCGTCGCGTCGGGCCTGAGCTCGCGTCAGCTTCTCCGAGGGTCTGTCGCCAGACCCTCCCCCACGGGGCATGAA
>CALJLK010000194.1 GCA_937982655.1 uncultured Sandaracinus sp.
TTCGACTCGGTGCGCTTCGACTCGGTGCGCTTCGACTCGGTGCGCTTCGACTCGGTGCGCTTCGACTCGGCGCGCTTCGACTCGCGTTTCGGCTCTGTGCGTTTCGGCTCCACCGACGTTTGCTCCGCACGCTTGGACACACGCTTCGGCTGTGCGCGCTTCGTCTCGCGTTTCGTCACCGCGAGCTCCCGCTCCGCATGCTTCCGCGCACGCGTCGAGCCCCTGCCCTTCGCCGCGTGTGCCAGCCGCTTCGACAACGCGCGCGCCGTCTCCACCAGCTCGGGCGGCTCCTCGATCACGAAGTCTTCTCCGAGCAGCGCGACGTGGAGCGCGAGCACCTCGAGGGTGTGCGCGCCCGAGACGAGGCGGCATCGGTTCGCATCGACGGGCTCCAGGCGCCCCACCGTGGGCGCGATGCGCGACCGCAAGCGTTCGATCGGCGCGTGGAAGATCACGCGCGCGACGTGGGTGTACGCGTGCTCGGTGAACGAACGCGCGACGTAGCGCGCGAGGTCGCCCTCCGGCAGCGGACGCGGCGAGAACGGACCGCGCAGCTTCACGTCGCCTTCGATGCGATCGACGCGAAACGTACGCCAATCCTCGCGCGTCTCGTCCCACGCCACGAGGTACCAACGCGAGCCCGTGTGCACGAGCCCGTGCGGCTCCACGAGGCGCTCCGTGACGTGCCCCTTCGTGTCCGAATATCGAAACGCCGCGCGCTCGAAGTCGCGCGACGCGCCCGCGATCACGCTGAGCCGCGTGGCGTCGACGCGCGCGGAGCCGAAGTAGAGGGGTGACACCGCTTCGCCCAACGCCTTCACACGCCGACGAAGCCGCGACGGAAGCACCTGCTCGACCTTCGTGAGCGCGCGGAGCGCCGCTTCTTCGATGCCAGCGACGCTTCCCATCGTCGCGGTGCGCAGCCCGAGGGTGACCGCGAGCGCCTCGTCGTCCTCGAGCAAGAGCGGTGGCAGCGACGCGCCCACGCCGAGCGCGTACCCACCCGCGACGCCGCTCGACGACTCGACGGGGTAGCCGAGGCTGCGCAGGCGATCGACGTCGCGACGGATCGTGCGCTCCGTGACGTCGAGCCGCTCCGCGAGCTCGGGGCCCGGCCAGAAACGCCGCGCCTGGAGCAACGCGAGCAGACGAAGGAGGCGCGCGGAGGTGTCGAGCATCGCGAGAAACAGCGTATCCGAATCGAGGACAGAACCTGTCCTCGATGCCGAATAGGGTGCTCCGCATGGGTCGCCGACACGAAGTCGAGCGAGCCGAACGAACCGAACCCTCCGAACGAACCGAATCCTCGGAACGAACCACGGAACAGACCGGAGCAGACCGATGCAGACCCCGACCTCCCCGCGCACGAACGACACGAAGTCCGAGACCAAGGCCGGCAAGCCCGACACGAGCGTGCCGAAGCTCGTCTTCTACGGCGCGCCCATGAGCAGCGCGACGCCGGTGCTCCACGCGCTCCACGAGCTCGACGTGCCGTTCGAGCACGTGCTCGTCGACATCACCAAGGGCGAGCAGCACACGGACGCGTTCCGCGCGCTGAACCCGAACGCGAAGGTCCCGACGCTGGTCGTCGACGGCACGCCGATGTTCGAAGCGGCCGCGATCCTCCAGTGGCTCGGCGATCGCCTCGGCGTCTCGCGTGGGCTCTGGTTCGGCTTCGACGATCCGAAGCGTCTCGAGGCCGTCGCGTGGACGACGTGGGCCTACGTCACGCCGGGAGCGATGCTCCAGCGGTTGAACTGGTCGCGCGGCGAGCGGGTCGATCCCTCGCTCCACCACGCGCCCACCGCGGCCCACGCGCTCGCCGAGCTCGACCGTCACGTCGCGATCCTCGACGCGCGGCTCGCGGGCCGCACTGCTTCGGTTGGCGACGCCGCGCTCGTCGGTGACCACTTCACGCTCGTCGATCTCGCGGTCGGCAGCATGATCACCTACGGGACGTACTGCGGGCTCTCCGTCGAGGCCTACCCCCACGTGAAGGCCTGGCTCGCGCGCTTCCACGCCCGGCCCGCGTTCGCGCGCGCGTGGTCCTGAGCCTCGCGTGACCGCGCACGGTCATTCACCTCGCGCAGTCGTGCCTCTCGCGGGTCCTTCGCCTCGCGCGGTCGTGCGCCTCGCGCGGTCGTGCGCCTCGCGCGGTCGTGCGCCGCGCGCGGTCGTGCGCCTCGCGGGGTCGTGCGCCTCGCGGGGTCGTGCGCCTCGCGGGGTCGTGCGCCGCGCGCGGTCGTGCGCCTCGCGTGCTGGGCTCACGACCGCGACGAGGAGCGCCACCGGCCGGCGCCAACCTGCTAACCTCGCGCCCGTGGTGCACGGCGCTGCGCTGACCTTCGGGCGATACGAGGCGCTCTTCCACATCGCGAGCGGCGGCATGGCCGAGGTGTTCGCGGCGCGGCTGCGAGGTCCGCACGGCTTCGAGAAGCTGGTCGCGGTCAAGCGCCTGCTCCCGAACCTCACCGACGAGAGCTTCGTGACCATGTTCCTCGACGAGGCGCGCCTCGCCGCGAACATCACGAGCCCCCACGTCGTGCAGACGCTCGAGCTCGGCCGCGCGGACGACGATCATGCGCTCTACATCGTGATGGAGCTCGTGGTCGGGGTGACGCTCTTCGACCTCTGCGTGAGCCTGCTCGACGATCTCGGCGCGACCCCGATCGAGCCGATGGTCGAGCTGCTCGCGCAGGCTGCGCTCGGACTTCACGACGCGCACGAAGCACGCACCCCCACCGGCCAAGCGCTGGAGGTCGTGCACCGCGACGTGTCTCCGCAGAATCTCTTGGTCGGCATCGACGGCCGCCTGCGCGTGACCGACTTCGGCATCGCGCGCGCGGTCTCGCGCAGCACCGTGACGCGCGCGGGGCAGCTCAAGGGCAAGGTCGCGTACCTCTCGCCCGAACAGGCCGCCGGCATGCGCCTCGATCGGCGCTCCGACGTCTTCGCGCTCGGCGTGGTGGCGTGGGAAGCGCTCACCGGGCGCTCGCTCTTCAACACCGGCGAGCCGGTCGAGACGGTACGACGCGTGCGCGAGATCCGGATCCCCGGCGTGCGCGAGCTGAGGCCCGAGGTGCCCGCGGAGGTCGAGCGCGTGATCGCGTGGGCGCTCGAGCGCGACCTCTCGCAACGTTGCCCTTCCGCGCAAGACTTCGCGACCGCGCTGCGGGCCGCGATGCCGCGACGACCGAGCCAACGCGAGCTCGCCGAGCTCGTCGAAGAGCACGGCGGTCCATCGCTCCAACGCATCACCGATCAGATCGAGGCGATTCAATCGGGCAAAGACCGTACGGTCTCGCGTCCTCCACCCGAGAAGTCGGGGGCGCGCATCGTGCCCGAGGCCGAGCCGACGCGGGATCGCCTGCTCGGTCCGTCCGAGCGTCCGCCCCCGCCGCCGCCCGAGACCACGCCACCTCCGGCGCCGATCGTGGGCCCACGTCAGCGCGATCTCTCGACGCATCTGCTCACGCCCGAGACGCCCGAGGTCTCCGGCGGCACCGCGCGTCCCCCCACGCGTCGCAGCCGCGGGCGCCGTAGCCGCGTCGCGCTCGCGATCGGGCTCGCCGCGTGGATCAGCGCCGCCGCGATCGTGGCCTGGGCGCTGGCCGCGCGCAGCGGCGCGAGCGACGAGCCGGTGTTGCGTGAGCAGGTGCTGCGCGAGACCGCACCCCCCTGATCACACGATCGGCAGACCGCGCGACGCCCGCTCCACGCACGCGCGACACACACACGCACGATCTCGCAGGGCCTCCGGGATCCGAGCGAGCAGCGACGGCGGCACCACGACCTCGAAGCACCAACACGTCGTGTCGCCGCGCGCGAGGCCGCAGTCGTTGGCGCTCCCGCAGATCGCGCACGTCGCGACATCGACGCTCGGCGCGGCGTCGTCGCTCCGCACCGCGTCGTCGCTTCGTGCATCGCGGCGCGGCTCGTCGTCGCCGCTCGGATCCCTCGGCTCGCGCGGGTCGCTCACTCCGAACGGCTAGCGTGCCGACCCTTCGGGGTCAACGCGTGCTCGACGAGAGGTCGGTGCGGGGGCCGCCCGATTCGGATCGCGCCGCGTGCGTGATCCGGATCCACCACGTGACCGCCTTGGAAGATCGCGAGCTCGCCGCGCGCGACCAGACGCCGCGCCGCCTGCCGAACGCGCTCCATCCACTCGCGCCAGTCGTCCGGACGGAGCGCGCGCGCGACCTCGCTCGGGCAGATCGTCTTGCCGACTCCGCGCGCGTCCACGAGCTCGATCAGGAGCGCCTCGATCCGTGCGTCGACCTCGCTCGGACGCGAGCGACGGCAGCGCTCGCTGCAATGGCGCACCGCGTCCCAATCGCGCGCCCACTTCGCGCGCCAGGCGAACGAGCGACCGCAGGTCGCGCACGTCTTCTCGCGGTCCGGCGTCACGGGCGAGTCGTGGGGTCGGAGGGGAGTGGCGTCGAGGGTTCGACTCTGCGCAACGACGTCGATGGGCTCGGTCGGTCCACGCTCACGTCGCGCACGGGTCTCCCGCTCACGTCGCCGTTCACGACCACGATCACGATCACGCGGACGCGACGAAGCCCGCCGGAGCGGGGCTCCGACGGGCTTCTCGATCCGCGCTGGGTCTCAGCCGCCGAAGACGCTGAGGTTGTTCTTGATCATGAAGGTCTGCACGTGCGGGTGCAGCGACTGCTCCGGGATCTGGAAGTAGTGCGCGAACTGCATGAGCAGCTGCTGCTCCGCGCCGTCGAGGTTGCCGTCGCCCATCGCGAGGTCGATCGCGTTGAGCATCAGACACATCTTCTGCTGCGGCGAGAGCATCGTGGCCGCCTGCTGACAGAACGTCTGCACGTTGTTCTGCTTGCAGTACTTGAGCGCCGTCTCGAGCGTCGCGCGATCGGGGACGACGCGGAGCACGTCGCCGATCTCGTTCTCGTCGAGGTGACCGTCGGCGCCGCTCACGTAGAGCAGGCCGGCGACGAGCGCCGAGCGCGGGGTGAGCTGAATTTTTTGTCCGAGAAATCCGTCGAAGAGCCCCATCGTTCCTCCGTTGAGCGTTCTGGCTGTACGCCGGCCCGCCGTGGAAATTCCCTTCCGCGGAAACTTCGACGAGGCCCCCTGACCGAACGATCGTGCGCGAGGATCACCAGCGAAGCGTCGCCGGTCAATGGTGTCGGGAAGGAACGCGCGCGTTCGTCGTAGACCCCGCTTGCCAGCGCGGCGCGATCGATCGTCAGATGTTCGCCGCGCGGGGGGCGCGAGGTGCGTGCCCCGACTCCGGACCTGCTTCTCGACGCCGCTCTCGGCGCTCTGCCAACGAGGCCACGTGGATCCCATTCAACGCCGCAGCCGACTCATCGCGTGCATCCTCGATCCGAAGGGCCTCGGCACCGGTCTCCTGTGCGGGGCCGACGGTTGGATCGTCACGAACAAACACGTGGCCCCGAACGCAGGCCCCTTCCGAGTGATCCTCGCGGACGGCCGCAACGTCGCCGGCGTGGGTGTGCATCAGAGCCCCCACTTCGATCTCGCGATCGTGAAGATCGCCATCGACACGCCCGACTACTTCGACCTCACCCAAGACGTCTCGGACGACTTCGGGGTCGGCACCGAGGTGTGGGCGATCGGTCATCCGCGCGGCTGTCGGTTCAGCGTCTCGCGCGGCATCGTGTCCAATCCGTACCGCCTCATCGACGACGAGTACTTCGTGCAGTCGGACGCCGCGATCAACCCGGGCAACTCGGGCGGTCCGCTGCTCGACGCGCGCGGCCACCTGGTCGGCATCGTCAGCATGATGGCCGCCAACGCGCAGGGCCTCGGCTTCGCGGTGCCGGCGGAGGTCGTCGCGGATTACGTGAAGCAGGTGCGACGGCTCGTGAGCAGCCAGGTCGTGCACGTGCCGACCGCGCTCCTCGCCGAAGCCCAGGAGAAGCAGCACGGCACCGCGGGCACCGCGCGTGACGGCATCGAGCAGCTCGTCGCGACCGGTCGCGCGGAGGTCGAGAACCTCGAAGAAGAAGAGCTCGGCGGCTCGATGAAGCTCCGCCGCGGCAAGACGCAGGTCGACGTGCGTTGGGATGACGGCGTGCTCGTCGCGCGCTCGCGGATCACCGCCCTCGGACCGCACGAGGCCGCGGACGCGCGCCTTCTCTACGAGATCTTGGAGCTGAACTCGTTGCCGGATCTGGGCGGCGCGGCGTTCGGGATCCGCGACGGCGGCATCGAGGTCTCGATGCGACGCGGCGTCGATCGGCTGGCCGCGGTGGACGCGTTCGCGCTCGTCGATCGGGTGCTCGAGCTCGCGACGACGTGGTCGGAGCGCGTCGCGCGCATGGTGCTCGAGCGCACGCAGCGCGCGTTCGTTCCCTCCGACGCCTACGCCGCTCCCTCGCCCTACGGCACGCCTCCACACGCGCCGCCGGCCGGTGCGCCCTACGCGCCGCCTCCGGGCGCACCCGCGGCGCCGCACGCGCCACCGCCCTACGCTCCCCCCGGCTACGCGGCGCCTCCCGGCACGCCCCCCGGCACGCCCCCGTACGCACCGCCGCCTGGCGCACCGCCCTACGCGCCTCCGCCCGGCGCACCTCCGTACGCGGCGCCACCCGGAGCACCTCCGTACGCGCCGCCACCCGGCGCGCCTCCCTACGCGCCGCCTCCCGGCGACGGCGGGCTCTCGACGGGGAAGCCGGTGTTCCCGCAGCCTCGCGCGCCCGTCTTCGGCGGCGCGATCCCCGACTGGCCGCCGCCCGGCGATCCGTCGAAGAAGTGAGCGCGAGCTTCGCGGCGAATCCATCGAATCCGCATTGAGCGCGCGCGGGCTTTGCTGATATCTCGGGACCCGAACATGACGACCCTTCGAATCGCGGTGGTGCGCATCCCTCACGAGACCTTGGCCGAGCGGCATCCGGTGGAGCCGACCGCGGACGGCTGGGGTCGCTTCGAAGGCGCGGACGGCGTCGCCCGCGAGGTTCGCGCGATCGGCGACGCGCTGCTCGTGCGCTTCGAAGGTGCAGCGACGGGCCTCGCGATGGCGTTCGGCGATCTCTGGGCGCTGCACGTCGAGTCGCGTGGGATCGCGGTGCACGACGCGGTGCCCGAGGGCGAGGGCTACGACGCGCTCGTCGAAGGCGCGAGCTGGGAGGGCGGCCTCTTCTCGAGCGTCGCTGCGGCTCTCGGCGGAAAGAGCGAGCCTCCGAGCGCCGGTGACGACGAGGGCGAAGACGGCGAAGAGAAGGCCGAGGGCGACGACGCGTTCGACGAGGTCGCGGACAAACTGCTCTCCGCGGTGGCGAAGCGCTCGTCGCGCAAGGCGCTCGGCGCGATCCTCGCGGCCGATCACGGCCAGAAGGATCTCGGCGACGTGCTCGACGCGTTCGAGTCCGAGACGAAAGAAGGCGACGAGGCGCTGATCGACGAGGTCGAGCAGCGGTTCGGTCACGACCCCGAGATGGAGGCGATGGCTTCGCTGCTCCGTGGTGGGATCGACGGCGGCGCGGACGGCGACTCGGAAGACGCCGAGAGCGACGAAGCGGCGAGCGGCGAGCGCCCGGTCGACGAAGACGCGAAGGGCTGAGCCGCTCGCGCGTCCTCGCAGACGTCGTCGAGTGAACCGGACGAATGCGTTCTCCGACCGCGAACGTAGGCGAGTCGCTCAACGCGTTCGTGCAAGCAGTCGGTGACCGTTCACGTCGCCGTTCACGATCACGTCCACGACCACGCTCACGACTCGCGCGCCGCCCTCGGCGCTCGCGCGCTCACGCCACGGTGCGGAGCTGGACCTTGCGCTTGCGGGGCTTCTTCGCGCCGGGCGGGGCGAGCCACTCACCGTCCGGCGTGAGCAGATCGGCCACGAGGTCGTAGTCCGCCGCCGCGGTGACGAGCGCCTTGCGGATTTCGCCCGGCGCGGCGTCGCCGTTCGCGAGGTAGATCTTGCCGTCGACCTCGGGCGCTTGGCCCCACCAACGACCTTCGAGCAGGAACTCGTGCTCGTCGCTCGTGCCGTCGACCAGCACGTCGATCTCGGTGCCGATGCGGGCCTTGAGCTTCGCGCGGCTGATCGGACGCTGCGCGCGCATCAGCTCGCGGTGGCGACGCTTGGCGACCTTCTCGGGCACCGCGCCGTCCATCTCGCCGCTCGGCGTGTTCTCCTCCGGCGAGTAGAGAAACACTCCGAGATGATCGAGCTCGGCCCACTTCACGAACTCGAGGAGCTCCTGGAACTCTTCCTCGGTCTCCCCCGGATGTCCGACGATGAAGCTCGAGCGGAACACGAGATCCGGGACGTTCTTGCGCAGCTTCTCGACCAGCTCGTAGAGCCGCTTGCCGCCGTGCCCGCGCTTCATGCGCTTGAGCATGTTCGTCGCCGCGTGCTGGAGCGGCATGTCGATGTACGGCAGCACCTTCGGGTGGTGCGCGAGCACGTCGACGAGCTCCTTGGTGAGCGACTCCGGGTAGAGGTAGTGCAGCCGAACCCAGCGCAGCCCCTCGACCTCGCCGAGCGCGGTCGCGAGCTGCGCGAGCGTCGGACGGTCGTCGCGATCGCGACCGTAGGCGATGGTGTCCTGGCTGATGAGGCAGACCTCGACCACGCCGCGATCCACGAGCTGCTCGGCCTCGCGGACGATGTCCTCCACGCTGCGCGAGCGCTGCTTCCCGCGGAAGCTCGGGATCGTGCAGAACGAGCAGCTCCGGTTGCAGCCTTCGGCGATCTTCACGTACGCGCTGTGCCCGCGCTGCGTGAGCACGCGCGGATCGGTCGCGCGCATCGTGTACTCGGCGGGGTTGCCGACCTGCATGCGCTCGGTGCGCTTCTTCTCGAGCACCGGCCCGAGCTTGAGCATGTCGCTCGAGCCGAGGAACACGTCGACCTCGGGCATCGACTCCGCGAGCTCGCCCGGATAGCGCTGCGAGAGGCACCCCGCGACCACGAGCTGCTCGAGCTTCCCGGACTCCTTGAGCTGCGCCATCTCGAGGATGGTGTCGATGCTCTCTTCCTTCGCCGGCCCGATGAACCCGCAGGTGTTGACGACGATGACCTCGGCCTCCGTCGGATCCTCGACGTGCCGAAAGCCCGTCGCGTCCGAGACGCCGAGCATCACCTCGGTGTCGACGCGGTTCTTCGCGCAGCCGAGGGAGATGAAGTGGATGGTGCGTGCTTCGCCCATGGGTAGCCGGTGGATCTAGCAGGTGCGCGCGAAGGCGCGAGCGAACGCCGGGGACGACGCTCGCCGCGCGTCTGCGGCGCGCGCGATCAGGCGCGCGCGATCCTGCGCCCGCGATTTCGAGCCCGCTCGCGGGCCCGAGACCGCAACGCGCGGACGAACAGCGCCGCTTCGAGCGCGAAGAGCGCCACGCCTCCGACGATCATCGACGTGCTCTGGAGCGCGACCCATCCCTGCGCGGGTGCGATCGGGAGCTCGCTGCGCTCGAAGACGTAGGTCGCAGTCGCCGCGGCGGTGCCGAACGTGCCGAGGAAATGCAGGAAGTACTCGCCGGGCGGCAAGCCGCCGAGGGACGCCCGGGATCGGGGCTCGAGCAGCACGTCGGCGCTCGAGTTGAGGAGATCGAACGCGAAGAGCGCGAGGATCGCCGCGTCGGTCCACGCATCGCGGACGCCGCCCGCGAGCAGCGCGACGAGCGCGACGAAGGTGACGTGTCGCGCGAGGTGCGTGAGCTCTTCGGCCACGCTCTGCTCGCGCTCGTACAAGCGGAACCGGTGGAGGTGGTAGTAGAGGACGTCGATCGCTCCGATCGGCACGATCATTCCGAGCACGAGGAGGGTCATCGCACCACCTCCGGGATTCCGTCGCGCAGGGTCGGATCGGACGCGTCGAGATCGGGAGCGCTGACCCAGAGGCGCAGGAGGTGCCGCTTGCGCGCGGGATCGGGATCGTCCTCGTACGCCTCGCGCTTGTGGAGGATCGAGGCGTTGGCGAGCCACTGCACGTCGCCCGGCTCGAAGCGCATCGCGACGTGGAATCGCGGGTCGTTCGCGAGCGACTCGACGAGCGCGATGACCTCGACCTGCGCGGGCGACAGCCGCGGCGCCTCGGGGATCTCCTGCGAGCGGCGCAGGTACCAGGGGATGAAGAACGTGTGGAGCTTCGCGCCGCGCGCCGAGCCCCCGACCACGGTGCAGATCGGGCGCAGGAACACTCTCGGCGGCTGCCCGGGCTCCTGGTAGTGCCACGGGAAGGGCGCGAAGAGGACGGGGAAGAGATCCGCCCGCGTGCGGCGGATGGCGTCGACGATCGCGACCGAGCTCGCGAGCAGGCTCTCGCCACCCGATCGCGCGCGGTGCAAGCAGAGCAGGCCGATGACGTCCGCCCCGTCGGTGTGGAAGTCCTGCGCGGCGCGCGTGGTGTAGAGGCGGGTCTCCAGCGCGTTCGGATCCGCGCCGGTGTCGCGGACGTGGGTCAGGCGCTCTCCGCGAACGTTCTGCGGCGCGAGGCCTCCCGAGCGTCCGCCGAGCGCGAGCCCGAGGACCGCGTAGGCGCGCTCGATCTCGTCGGCCGGACCGCGTGTGTCGAAGCCGCGGAGCAACACGAAGCCGTGGCCGTCGCGGAGCGCGCTTCGGATGCGCGCGCCGAGCTCCGTGAGCGCCGGGCCGACCGCGTCCGACACGTCGGCCGGCGTGAGCGACGCCAGCGCGCGCGGCTCGAGCCTGCGCGCGTGGGCCCGGAGCTCGGCGTTCACGGCCTCGTCGAGCGGCACCTCCCAACGGGTTGGGTCGGACACATCGTCGCGATGCCAGAGCTTCGTTGGATCGAGTCGGTCGGGGATCATCGGGCTCCTCTTCGTCGAATGCGGTCGGGGTCGTCGAGCACGCACGCCGCCCACGAAGGGAGGTCCTCCGGACGTGAGTGGACGGCCTGCGATGACCTGTGCACGCACATGCACACGTCATCGAGTGCACGCATGCACCCTCGTGCACACGTTGTCCAGCCCTCGACGCCCCCCTCGCGACGACGAACACTCCCGCTCGTGTCCGACGCCAAGCGCCAACGCGCCGCCACCGAGATCGCCTCGCTCCTCGACACGCCGCTCTTGCGCGCGCTGACCGAGCCGGCGCGCCTCGAGGTGCTCAAGGTCCTGCTCGTGCACGGTCGCGGCGACGTCGCGTCGGTGGCCGAGCATCTCCCGCAGGATCGTTCGGTGGTCTCACGTCACTTGCAGGTCCTCGAGGACGCCGGAGTCGTGCGCTCGTCGCGCGTCGGTCGTCACCGGATCTACGAGCTCGACGGCGGATTCCTCGTCTCGCGCTTCGACGCGCTCGCGACGCGGCTGCGCACGCTGGCCGCCGTGTGCTGCCCACCGTCGACGCAGGAAGCCAGCGAGCCCCCGCGCCGACGCACGAAGCGCACGTAGCGCGAACGCCCCGAGTCCCGGCGTACCGGCAGCCCGGCGCCGACCGACGCGCGGTGTGCGCCCACGATTCCACTCTCGGGAGGTCACGAGATGCGCTCTACTCTCGCCCCCATGTCGCCCACGAATCCGGTGCGCGTCGTGGTCCTCGGCGCGTCGGGGACCGGCAAGTCGACGCTCGCCGAAGCGCTCGCGACACACCTCGCGATCCCGCACTTCGACTCCGACGCCTACTACCACCGCCCCACCGACCCGCCGTACCGCGAGCCGCGTCCTCCCGAGGAACGCCGCGTGTTGCTCGAGCGCGACCTCGCGCCGCATCCGAGCTGGACGCTGTCGGGCGGCGCGCTCGCGTGGACCCCGAGACCCGCGCTCGAGCCGACGCTGCTCGTGTTCCTCGACCTACCGATGGAGCTCCGCCTCGAGCGACTCCTCGCGAGGGAGCGCGCGCGCTTCGGTGACCGTCTGTTGCCCGGCGGGGACATGGCCGACGACCACCGCGAGTTCATGGCGTGGACGCGTGGCTACGACGACGGCAGCGCGGAAGGCACGAACACGCGACCGCTCCACGAGTCGATCCTGCGCGACGCGACGTGCCGCGTGCTGCGACTGGTCGGCCCGATGTCGCGAGAGACCCTGCGCCAGCGCGCGCTGAGCGCGCTGGCGTGATCGCGCGGTGAACGACCGAGCCGGCGCCGAATACGACGCGATTTCGGCCTCAAGCTGTGAGCATGCCGGCTCATCGAGCCGACGGGATCCCCCGTTGACTCTCGCGGTGGGCGCGTAGACTGGCGGGACATACGAAAGGAATTTCAGAGACGATGGACTAGTCCGTCTCGGACGCCTCGGCCAGCCACTGCCGGAGAATCTGCGTGTCGTCGTTGAGCTGGAGAGCGTGCTCCGTGTTCACGGGAAGCGGCGGAGTAACGTCGACGTTCAATAGCAACTTCGATCTCGTCGTCACATCCCCGAACGCCCCGTCATCGCTCGCGTGCTTGAGAGCCTTGACGATCGAATACATGATCGATGCGGGAGCAGCCCACTGCAGTTTCTCCGCGATAATCTTGTTCGCCGGTTCAAACATCTCTGCAGCATGACCAAGACAAGGCGAATCTGCCCACGACCATCGTAGGGTGTCGGCCGTGATCTGGGGGAATCGTTTCGACTTTTCCAGCACCGAGGCTGCAAGTGCTTCGTACGACCACGCGGCGACCTCGACGCTCCCAGCGTTACTCGGCATAATCAATGCAAAGCAATAGAACGTCTCACCGGGATGAGATTCGACAATGGATCGAAAAGCATCCGCTGATGCGCGACGAATCACAACCTCGAGCTCTGCTAGACTTCGTTGGGTTCTGTTCATCGTGACACCTCCCGGCCGATTCGGTGCAACTCGCAGGGTAGTTCTCTTCGCATGTCGCGATGATCTCGACCCTCAGCTAGCACGCACGCGTCCAGCTCGACCCGGCGAGCCTCCGTGGTCAGGAGCAACTCCGCGTCGTGCATCTCGTTGTGGGGACGAGGATGACCGACGAGGGCACCGTTGGCCGGTTCATTGACGACCGCATGAGCAGCGTCCGGCTCCGCATGTCGCTCCCCGGTGCCTTGTCCCCTCGAACGAACGATGTGGCATGGGGCCTCGCCCGCTGCACCAAGAACGCGCGCAAGGTCGATCAGTGCGGCAACTGCGCGACGTCGAGCGACACGACCTCGATTCGGTCGTCGACCTGCAACGCGAAGCGTGCGTGCGCAGGATCGAGCGCAAGGACCCTGTGTGGACGTCCACGGACGATGCTGGAATCGATCTCGTCGGTCGGCAGGTCGTTCCACTCGTGGACGACGCGTCTGGAACGAAGCGACACGAGGCGTGGGCGTCGGTAGAACGTGACGACGTGCTCCTGGCCAACGGCCATCAAGGTCCCGGGCGGCTCTCCGAGGTCGATGCAGGCCGTGTAGCGCCTCGTGCGCGTGTCCAGGAGCGCCAGCATGTTCGGCCGCAAGTGGGGCGCGAGCTCGAGGTCGGCGACCTCGTCGGAATCTTCGGTGTGGTCGGAGCTTCCGACGAGGAGCGTGTCGTTGTCGAGCCAAGTCGCCGAAGTTTCCTCCGCGACGCCTGCGGTACGTGAGTCATCCGAGCCCACGAGCCGGTCGAGCACCCGCGGATCGGCGAGCGCCGCGGGGACGTCGAACCACACCACCACGTCCCAAGGATGCCAAACCCATCCCGCGCTCAGAAGCCTCGTTCCCGAGGGGGACGGAGTCAGCCGTGAATGGAAGAAGTCGACGACTCGCCGGTCGTCGCACGCAGTCAGGCGTCGTCCGGTTTCCGCGTCGTCGATGTCGATCCGCGAGTAGCCCTCCGGACAGTGCGCCAAGAGCATTCGTCCGTCGGGTCCCAAGAACAGGCACGCCGGATAAAGGTATGCGTCGGCGCGGTACGACGACCGATGCACCTCTCGAAGACGTTTGCCGTCGTGGAGGAGCAGCCCCGCGGTCCCGGTTCGTTCGTGCACCACGGCCCAGCGCCCCGATACGTCGGTGACACAACCGTCGAAACGGTCGTAACCCCAGCCGCGGGGAACCCGATGGAACGCTCCATCGAGCGTGAAGAACGAGCCGCCGCCGACCCAATCGACCAGCTCGTCGCCGCGCCATGCGAGCGAACGAGCGGCGCGCTCGATGGTGAACGCGTGACGTGAGCAACCCGCGGACCCTTCGTTCCTCGACATGCGGCGTCGGACACCCGAGCGAGCGCATGGATTCCCTTCGCCTGGTTGCGCTCCTCACGCCTTCCGGGAGGCGAGCTCGTCCGTCACGTTTCGGAACCGTCGCAGGAGAGCGTCGAAGCAAACTCGAGTGCCCGTTCGGAGCGCGGACCGGGAAGGCCGTGGAGTCGTTAGATCCTCACTGCAAACCGGGCTGGTGGCGCCATTGACGGTGCGATCTGTGAGGATCAGCATCGTCTCGTGGCCACCGCGACCTCGATCGAATGGACCGAAACGACCTGGAACCCCGTGCGCGGTTGTGCACGGATCTCTCCCGGCTGCGAACACTGTTACGCCGAACGCATGGCGCACCGCTTCTCGGGCTCCGGCATGCCGTACGAAGGCTTGACCCGAACCTCCAGACGCGGCCCGCGGTGGACCGGACGCGTCGCGCTCGTCCACGACGCCATCCGCGAGCCGCTCGGTTGGCGGCAGCCACGCGTGGTGTTCGTGAACTCGATGTCTGATCTCTTCCACGACGACGTGCCGGAAGAGTTCATCGCGTCGGTCTTCGACACGATGCAGCGCGCGTCGATCCACACGTTCCAAGTTCTCACCAAGCGCGCCGACCGCTTGCTCGCGCTCGCGCCTTCGTTGCCGTGGCCCTCGAACGTGTGGATGGGGGTCAGCGTCGAGTCTGCCGCCTACGCTTGGCGCATCGACCGGCTGAGAGCGACGGGTGCAGCCACCAAGTTCCTCTCTCTCGAACCGCTGCTCGGACCGCTGCCCAACCTCGACCTGGAGGGAATCGACTGGGCGATCGTCGGCGGCGAGAGCGGCCCCGGCTGCCGCCCGATGGAGCAGGACTGGGTGCGGGACATCCAACAACAGTGCGCCACGTCCGGCGTCGCCTTCTTCTTCAAGCAGTGGGGCGGCGTGCAGAAGAAGCGCGCAGGGCGGCTCTTGGACGGGCGGGTGTACGACGAGATGCCGCGCAGGGAGGGGACGAAGCATGAGCGACGAGGACGAGTCGCGCTGCCGATTCGGGGGTAGGCGCAAAGAGAACGGGAACTGCGAGAACCCGAGCGAAGACGGTCTCCCGGCACAGAGCGTCGGCGCTTGGGCCACGAAGAAGCATGAGCGGATTCAGCTCTACATCGAGGCGACCAGAGCCGTCCGTGCGAAGTACCTTCCGCCCAACGGCCAAGGAGGCGCTGCGTTCATCGACCTCTTCGCCGGTCCTGGGCGAGCTCGTATCCGCGATCAGGCAGCGACCATCCCCGGTAGCGCGCTGATTGCGCTCGAACATGGCGACGCTCCCTTCAGCCGATTGCTCTTGTGCGATCTCGACCCTGAGAACGTTGAGGCGCTCCGAGCGCGCACGACTAAAGAGCAGCACCGCGTCGTAGTGCTCGAGGGCGACTGCAACGCGGAGATCGATCGGATTCTGGCACTCGTCCCACCGCACGGGCTGAACATCGCCCTGATCGATCCCTTTGGCCCTAAGCCGCTGAGGTGGTCCACCCTGGCGAAGCTGGGATCCGTCAAGAGGATGGACTTACTCATCCACTTCCCAACCGGATCGATCAAGAGAAACTTCTATCATTCAGGGTTCGACCAAACGATCGACGAGATGCTCGGAACGACCACTTGGCGTGGGTCGGTTCACTCCGCGGAGCATGTGCCGAAGTTGATCGACGTTCTCCAGAGGCAGCTCGTAGGGCTTGGATACGAGAGTGAACGCGTGAGGACCCTTCCGGTCACGACCGACAAGAACTTGCTACTTTATCATCTTGTCTTCGCCTCGAAGGATCCTCGTGGGATGGCGATTTGGAAGAGCATCACGAGGCACGACGGCCCGCAGCGCGGCTTGGGATTCTGACGAGAGATCCTCGCATCGTTCACTCGCAGCGGAGCTCCAGCCGTCGGCGGGGGCGCGCGTCGATCTCGATCCGGTGCGGCGTCGGCGAGGCGCAGCCGGGGGCGTTCGCTACGAAGCGCCAGCCGGGGCCGCTCGCCGTGAGCGTCACCTCGCAAACCTCTTCGCTCGCGGTGCGGCTCAGGACGGTGCGGGCGGGGCCGGCGCAGCCGAGAGCGGCCGGTGCGGTCTCGATCACGCGGCAGCTCGGGGCTCCGTCGGGCGCACGCGGTGGGAGCGACGAGAAGCATCGGCCGAGCGCGGCGCTGGTCTGGACGAGCAGGGTCGGCATCGCGTCGGTGAGCCAGTCCGAGCAGAGCGAGCGCATCGACGTGTGGGCTCCGCGATGCTCGAGCTCTCGGAGCGTCGACACGAGCCGCCGCGGGGGCACCGTCACCTGCCACTCGCGCCAGCCGTCGAAGCGATTGCAGGAGGGACGCGCGCGGATGGGCATCTCGGGATCGACCTCCGCCTGCATCAGCGGGTGATCGAGGATCCCGTCGTAGTCGAGGGTGCTTCCCGCGGGACGGTCGGTCTCGGGGGGCAGCCCCGCGAGCAGGCTCACGTGCAGGAGCGAGGGGTCCGCGCGCGTGGCGAGCAGGCCGTCGACGAAACGTTCGACCGGATGCAGCGCTTCTTCGTTCTGGAGACACCGGAGGTTGAGCTCGTTGGTGTAGACGGTGCTCTCGGGATCGAAGATCGACGGGTCCCGAACGGAACAATCGTCTTCTTCGGTGAGGATCACGATCCAGAGCAGTGAGTCGTCGCGGAGGAAACCCGCATTGGCCCCGTCGGCGTGTCCGACGGAACCCTCGGCGAACCGGATCGATGAGGTCTCGCGGGTGACCGCTTTGAGCGCTGCCTCGAGGGGCTGCTCGAAGCCGCAGCCGTTGGTGCCGGTCGAAACCACGCACCTCGCCGTCTCCGCGAGCTCGTCCACGTCCGCGCCGGGCTCGAACGCGAAGAAGGTCGGGCTCGGGTAGCGTGCCTCACAACCTTCGAGCTCGAGATCGCCGCGAGACCGAAGCACCCCGTCGTCCCCGAAGCGTGGCCGACTGCAGGCCGGCGCGACGAAGTTGCCGGTGCCCATGTCGGTGGTCACAACCCCGACGTGCAGAAACTCGTTCGGGGCTCGCTCCGCGCGGCCGTCCTCGTCGAGATCTCCCGACGTGACCGCGCGAATCATACGTGGAAGCTCGCGCAGCAGCGCTTTGTGCTCCGAGCCCATGGTCATCGTGTTGTCGATCACGAAGAGCAGGTCGACCGAGCTCGGCGGCGTGACGTCCATCGTGAACGAGTCGCGGACGACGCAGTCGAGCCGCTCGTCGACCGCGCCGTCGCAGTCGTCGTCGAGCCCGTTGCAGCGCTCGGCCTCCGGGTCGCCGCAGCGACACGCGACCACGTCGGAGTCCCGCGTTCGCCCGCAGGCCCAGCCGGGAAGACACGCGCGAGGATCGTCGGGATCGCAGCGCACGCTGCACGTGCCGGACAGGAAGTCGATGAGGCAGACGTCGCGACAGTCGGTGTCGTCGTCGCAGGGATCGCCGAGATCGTCGGTGGCGGTGTAGCTCGTCGAGCAGGCCAGCGAGGCGCAGGCCACGAGCGCGGAGGCGAAGAGGAGGTGTCGCATGGTCGACCGCGCACGCGCGCGTGAGCGTGGGTCGCCCGGACACGGAGCGATTTCCGATCGACGGGGTCGAAGCGGAGCATCTCGGAAGTGCCACGTGCGCCATGCGACGGAGCCGAGACCGCGACGGACAAGCAAAAGCCGCGGAGGCCGCGGCTTCGGTGGTGCCCAGAGACGGAGTCGAACCGCCGACACGGGGATTTTCAATCCCCTGCTCTACCAACTGAGCTATCTGGGCATCCCCTCGAAAGGGAGCCGGAAGGTACTCGTGGCCGCGATGCTGTCAAGCGGGTCGTCGCGAACTTGCCTGCTTTCGTCGAGGGCGGGGTATTCTGTTCGGCATGAACTCGGGGGACCGTGCGCTCGAAGCGTTCCGGCGCCTGCTCTCGGATGCGGCGGCCGGCGGCCAGGCGAAGGTGGACGCGCTGGTCGCGCTGTCCCAGCGCACGCTCTTCGTCGCCACGTGGACGCCCGGTGGCGACGACTACCGGACGCTGATGAGCAGCCAGAAGCAGAGCGCGCTTCCCGTGTTCACCGACGAAGCCTCGCTTCAAGAGGCCGCTGCGCGCTTCGGATGGCTCGGCCCGAGCGGCACCGTGCCGCACAAGGAGGTCGGCGCGCGGCAGGTGTTCCGGCACGTGCTCGCGCACGATCTCGGGTTCCTCGTGGTCGACATCGCGTCGCCGCACGCGCTCGAATGCGAGCGCGCAGAGATCGAGCCGCTGCTCTCCACGCGGGGGCGCTCGGATTCGTCGGGCCCCTTCGCGGCGGTCGGGCGCGTGAGCGAGTCGATGCTGCAGGCGGTGAAGCCGACGCGGGGAGGCTCCGTGGCGGGCGTGCCGGCTCCGGTGGTTTCGCCCGAGGCGATCGAGGGCGGCGCCGTGCGGCCTTCGAGCGTGGGTCAGCGACCGCCGCCGCGTGCGTCCGTGCCCGAAGTGCCGCGACCGGCGCCCCGTCCGCCGCCGCCGGGGGTGACGGCCGGAGCGCGTCCGCCGAGCTCGCCGTCGAGCCCGCGTCCGCCGAGCTCGCAGTCGGGCCCGCGCCCCGAAGGGCTCACCGTCACCCAGGGCACCCTCGATCCCTCGCGGCCCTCCGCGACCTTCGGCTCCGGCGGCGCCAGCGTGCAAATCACGCCGCTGCGCGACGAGCCGTCGGACGACCTCCTCGACGCGCTCTCCACCGTGCTGCGCGGCTACCCCGAGGTCGAGTGGGCCGCGCTCTTCCTCGCCGCGCGGGGGCCGGTCACCGCACAACCGACCGCGGGGCTTCGCGTCGACGTCGCGTACCGTGCGCGTGTGAACGACATCGTGCTCGCGCTGCGCAAGGCCGCCGACGCGGCGGGTGCGAGCCTCGACGTGCTCCTGCTCGACGACCCGAAGCTGATGCGCACCGCGCGTTCCGAGGGGCTGCTCTTCTTCCCTTGGAAGCGCCGCACCTGAGGGCACCTCCGAATCACGACGTTCGACGCGCCTCTCGCGAGCTGCGCCGTCCGTGAGGGTCTCGCCCGCGCCACCGTCCGAGCCTCCCCCAACTCCGGGCCTGCTTCGCGCGCGAGCGCTTGACGGTCCGCGCGCGGAACGCCACCTCCTGCCGATGGATCTCGCATCGTCGCCGCCTCGCCTCGTCGCGCCGCCGCCCGGCGAGCGATCGCGCGCGCTCGTCGACGTGCTCGCGCGCACCGAGTGTCCCGCGTTCACCGCACGACGCGCGCGACGCGCCGAGGCTTCGGGAGCGCCGCAGGATCCGATCGTCTGGAGCGAGGCGCGCGGCGCGAACGTGGTCGACGCAGACGGCAACGTCTACGTCGATCTCACGAGCGGCTTCGGGGTCGCCGCGATCGGACACGCGCACCCGCGGGTGCTCGCCGCGCTCGAGACTCAATCGCGGAAGTTGCTGCACGCGCTCGGCGATCTGCACCCGAGCGACGTGAAGATCGCGCTGCTCGATCGGCTCGCGTCGATCGCGCCCTTCGAGGGCGCGCGTGTGGTGCTCTCGCAGAGCGGCAGCGACGCGGTCGAGACCGCCCTGAAGACGGCCGTGCTCGCGACGAAGAAGCCCGGCGTGCTCGCGTTCGAGGGCGGCTACCACGGGCTCTCGCACGGACCGCTCGCGGCGTGTGGGTACGCGCCCGCGTTTCGTCTGCCCTTCGCCGCGCAGCTCGGCGCGCACGTGCGCTTCGCCGCGTGGCACGAACAGGAGCTCGACGCCGCGCTCGCGGCGGTGGACGCCGCGTGGGACGACACGATCGGCGCGGTGTTGGTGGAGCCGCTGCAAGGTCGGGGCGGCTGTCGTCCGTGTCCGGACGGGTTCCTCGCCGCGCTGACGGAGCGATGTCGCGCGCGCGGTGCGCTGCTGGTGGTCGACGAGATCCTCACGGGGCTCGGTCGGTGCGGCGAACGTTGGCTCTCGGTCGCGCTCGGCGCGTCGCCGGATCTCGTGTGCGTGGGCAAAGCGCTCGGCGGTGGCTTGCCGGTGAGCGCCTGCCTCGGACGCGCGGACGCGATGGCCGCGTGGGGCGATCCGGCCGGCGAAGCGATCCACACCGGCACCTTCTTCGGGCACCCGCTCGGCTGCGCGGCTGCGCTCGCGGCGCTCGACGTGATCGAGGACGAGGCGCTTTCGGCGCGGGCGACCGAGCTCGGAGCACGCTTGTCGACGAAGCTCGCGCAGGCGACCGATCGGCGCGTGACGGGCGCGGGGATGCTGCTCGGCGTGCGCTTCGATCGCGCGGGCGATCGTCCGGTGCTCGATCTCGTGGCGCGCCTGCTCGCGCGCGGATACCTCACGCTGCCCGCGGGAAGCGACGCGCGCACGCTCCAGCTCGCCCCGCCGCTCACGATCGACGAGACGTTGCTCGACGGGTTCGTGGATGCGTTGGCGGAGGAGGTGCCGGCGTGACGTCCCGTGCACCGTCTCGTCGCGAGGTCGCGCCGTGAGCCGCGCGCTTCTGCAGACGAAGATCGCGGCCGCGATCGACGGCGATGTGAAACCGGAAGCGCGCGACGCGCTGCTCGCAGAGCTGCGCGCGTTCCAAGCCGCCCACGTCGAGCCCTACGCTCGGCTCGTACGCGCGCGGGGCGAAGACGCGGCGCTCCCGACGGATGTCTTCCGCTTCGCGCGGGTCGCCGCGCACGCGCCCGAGCACGACGTGCGGGTCTTTCGCACGAGCGGCACCACGAGTGGCGCGCGCGGCCAACACTTCTTTCGGGATCTCTCGCTCTACGATCGCGCGGCGAAGGCGTGGGCGGCGCGCATGCTCTTCGCGGACGGACCGATGCGGCTCGTGGTGCTGGCACCCGACGAGACCGACGCGCCGGACTCGTCGCTCTCGTACATGCTGAGCCGCTTCGCGACCTGGTTCGCGACGCGCTCGTCCGTGCGATCGGAGGCGAGCGCGTCTTCGTCCGACGTCTCGTCGTCGACCGTGCCTTCGAGCGTGACCTTCTGCTGGCGCGACGGCTCGCTCGACGTGGACGCGCTCGTGGCCGCGCTGTCCGAAACGCGCGAGCCGATCGCCTTGCTCGGGACGAGCTTCGCGTTCGTCTTCGCGGAGGACGCGCTGGCCGAGCGAAGCGTGCGCTTCGCGCTTGCTGCCGGGAGCCGCGTGATGCAGACGGGCGGCTTCAAGGGCCGCACCCGCGAGGTCTCGCCGGACGCGATGCTCGCGATGTTGTCTGCGCGCTACGGGGTCCCCGAAGAGCGGGTGGTCGCCGAGTACGGCATGACCGAGCTCTCGTCGCAGGCCTACGAGACGACGCTCGTCGAGCGTTCGTCACCTCGGCGCCTGCGTTTTCCGCCGTGGGTACGCGTGACCGCCGTCGATCCGGTCGACCTGCGCGCGCTGCCGATCGGGCAGACCGGCCTGTTGCGCATCGACGACGCCGCGAACCTCGACTCCGTGTGCGCAATCCAGACCGCAGACCTCGCGCGCATCGAAGTCGACGGAAGCTTCGTGCTCTTCGGGCGCGCGCCCGGCGCGACGCCGCGCGGCTGCTCGCTCGCAGTCGAAGAGGCGCTCGCGAACGAGGGCGCGTCGTGAGCCAGCGCGTCGTGGTCCGCGTCGAGAACGTCGGGTCGTGCGTCGTGACTACGCGTTCGCGCTCCAGCACCTCGAGCGAGGGCGCGTCGTGAGCCAGTACCGCCAGAGCCCCGCGGACGAGCTCGCATCGCTCGCGCTGCGTCTGCGCGCGCGCGCGCCGGTGGAGACGAACGAGGACTGGGCGCCGACCAAGCTCGCGGACGCCGTGCAGCGTGTGGCCTGCGACGAATCGCTCGTGCGCCCGCTCGCGGAGGCGACGGGTCTGTCCGCGCCGATGGTGCGGTGGGCGCTGCGGACGACCGCGGAGAGCTTCACCCCCGAGACGCTGACCTCCCTCCGTGTACGCACAGGGATCGACGCGACCGACGGCTGCGCGCCGCACAACCGGATGCGGCTCGCGACCGTCGTGCTCGCGGGCAACGTCTTCACCGCGTGCCTGCGGCCGATGGTGCTCGCGTTGCTCTTCGAGGTGCCGCTCCTCGTGCGGACCTCGAGCCGCGAGTCGCTGCTCGCCGACGCCTTCGCGCGCGCGCTGCCGCCGCCCTACGACGGCGCGTGCGCGGTGACGAGCTTCCCGAAGGACGACGACGCGCGCTGGGACGCGTTCCTCCGCCACGCGGACGCGACCCACGTCTACGGCAGCGACGACACGCTGCGCGCGATCCGGAGGCGCACACCAATCGCAACGCGCTTCGTGGGGCACGGGCATGGGCTCGGCGTCGCGGCGGTGCGCGCGACGAGCTTCGACGACGCAGCCGCTTCGGCCCTCGCGCTCGACGTCGTCGCCTACGATCAGCGCGGCTGCCTCTCGCCGCAGGAGCTGATCGTGCTCGGCTCGCACGACGACGCGAGCGCGGTGGTCACGCGCCTCTTGCCCGCGCTCGAAGCACGCGAGAAGACGTTGCCGCGCGGGCCGCTCCCCACCGACGTCGCCGCAGCCGCGCGGCGCTGGCGCGACGTGGTGCTCGCGACAGGCGAGCTGCACGAAGGCGCGTCGCACGCGGTCGCCTTCGATCCGACCGGCATGTTGCCGCTCGGTCCCGGACATCGGCACCTGATCGTCCGCGCGCTGCCGAACGAGGCCGCGCTCACGCAGCACCTCGCGAGCTACGGCGCCCACCTGAAGGCGCTCGGGCTCGGCGCCGGTCTGCTCGCGGGCCCCGCGCATTCGCTCGTGCCACCCGGCGCGACCCCACGCGTGTCCGCGCTCGGCGCGATGCAGACACCGCCGATGGACGCGCCGCTCGACGGCTTCCCGCCGAGCGAAGGCTTCGTGGCGCTGCTCGGAACGCGCTGAGCGCATCCCGAGGTACCGACCGCTTCGCTGCGGCTCGGCGAGGACGCCGGAGTGCGCGGGTCGTACGTCGCACCCCGGAGCTCAGACGCCCGGAGCGCAGACGCGGAGCTCGGACACCCAGAGCTCGGACCCCCGGATCTCAGACGATCGATAACGAGATCCAGACTCCACGTGATTCCACGTCCAGGAGCGACTCGCTACAAGGAAGGCGAGCTCGAGACGCGCCTCGGCTCACACACACCCGCGCGACGAAGAGAGTGCTCCATGAAGAACGTCCTCATCACCGGTTGCTCCTCCGGCTACGGCCTCGCCACGGCGCGCTACTTCCTCGAGCGCGGTGACCGCGTCGTCGCCACCATGCGCCGCCCGCGCGAAGACCTCTTCCCGCGATCCGAGCGGCTCCGCGTCGTCGCGCTGGACGTGACGAACGACGCCAGCATCGCGTCCGCGCTCGAGGCGAGCGGGCCGATCGACGTGCTCGTCAACAACGCAGGCATCGGCGCCTTCGGCGCGTTCGAGGCGATGACGCCCATCGTGCTTCGCGAGATCTTCGAGACCAACACGTTCGGTGTGATGGCGATGACGAAGGCGGTGATCCCGCAGCTCCGCGCGCGCCGCTCGGGCGTGATCGTGAACGTGACCTCGAGCGCGACGCTCGCACCGATGCCGCTCGTCGCGGTCTACACCGCGAGCAAGATGGCGATCGAAGGCTTCACCGCGTCGCTGGCGTTCGAGCTCGAAGCGCTCGGCGTTCGCGCGAAGCTCGTCGAGCCCGGGTATTGCCCGAGCACCGCGTTCACGCGGAACACCGGATCTCGATTGGAAGGAAACATCCCCGACGCGTACGCGCCATTCGCGCAGGCGGTGCTGGCGGGGTTCGGCGCCGCGTCGGTCGTGACGACCGAGCTCGACGTCGCGGAAGCGGTGTACCGCGCGGCACACGACGCATCGCCGCAGCTCCGATACCCGGCCGGCCCAGACGCCGTCGCTCTCGCTCGGGCCTCGTCGCTTCACGTCGACGCATGATCACGCACGGAGCCCCATCCGATGCGCGACTGGTTCGGCGCCACGTCGAACGGCCTCGACACGACGATCGGAGTCGGATCGGCACGCTCGGCCTCGAGGTCAGGCTCTATTCTCGCCCGCACATGAAGCAGGCCGCAGCATCCCGCACGAAGGGCGCCGAGGATGGGGTCGACCCGCTCGCGGCCGTCATCTCGCTCTTGCGACCTCGCACCGTGCTCTCGAAGGTCATCAGCGGCGCGGGCCGATGGAGCGTGCGCTACGAGGCCCACGAGCATCCGGGGTTCTGCGTGATGCTCGAGGGGTCGTGCTTCCTCGACGTCGACGGAGTCGGTGAGATCGTGTTGGAGGCGGGCGACTTCCTGCTCTTGCCCGCGACGCCGGGCTTCACGATGTCGAGCCACCGTGGCGTGAGTGCGCGCCGACGACGTGGCGACTCGAGTCGCGTCGGAGAGCTCCGTCACGGCTCTCCGTCGGAGCCGCCGACGATGCGGCAGCTCGGCGGCTACTTCCACTTCGACTCCGCCAACGCGCCGCTGGTCTTGCGTCTCTTGCCCTCCACGATCGTCGTGCGGCGCGACGAACCCGGCGCGACGCGGCTGCGGAGTCTGGTCGAACGGATCGGTGACGAAGCGACGAGTGACCGCCTCGGGCGGGAGCTCGTGCTGGAGCGTCTCGTCGAGGTGCTGCTCGTCGAGGCGCTGCGCTACCGTCCCGTCACCACCACTCCGCCGAAGACGAGCGCTGAGGACGGCACGCCGACGGGGCTCCTCGCGGGCCTCGGCGATCCCGCCCTGGCGCGCGCCCTTCGCCACATGCACGAGGACGTGGCGCGACGGTGGACGGTCGCGGACCTCGCGCGGACGGCGGGGATGTCCCGTGCTTCCTTCGCACAGCGGTTCACGCGCACCGTCGGCGTGCCGCCGATGGAGTACCTGCTGGAGTGGCGCATCGCGATGGCGAAGGACCTGCTGCGGCGCGAGGTCACCTCGTTGACGGAGGTCGCCGAAGCGATCGGCTACCAGTCGGCGAGCGCGTTCAGCACCGCGTTCTCGCGTCACACGGGTTGCGCGCCGAGCGAGTTCGCACGCGCGATGCGGGCGTCGCGCGGAGGATGAGCGCGGAGGATGAGCGCGGAGGATGAGCGCGGAGGATGAGCGCGGAGGATGAGCGCCGCCGTCGCGCGACGTGATGGCGGACGAGCTCGACTGGTCCAACGAGATCCTCGAATCTGGACCTTCCGGAGGTACCAGCGCCGCGCCACACCGTTCGGCATGACGCTGCGCCCTCCCCCCGATCGTCCAGTCTCGTCGACCCCGCTCTCGTCGACGCCCCGCACCGCGCTTCGTCGTCACCCCGAGCGCGCCATCGTCGATCGTGCGGCGTTGTACGCGCTGCTCGACGATTGCCTCGTGGTTCACGTCGCGGTGCCCGCGGGCGACGACGAAGCACCGACGCTGCTGCCGATGGCGTTCGGGCGGATCGGCGACCGGCTCTACCTGCACGGCGCGATCGCGAACGCGCTGCTGCGCGGAGGCGCGTCGCGCGAGGTCTGCGTCTGCGCGACGAAGGTCGACGGGTTGGTCCTCGCGAAGTCGGCGTTCCACCACTCGATGAACTACCGCGCGGCGGTGATCTTCGGATCGCTCGTGCCGGTCGAAGGCGACGAGGCGGCACGCGCGCTCGACGCGATCGTCGATCACGCGCTGCCCGGTCGGAGCGTGGAGTGCCGCGGGCCCACCGAGCCCGAGCGCCGCGCGACCCGGGTGCTCGCGCTCGATCTCGCGGAGGCGTCCGTGAAGGTGCGCGTGGGTGGGCCGCGCGACGCGGAGAACGATCTCGCGCTGCCGCATTGGGCGGGTGTGTTGCCGCTCGACGAGCGGATGGGTGCGCCGATCGCGGGGGACGGCACGACCGCGGAGCTGCCGGCTTCGGTGATCGCAGCAGCGCTGCAGCGGGCGCCGCGGCTCGAAGGAGCCCTGAGTCACGAGGGCATCGGTGGTGGCGCCTTCGAGCTCTCGGGCGATCCGCGTCGGCTCGACGTTCCGCGCGTGCTCGGCTGGCTTCGCGCGACCTACTGGGCGGAGGATCTCGACCTCGCGCGGCTGCTGCGCTCGATCCAAGGCGCCTACGTCGTCGGTGCGTACGACCGGGCAGGCACGCTGGTGGGCTTCGCGCGCGCGGTCACGGACGGAGAGACCTTCGGCTGGCTCGCGGACGTGTACGTCGACGAAGCCGCGCGGGGTCGCGGCCTCTCGCGAGCGCTCACACGTTTCCTCGTGGAGCACCCGCGCTTCTCGCAGCTGCGTCGCTGGATGCTCGGCACGCGCGACGCGCACGCGGTCTACGCACCGCTCGGCTTCGAGGTCCCGCCGGAGGGGCGCTTCCTCGTTCGGCCACGGACGGTCCGTTGATCGACTCTCGACGTTCGGCGCGGTCCCGGAGGGCCCGCCGAGCTGACGTACCGACGACGACGATGCAGGTACGCGGGCGCCCTTTCGGCGCGTTGCTCGACTCGGACACGGACGTTCGCTACGTCGAGGTGTGCCCTTCGAGCTCCGTCTCGCGACGAACGACGATCTTCCGCACGTCGCCTCCCTCCTGGCCGAGCTCGGTTACACGACCGCCGCAGAAGATGTGGGCTTGGCCGCCACCCTCGACGCCGTGCTCTCCGACCCCGAGCGACGCGTGTGGATCGCCACGAACGACGGCGCCGTGCTCGGCATGATCTCGCTCTCCGTGCGACCGCAGCTCCGCCTGGCCGGACCGATGCTGACCGTCGAAGAGCTCGTCGTGCGCGCGTCGAGCCGTGGTTCCGGCGTGGGAACGCGCCTGCTCGACCTCGCACTCGAAGAAGCGAGCCGAGTCGGTGCGCGACGCGTCGAGCTGCTCACGAACCGCACGCGCGACACCTACCGCCGAGGGTTCTACCAAGCGCGCGGCTTCGTCGAGGTCGACTCCGCGGTGATGCGCAGGCCGGAATGACTCGCTCGTGCTGGTACCCTCGATCTTCGTGAAGCGACCCGAACTGACAGACCAGTCGTCCCGCGCGTGGGGGCACGCGCTCGCGCTCGACGAGGCGAGCACCACGCCCCTCTTCGCGCAGATCGCGGAGGCGCTGGCGGCGGACGTGCGGCGCGGGGTGCTCCGACCGGGGGATGCGATCCCGGGGAGCCGCACGCTCGCCGGGGCGCTCGGAGTACACCGGAACACCGTGCTCGCCGCGCTGCGCGAGCTGGAGAAGCAGGGCTGGATCCGCAGCGAGCGCGCGCGGGGGACCTTCGTGTCGGAGGCGCTGCCCGAGCTGCGCGCGCGTGCGCCCGAGGCCGTCCGCGGCGACGCGCTCTTCGACGTCTCGCGCGTGTTTCCGGACGTCGCGACCACCGTTCCGCCCGGGTCGCTGCCGCTGCTCGGCGGCGTGCCCGACGTGCGGCTCGTACCCACCGAAGCGCTCGCGCGGGCCTATCGACGTGCGCTGCGCGCGCCGCGTCTGCTCGGCTACGGCGACCCGGCGGGGGCGCTCGCGCTGCGGCGCGCGCTCGCGACGATGCTGGCGCACACGCGGGGGCTCGCGGTGGAGCCGGACGACGTGGTGGTCACGCGCGGCAGCCAGATGGCGATCGATCTCGTGGCGCGCGCGCTGCTGCGACCGGGCGACGTCGTGGCAGTGGAAGCGCTCGGCTACCGACCGGCGTGGGAGGCGCTCCGCGCGAGCGGCGCCACGCTCGTTCCCGTACGTGTCGATCGCCACGGGCTCGACGTCGCGCGGCTCGCGGAGCTGGCGGAGACCACGCCGCTGCGCGCCGTCTACGTGACCCCGCACCACCAATACCCGACGACCGCCGTGCTGGGCGCGCCGCGACGGCTCGCGCTGCTCGAGCTCGCGCGTCGAAGACGCATCGCGATCCTCGAGGACGACTACGACCACGAGCTGCACTACGAGGGGCGCCCGATCTTGCCGCTCGCATCGCGCGCGCCGCGCAGCGTGGTCTACGTAGGCACGCTCTCGAAGGTGCTCGCGCCGGGGCTGCGGCTCGGCTGGGTGATCGCGCCGCCGCCGCTGCGCGAGGCGATCGTCGCGCACCGCACCTACGTCGATCGCCAAGGCGACCACGTGCTCGAGCACGCGATCGCGGAGCTCGCGGAGGACGGCGAGCTCGCGCGCCACACGTTGCGCATGCGGCGCGTCTACCTCGCGCGCCGCGACCATTTCATGAGCGTGCTGCGGGAGACCCTCGGCGAGACGCTGCGCTTCGAGGTGCCCCGCGGGGGCATGGCGCTCTGGGCGCAGGCGCGCGGCGTCGACGTGGACGCGTGGGCCGAACGCGCGGCGACGCGAGGCGTCTACGTGCAGACCGCGCGACGGTTCACCTTCGATCGACGGCCCCGCGCGGCGCTCCGGTTGGGCTTCGGGGCGCTGGACGAGAACGAGCTCGGTCGGGCGATCGGGCTGCTGGCGAAGGCGCTTTGAGCGGTCGGAGGTGCCTGCTCTTCGTCGAGGGGTCGGCGCGACTCCTCCATCCGAGGAAGCCGGCTCGAGGCGTAGTCGACGTGCTCGGCGACCGTCCGGTGTGCGTCGGGGGATTCAGGCGGCGCGCATGTCCGCGGCGAGCGCCACCCGTCACCACGCGTCAGAAATACGCGAGAATTCCCGTAATGTTGTCGTGCCCACCGTTCTGCCGCGCCAGATCGATGAGCCCCTGGATGCACGGTTCGACCAAGTCCGGCCCGACCACGTGCATCAGCCGACCCTTGATCTCTTTGTCCGGGATCTCGCCGTAGAGTCCGTCCGTACAAAGCAGAACCTTGTCACCCCGCCGAAGCTCCACCTGATGGAGCTCCACCTGGATCTCTTCGCGCGACGACGACGTACTGACGCAATTGGTGAGCACGGAAGCAAAGCGACTCGAACGCGCTTCGTCCGCCGTCATCACCTTCATCCGCACCATCTCTTCCGCGAGGTTGTGATCCCGCGTCAATCGGAAGAGCTCGCCGCCGCGAAACAGATACGCCCGGCTGTCGCCCACGTGCACGAGGTACAAGATCGGCCAGCGCAGGTACCCGAGCGTGAGCGTGCTGCCCATGTCGCCCTTGAGCCCCTTGCGCTTGGCGACCTCCTGCATGCGCTGCTGGCTGCGCTGCACCGCCTGCGTCAGCCCCTCCGCGAGCACCTGCTCGTCCGCCGCGTTCGAGGTGCGCAGCCACGGCATCATCGAGAACGCGTATTGAAGCATCGCGTCCGTGACCACCGCGCTCGCGACGTCGCCGGAGAGCTGCCCGCCCATTCCGTCCGCGACCATCATCAGCCGCGCCACCGGATGATCCGTGTGCCGCGTCCCGTCGTTTCCTTCGTACCCACACTGCTCGACCAAGATCGAGCGCTCGAGCCGCGCGACGACGAACTGATCCTCGTTCCGCTCGCGCACGCAGCCCGGATCCGTCGCCCCCACGATCGTCGCCGCCGCCGCGACGTCGTCGTGCTCGACGGTGGCTTGCCCGGGCCGACGGAGGAACTCGAGGGTCTGCTTCACCGACATGGCCGAGGAGCCTACCAAGCCTCGCGCCCGCACGGATCCCCGAAGTCGAGGAGGCGGGGTCTGAGGCTCCTCGTGAACGTCGTCGTGGTCGTGGTCGTGGTCGGCGACGCGACGGCGACGGCGACTCGAATCCTCGATTCCCGACGAGCGCGCGACGGCTCGTGTGGCGCGCGCCCCGACGGAACGAGAAAAGGCGCCCGAAGGCGCCCCGTCTCAGTGTCGACTCGAAGAAGAACCCGAGCTCACTCGCCCGCGGCCGCGTAGGCCTGGCTGCCGCGACGCGAGCCGAAGCTCTCGTCCACGACCATCTCGAGCTTCTCTTCCTTGTACGCGCCGAGGCCCGTACCGGCCGGGATGAGGCGGCCCATGAGGATGTTCTCCTTGAGGCCGAGCAGGTAGTCCACCGTGCCGCTGATCGCGGCCTGCGTGAGCACCTTCGTCGTCTCCTGGAAGGACGACGCCGAGAGGAACGAGTCCGTCGAGAGCGACGCCTTCGTGATGCCGAGGAGCAGCGGCTCCGCGACGGCCGGCGTACCGCCCTTCGCGATGATCCGCTCGTTCTCCTTCTCGAACACCGGCTTGGGCACCGTCTCGTCCGGAAGGAACTGCGTGTCGCCCGAGTCCGTGATCCGCACGCGCTGCAGCATCTGGCGAACGATCACCTCGATGTGCTTGTCGTTGATGGTCACGCCCTGGAGCCGGTAGACCTGCTGGATCTCGTCGACGAGCCAGCTCGCGAGCTCCTTCTCGCCCTTCACCTTCAGGATGTCGTGCGGGTTCGCCGCGCCGTCCATCAAAGGCTCACCCGCACGCACGCGATCGTTCTCGCGCACGGTGAGGTGCTTGCCCTTCGGGATCAGGTACTCCTTCGCCTCGCCGACGTCCGGCGTGATGATGACCTTGCGCTTGCCCTTCGTGTCCTTGCCGAACGACACGAGGCCGTCGATCTCCGACACGATCGCGTGGTCCTTCGGCTTGCGGGCCTCGAAGAGCTCGGCCACGCGCGGAAGACCGCCCGTGATGTCCTTCGTCTTCGTGGTCTCGCGCGGGATCTTCGCGATGATCTCACCCGCCTCGACGACCTGACCGTCGGCCGGGATGATGTTCGCGCCCACCGGGAGGAAGTAACGCGCCTCGCCGCTCGCGATCATGACCGGGTCGCCGCTCTGCGGGTCGACGATCGCGATGCGCGGACGCGCCGAGGGATCGCGCGACTCGATGACGACGCGACGCGAAAGACCCGTCACCTCGTCGGTGCGCTCTTCCATCGTCACGCCCTCGACGACGTCGCCGTAGCGAACCTCGCCCGCGACCTCCGTGAGGATCGGCATCGCGTAGGGGTCCCACTCGGAGAGCACCGTGCCCGCCTCGACCTTGTCGCCGTCGAGCGCCTTGATCGATGCGCCGTACGTGAGGTTGTAGCGCTCGCGCTCGCGACCGGTGTCGTCGACGAGCTTGAGCACGCCGTGACGGTTCATCACCACCACGTCGCCGTTGCTCTTGCGCGTCGTCGCCACGTTCTCGAGCCGCACGGTGCCGGCGCTGCGCGTCTCGATCGTGCTCTGCTCGATCTTGCCGCGCGACGCGGTGCCGCCGACGTGGAAGGTACGCATCGTGAGCTGCGTGCCCGGCTCACCGATCGACTGCGCCGCGATGATGCCGACCGCCTCGCCGATGTTGACCTGGTAGCCACGACCGAGGTCGCGGCCGTAGCACATCGCGCAGACGCCACGCTTCGTGTTGCAGGTGAGCACCGAGCGGATGAGCACCTTCTCGATGCCGCGATCCTCGACGAGCTGCACGAGCTCTTCGTTGATCTCCTGGTTCGCCTCGACGAGCACCTCGCCGGTGACCGGATCCTCGACGTCCTCGAGCGCCACGCGACCGAGGATGCGCTCGCCGAGCGGCGTGACGACCTCGCCGCCCTCCTCGAGCTTCGACACCCAGATGCCGTCGAGCGTCTGGCAGTCGTACTCGGTGATGACCGCGTCCTGCGCGACGTCGACGAGACGACGGGTCAGGTAACCCGAGTTCGCCGTCTTGAGCGCGGTGTCCGCGAGGCCCTTACGCGCACCGTGCGTCGAGATGAAGTACTGGAGAACCGTCAGACCCTCGCGGAAGTTCGCGGTGATCGGCGTCTCGATGATCTCACCGCTCGGCTTCGCCATCAGGCCGCGCATGCCGGCGAGCTGACGGATCTGCTGGTTGCTACCGCGAGCGCCCGAGTCGGCCATCATGAAGATGGAGTTGAAGCTCGGGACCTTCACGGAGTCGCCCGTCTCGGCGTCCACGAACTCGTCCGTCGCGATGTTCTCGATGAGATCCTTCGCGATGCGGTCCGAGGCTTCGGCCCAGATGTCGACGACCTTGTTGTAGCGCTCACCGTCGGTGATCAGACCCTCTTGGTACTGCTCGACGACCGTCTCCACGTCCGCCTGAGCCGACGCGAGGATATCCTTCTTGCTGTCCGGGATCTTCATGTCCTCCATGCAGATGGAGACACCCGCGCGCGTCGACATCTCGTAGCCGAGCGAGCGGAGCCGGTCGGCGAGGAGGACGGTCGACTTGTTGCGCGCCATTCGGTAGCACTCGTCGATCAGCTTCGAGAGCGCCTTCTTGTCGAGCACGCGGTTGACGTTGCGGAAGTCGAGGGGCTTCGGGAGCACCTCGGCGACGAGCACGCGGCCGACCGTCGTGTCGTACATGTCGCCCTTCCAACGAAGACGAATCTTCGCGTGGAGGTCGACCTCACCCGCGTCGTACGCCATGCGGACTTCCGCCGGCGACGAGTAGATGCCGCGGAAATCGCCCTTCTTCTCCGAGCCGTCGCGGTAGCCGCCCTTCTGGAAGGGCTTCTCGCGCGTCATGTAGTAGAGCCCGAGGACGATGTCCTGCGTCGGGTTGATGATCGGCTTGCCGCTCGCGGGGGAGAGGATGTTGTTCGTGCTCATCATGAGCA
>CALJLK010000195.1 GCA_937982655.1 uncultured Sandaracinus sp.
GCGTGACGACGACGCGTGACGACGACGCGTGACGACGACGCGTGACGACGACGCGATCAGCTCACGAGGAGGGTCGTGGTGGGCTCGTTCGGCGCCTTGGCGGGCGGCGTCGTGTCGAGCGAGGCCTGGCCGAACGCGAGCGCCAGACCGCCGACCACGACGAGCACGATCAGCGCCGCCAGGACCACGAGGTCCGTGCGGGAGCGGCCGAGGGTGGGCGGGAGCTCGTACATGGCGAAGGAACGTACGCTCGGGGCGTGACTTACATGCCCTCGACGCCGACCGGAGGTCGTTCGACCTGCGCGGCGGGTGGGGGAGGGCGAGGTTGCGGAAAACGCGAACGACGACGGGCGGTTACACGGGTGATTGCCGGCGGCTTCGCGACGAGCGCGCCAGATGGGTCGTCGGTGAGAAATCGTCAAGAGGGCCGACGGCGCGTTTTGCGGGCATCCGGTGCACCGCCGGTTCGTGCAGCGGGTGCATTTGCGGGGCGCGGTCGTCGGCCGCGTTCGACGCGCTCGCGTACCGCACCGCTCGCGCACGCGCGACGCACGACTCGCACGACGCAGGACACGGCTCGCGCACGCACGACGCCCACGCACGACCGAGGTGGTCGCGGGTTCGCGTCAGGTGTCGTCGGCGTCGGGGGCCGAGGGCGTGGCCGCCGGCGCTTCGCCCAGCGAGACCTCGCGGCGCCCGAGGCCCACGAGGAAGAGCTCGTAGCTCTCTTCGCGCACGGCCTCCGGCTTGAGCACGCGCACCTTCACGAAGTGTTTCCGTAAGGCCTCGCGCGCCTGCTCGAACTCCGCGCCTTGGAAGATCTTCCCCACGAACGCGCCCCCGACCTTCGCGGTGCGCGCTGCGATCTCGACCGCGGTCAGGAAGAGCTCGAAGCTCCGGTACTGATCGGCGCTGCGGGTGCCCATGGTCTTGGGCGCCATGTCGGAGAGCACGACGTCGAAGGGGCCGCCGAGGCTCTCGACCGTCTGCTCACGCGCGTCGCACACGCGGAACTCCACGTTCGGCGGGATCTCCGAATGGAGCGCGTGCAGGTCGAGCGCGAGCACACGACCGCGGGGGCCGACCTTCTGCGACGCGTAGAGGGTCCAGCTCCCCGGCGCGGCCCCGAGATCGAGCACCTTCATGCCCGGCTTCAGGAGCTGGACGCGGCGGTCGATCTCTTCGAGCTTGTAAACGGAACGCGCCGGGAAACCCTCCCGGCGCGCTTGTTTACCGAAGCGATCTTGTTCTCGCCTGCGGCTCATCCGTGTCTCCGTCGTCTCCTCGAGAGCGTGCCTCGAGGGATCCGTGCGAGGCTCAGTACGGCGAACCGGAAGATCGTGATCTCCCGGGGAGCCGTGCTCAGGCCTTCGCGGGCTTCTTCGCCGCGTGGCGCATCGTCACGATGCCGCCGCGGGGGCCGGGGACCGAGCCCTCGACCAGGATGAGGCCCTGGTCCGCGAGGACCTTCGTGACCTTGAGGTTCTGCACGGTGACCTTGGTGTTGCCGTGCTGGCCGGCCATGCGCTTGCCCGGAAGGACGCGACCGGGGGTCATGTTCGTACCGATCGAGCCGCCGTGGCGCTGGTACTCGTGCTGACCGTGGCTGCGCTTGTAGCCCTTCATGTTGTGGCGCTTCATGACGCCCGTGTAGCCGTGGCCCTTCGAGGTGGCCGACACGTCGACGTGCTGGCCCTCGGTGAACACGTCCGCGAGCGAGATGGCCTGACCGACCTGGAACTTCGCCGCGGTCTCTTCCGTGACGCGGATCTCCTTCACGATCTCGGGCACGTCGACGCCGAGCTTCGCGAAGGGGCCGGCTTCCGGCTTCGTCACGCCCTTGGCCTTCTTCTTCCCGAAGGCGAGCTGGAGGGCCGAGTAGCCGTGCTTGTCGGTCGAGCGCTTGCCGACGACGAGGCAGGGCCCCGTCTCGACCACGGTCACGCGGCGCACTTCGCCGTCGTCCGTGAAAATCTGCGTGTTGCCGAGCTTCTTGCCGAGGAGTCCGAGGTTCTGGTTCATGGTCTTGTTCCGTGGTTCCGTGGGGGACCGCTGGGCTTCGGTCGCGGCGACTTCGGAGAAACACCGAGCGCCGTGAGCTCTACCCAGGAGGCCGACTTCGTGCAGAAGCCGACCGGTCACGAGGGCCGCGGAGGGTAGAAGAAGAAGCGCGCGCGTCAAGGCGAGGGGCGTCGCGGCCGTGAGCCGTCCGACGGGGCGGCCTCGGAGCGGCGCTGCTCGGCTCAGGGCGCTTCGAGGCCGAAGATGCGGCAGGCGTTCGCGGTGGTGCGCGCGCGGAGCTCGTCGGGGTCGTCGCCACGGAGCTTCGCGACGAAGTCCGCCGTGTGGGCGACGTACGAGGGCTCGTTGCGGCGGCCGCGGTGCGGGAGCGGCGCGAGGTAGGGCGCGTCGGTCTCGACCAGGATCGCGTCGGCGGGCTGGAGCTTCGCGGCCTCTTGGATCGCCTCGGCGGTCTTGAAGGTGACGATGCCGGAGAAGCTCGCGACGAAGTCCATCTCCAGCGCGGCCTTCGCGAACGCGGCGTCCTCGCTGAAACAGTGCAGGATGCCGCCGACGTCGCGCGCGTTCTCTTCGCGCAGGATCGTCAGCGTGTCCTCGCGGGCGTCGCGGCTGTGCACGACGATCGGCTTCTTCGTCTCGCGTGCGAGGGCGATCTGGCGGCGGAACACCTCGCGCTGCTCTTCGCGCGGGCTGTGATCGTAGTAGTAGTCGAGGCCCATCTCGCCGATCGCGACCACGAGCGGATCGTTCGCGAGCTTCGAGAGCTCGGCCCAGATCGCGTCGCCCTCGGGGCTCGTGAGGGTCGCCGCGTCGTGCGGATGCACACCGATCGTGGTGACCATGAAGTCGCGGTGCGCGTCCGCGACGTCGAAGGCGCGGCGCACGGCGTCGAGGCCCCGCACGCAGCCGATGGTCGCGACCTTCCAGAGGCCCGCCTCGCGGGCGCGGGCGAGGACGGCGTCGAAGTCCTTCGCGAAGCGCGGGTCGTCGAGGTGGCAGTGGGTGTCGAAGAGGGGAGCAGTCACGAGGGGCTCGAATGCGGAGTGTTGAAGGGCTGCGGGCTGGTCGGGATCAGGCTGGCCGCAGGGTCAGGACGCGTGCTCCAGTGCGGCTCCGAAGCGGCGCGTCAAGAGGGCGAGCGCGTCGCGGGCGTCGTCGCGATCGAACGCGCGGAGCGAGCGGGCGAGGGTGACGGGGTCGGCGCCACGCAGGCGACGCGCGAGGCGCAGCAGCAGCGGGAGCAGACGCTCGAGGCGGAGCTCGCCCACCGCGTGCACCGCGTAGTCGCGGCCGTCCGAGCGCCAGGCGTCGAGCACGCGCGCGAGCACGGGCTCTCCGCGTGGGTCGCCGCGACGCGCGAGCGCGGCTCCGGCCGCGGCCCGCACGAGCAAGGGCGCGAAGACCCGCGCGCCGTGGGCGGCGAGCGCGTCGAGGGCGGGCGGGCTCGCGATTCGCGCGAGCGCCTCGATCGCTTCGAGCACGAGCGTGCGATCGGAGAGCGCCCGCACGAGCACGGCTTCGCCGCGCACATCGTCGTGATCGGCGAGCGCGACCGCGGCCGCGAAGGCGACGTCGGCGCGTTGGAGCACACGCGCGAGCTCGGTCGTCGTCTCGGGAGGGGCGCTCGATCCGAGCTCGCCGAGGGCGCGCGCCGCCGAGGAGGCGACGCGGACGTCCTCGTCGTCGAGCAACGGCAGGAGGCTCGAAGCGCGCGTGGGCTCGTGGGCCGCGAGGGCGCGCGTGGCTTGGAAGCGGACCTCGGGGCGAGGATCGGCGAGCAGAGGAACGAGCCAGGCGCGGTCGCGATCGACGAGCGCGGCGGCCGTGATCGCGGCCTGGCGGACCTCCGCGTGCTCGTCCTCGAAGCGCGCGTGCAGCAGCGCGGAGGCGCTCGCGTCGCCGAGGTAGCCGAGGGCGGTCACGGCCGCTTGGCGAATCGGTCCGAGGGGATCGTCGACGAGGACCCGCAACGCAACGAGCGCTTCGTCGATGCGATCCGCGTCGGGGCTGGCCAGGCGCTCGGCGGCGGCGAGGCGAAAGCGTGGATCGCGGGCCTGCACGTCACGAAGGGCGGCCTCGAAGGTGGGCGCGAGGGGCGGGAGAAACACAGGCGATCGAGGTAGCACTCGAAACCGCGACCGGCATCCTCGCGGGGAGCTTCGAGCCGCGAGGTGTACGCTGCGTGCGTGCGTGCGCTCTACGTGGCTCCGGTCGGCTTGATCCTCTTGGTCGTGCTCTGGTTCTTCCGCTCGGAGGACCCCGACGAGGCGACGTCGACGTCGTCGTCTTCCGGACTGGTTGCGCTCGGCGACGCGGGCCTTCCACCGGACGCCGCCATGCCCACCCCGCTCGTGGCGGAAGCCTCGCATCGCGCCGCGGCGCAGGTGCGGCGACGCGCCCAGAGCGAGGTCGCGGAGCTGCGCGCGGCGATCGAAGCCGCGCGCGCGACGAGGGTGCGGGAAGCGACGGCGGAGCTCGCGGGCGGCGCACCGAACGGCACCTCGCCCGCGACCGGCGCCGTGCAGGTTCCGCCCGAGGAGGACGCCGAGCGGCTCGGGCGCCTCGATCCGCAGTACATCCGCGACGCCATCCGCGACCTGCAGCCGCTGCTGCGCGAGTGTTACGAGCTCGCGCTCGAGGACGCGCGGAGCAGCGGTCGCGAGACGCTCGAAGGACGCCTCGTCACGCGCTTCGTGATCGGCGGCGAGCCCGACGTGGGTGGCGTGATCGAGGAGTCGTCGGTGATGGACGAGAGCGACCTCCGCCACCCGCTCCTCGAAGAGTGCTTCACCGAGACGCTCTTCACGGTCGAGCTGCCCGCGCCCGAAGAAGGCGGCCGGGTGACCGTTCACTACCCGTTCGTGTTCCGCGCGGCGGAAGAGGAATGAGTGGCGTCGAGAGCAGAGGGCGCGTCGCACGCCGTTGGCCGGGGCGGACGGTGCTCTCGTTTCGGACGGATGACCTCGTCGCGCGTGAGGGGCTGCTCACGAACGAGGTGATCGTGTTGGGCGATTGGCATGCCCCGCTCGTGCGCGCGACGTTCGAGCGCCACGGCGATCACTGGTGCGTGCGTGGCCCGCTTTGGTGGAGTCTCGGTCGGTTCGTCGCCAAACCCAGGCTCACCGCGGAGCTCGTCATCGCGCTCGACGAGCTCGGCATCGTCCTGGGGCGGACCCCACGACGCGCGAGCGAACCAACGACGTTCTGACGCTCGCGCGCGATCAGGTGCTCCGCATCGCCTCGTGCGCGATCTCGGTGGCCTCCGCGATCATCTTCGGGTGCTCCGCCGGATCGGCCCAGCGCTCGCGGCCTTCCTCGGGCAACAAGTCGATCGGATCGAAGTAGAGGAAGACCTGACCCGGCTTCACGGACGGCGCGGTGTACACGCTGATGCCCGTGACGTGGTCGTAGTACTCGTAGCTGTGCACGGTGCGCTTGCCGCCGCCGCCGGGCGCGTCGACCACGAAGGTCGGCGTGTTGAAGCCCGCCGCGGAGCCGCGCACGTGCTTCTCGAGGCTCTCCGCCGTCGCCACGGTGGTCCGAAGCTCTTCGGTGCCCTTCACCATGTCGTGCTGGTAGACGTAGTAGGGGTGCACGTTCACCCACGCGAGGCGGCGCGTCAGCATCGTCTGCGCGGCCACGGTGTCGTTCACGCCGCGCTGGAGCACGGTCTGGTTGCGCACGAACACGCCCGCCTCGAAGAGACGCCCGAGACCCCGCTGCGTGATCTCCGTGATCTCGTTCGCGTGGTTGAAGTGCGTGTGCAGCATGACGTCCTTGCCCATGCTGCGGCCGCGGTGGACGACGTCGATGAGCGCCTTCACCCACTCGTCGTCCGTCACGAGCTTCTGCGGGAGCACCGCAGGGCCCTTCGACGCGAAGCGCATGCGCCGCACGTTCGGGATGTCGAGCAGCTTGTTGCCGAGCTCGCGAATCTGGTCGGCGCGGAGGTTCCACGCGTCGCCGCCGCTGATGACGATGTCCTCGAGCTCCGGGCGCGAGGCGACGTACGCGAGCATCTCTTCCCAGCGCTTCGGAGACGCCTTCAGGCTCACCTTCTCGACCATCTCCTGGTCCGGTCCGACCGCGTACGAGCGCGTGCAGAAGCGGCAGTAGACCGGGCAGGTGTCGAGCGCGAGGAAGAGCGCCTTGTCGGGGTAGCGGTGCGTGAGCCCCGGCACCGGCGCGTCGCCCTGCTCTCCGAGCGAGTCGAACGTGAGCTTCGGATGATCGGGCAGGCGCGTCGACGCGAGCGGGAGGAACTGGCGACGGATCGGATCCTCGTAGGGGTTCCGCCAGTCGACGAGGCTCAGCAGGTACGGCGACACGCGCACCGCCATCGGCGCGATGCGGAAGCCCTCCGCAGCGTCCTTCAGGAACGCGTCGCTCGCCACGCCGCGCACCGCCTCGAGGAGCGCCTCGGGCTTGGTGATGGTGTGCTTCATCTGCCAGCGGTGATCGTGGAAGGTCGCCGCGTCGATGCTGGAGAAGCCCGGGATCTCGCGCCACCACTCGCCCGTGCGCAGATCGCGGTGCGCGAGGGTCGAGGGGTCCACCGGCGGGCGCACCTTGCGCGCGGGCTCTTCGCTGACGGCGTCCTTCGCGATCGGCAGTTGCTGCACCATGTCGTGTTCCTCCGTCGGCGCGGGTCGCGTCGACGTCTCCATCGCTCGGTCGGTCGAGCGCGCCGGGATCACCGGCTCCGAATCCACCCTCGAGGCGCCTTCCCGTCGGCGCGATCGAAGGGATCGGGCTAGCACGCCGATCCCTTCGCCGCACCCTCGGTGCGAGCGCCGCCTCACGCCGAGGAACGGGGGGCGACGCGAGGCTCGTTGCTCGCGGAGCGTCGATCTCGGGGATCGCTGCTCGTGACCAACGACGAAGGGCGACCCTCGTGGATCGCCCTTCGTGCGTTCGTACGCGTGGCGCGAAGCTCAGCGCTGCTGGAGCACCGTGCGCGCGGCCTCGCCGGGCTCGCCGCCCTCGTCGCGCGCGCGGAGCAAGAGCCCGAGCTCCTGCATCTCGATCAGCACCCGCGCCGCGAGCTCGCGCCGCTGCGCGTCGTCGCCGCTGAGACCCTCGTAGAGCCGGTCGCGCACGTACTGCGGGTTCACGCCGCCCACGCCGTCCCAGCCGCTGCGGAGAACCTGGACGACCTTCTGCCAGGGGTAGCTGAAGCCGTTCTGACCCTCCGCATTCTGGAGGATCTGCGCGGCGCGGATGCGCCGCCAGATCGCGCCGCTGTCGAACATGTTCGCGCGGATGAGGTTGAACCAGTCGTTCTCGGTGTTGGTGACGTACGACTGCAGGACCTCGCGCAGATCGGCGTCGGTCTGCAGTAGGTCGCGCAGCTTCGTGACCACCGCGTCGCCGCCGCCGAGCGCGACCGCGAAGGCGGCCGGCTGACGGGTCGTCGGATCGTCGAGCAGCGCGGAGAGCCGCTCGTCGTTCGCGGGGTCGGCCGCATAGCCGAGCGCGAGGCCGGCCGCGCGGCGCACGTTCGGATCGGCGTTGGTGTTCGCGACCAGCGCCAGCAGCGGCGTGTTGAGCTCGGGGAGCGCGCGCTGCCAGAGCGTCTGCACGTAGTAGCGACGCGCGTGCTCGTCCGTGCTCGCGTCGTTGATGCGACCGATGACGCGCGCGATCGCCTCCGCGTCGCCGATCTGACCGATCGACCCGGCCGCCATGCCACGCAGCTCGTAGTCGTCGTTCGCGTCCTCGACGACCTGCATCAGCTCGTCCACCGCGTCGGCGCGCCCGTAGACGCCCATCGCGAGGATCGCGGCCTTGCGCTTGGTCAGCAGCATCTCGTTGGTGAGGCTGCGGTCGGCCGCGTTGAAGGCGGTCATGTCGACGTTACGCGGACGCACCACGAATCCGAGCAGCTTGCGGAAGCTCGCGTCGTGATCGAGCTCGGCGAGCGCGCGCGCGGCGGCCGAGACGTCGTCGCCCTCGAGCTCACGATCGAGGAAACGCGCCGCGTTGGCGTCGCCGGTGGCACCGAGCGCGCGGAGCACGACGGCCTTGCGGTAGGCGTGCGTCTCGAGCATCGCCCCGAGCTGCGGCGTGATCTCCGCGCTCGCCACGAGGCGCAGGTCTTCGAGCGCGTCGCTCACCATCTCGTCGTTGTCGGTGAGCGCGGTCATCTCCATGAGCACCGGCACCGCGCGGCGGTCACCGAAGTTCGCCAGCGCACGCGCGGCCTTCGCGCGCACCTCGAGGCTCTCGTCGGTGAGCAGGCCCGCGAGCGTGTCGATGACGCGGCGGTCGTGGCTCTCCGCGAGGAGCGTCACGAGATCCTCACGAACGTCGCCCGTCGCGCGCGCGAGCATCGCCGCGATCTGCGGAGCGCCGGTCGACTTCTTGAGCGCGTCGACGACGGTGTCCTTCATCTGCGGCGCGTTCTGCAGCGCCGCGAAAAGGGCCTCCGCGCCGTTCGGCGAGCCGGTGCGCCCGAGGCCCGCGGCCGTCGCGCGGATGACCTCCGACGACTGGGCCTGGCCCTGGCGCGCGAGCTCTTCGGTCAGCATGCGCGAGAGCGGCGCGACCACCGCGTCGCCACCGGCCTCCGCGAGCGCGTGCGCGACGAGAACACGAACACCCTCGACCTCGTGACCGGTGAGATCCGGCGAGCCGAGGCGCTCGGTGCCGAGCACGCGTGTGATCACGCGCTCGTCGAAGCCGTCGAGCTCCTGCAGGCCACCCTGCGAGAAGCGCTCGATGAGCGCGTCGAGCACCGGCTGGTCCTGCACGCCGAGCGTCGCGAGGGTCCACACGACCTGGTTGCGATCGACCTCGTTCGTCTGCGGGAGCACCTCGAGGAGCTTCGCCTTCGCTTGGTCCGCCGCCGGCGAGCCGATGCGCGCGAGCGCCCATGCGGCGTCGCGCCGAACCTGCGGCGTGCCGTCGAGCGCTTGGATGAGCTGCGGCACCGCGTTCGCGTCGCGGTAGTGCCCGAGGTTGCGGATCGCGCGGATCTTCACGTCCTCGAACTCCGCGCCTTCCAGCGCGGCTCGGAGCGCGGAGTTGCGCTGCTCGGCGTCCTCCATCGCCGCGATGGGCTCGAAGACCTCCATGCGCGTGTCGGACGCTTGCATGTGCCGGTAGGCCATGAAGCCGGCGCCGCCGATCGCGGCCAGCACGAGCACGATCACGACCTTCCCCATGGGCGAGGTTCGCCGCTTGATCTGCTTGAGGGTGTCGTTGTCGTTGCCGCCCATGAGCGGTGCAGCGGCCGGAGCGTCGGCTTCGAACGCGCTGAGGTCGTCGAGATCGTCGGACATCGGAGAGCTTCCTCCTGCGCGCGTCCGAGCTCGGACGCGGGAGACCACACACGAAACGCACGGAGGCCCCGTCCACTCACGGACGGGCCCCCGTCACGAGCGCCGGACCATACTCGAAGGTTTCGGCGGACTTCAACGGCGGGGAGGAGCGGCGGTCGGCGCGTGGCGGTGGGTGAAAGGTGTGAATCACACCGTCAGGGCCGTTCGCGTCGCGGCCTCGGAGCCCGGACCACGACGGCCCCCGCCGCGACACCGGCCGGTCGAGCTGCTCGATCCGCCGCCCCCCCGGCTGCCGCTAGTCCTCCGGGCGCGCCGCGCCGAAGAACGCGTCCGCGGCCTCGTGACGGGCGGCTCGGCTCGCTTCCTCGGGCAACACCGCGAGCGCCTCGCGAATCGCTCCGAGCTCCTGGGTGAGCACGTCCAGCTCCGCGACCGGCTCCAACGCGTCCCGCGTTCGCACCCCATCCGGCAGGACCGCGGCGCCCGAACCGACCAACACGCGCCCGACGTGCTCCGTGAGAAGCGGCACGGTCTCGGGGGCGCGCGGGTCGATCGCCACGCGCAGATCCGGATGCCGCGCGAGCCAGCTCCGCAGGCGCTCGACGGGGATCGCTCCGGGCGCGACGAGCACCAACGTCGGGCCCGGCGTGCGCGCCAGCCGAGCTTCGAGCGCGTCGAGGAGCTGCGCGTGCGTCGGCCAGGTGCCGCGGTCGGGACGCGCGCCGTGGAAGTGCTCCTCGGGCCGCGCCTGCAAAAGCGCGCGGTCCGGGTTGCCCGCGAGCGGCGCGAAGCGCGAAGGAGGCGGTGGCCCCTCGATCACGACGACCAGCCCGCTCGCGAACGCGCCCTCGAAGAGCAGATCGAGGCTCTCGTGATCGATCGGCAGGAGCCCGCCGACCTCGCGACGAACGCCGAGCCCGACCGTGCGAGGCACGAAGATCGCGGACGCACCCGCGTCGCGACACGCTTCGACCGAAGCACGCGCGCGCTCGACCCAGTCCGGGCGCTCGGTCGCCGCGATCGCCACGCCACAGTACGGACGCAGGGTGTTCCGGCTCGCGCTCGCGTGCTGCATCGCGAGCGGCAAGCTGGTCTCGGGCGCGCCGCCGGCCGCGTTGAAGCCCGCGCTCGCACCCTCCGCGAGACGCTCTGCGACTTCGAGCCCACGCAGCGCCGCGACGCGGAGGTCGACGTCGACGAGCTCGATCGGACGCGCAGCCACCGAGGTGACGACGCGTGTGGGCTCGATGGACGGAGGCGCTGCGTCGGGCGGTGTGGGCTCCCGCGCGGGCTCCCGCGCGGTCTCCGTCGCGGTCTCCGTCGCGGTCTCGGTCGCCGCGGGAACCGGCGTCGACGGCACCGCGAGCGAATAGGCCCACACCCCGAGGGCGAAGAGCGCGGGCAGCCACGCCGCGCGACGAAGCGAGTCGTCCTGCATCGCCGCCGGAGTCTCACGAGGACAGGCCGTCATGCAAGTGTCCGGAATCGCTGTTGACCCTGTCGCGATCGCGCGCTTAGCATCCGGGCTCGATCGCTACGGGCGCTGCGCTCGGACGCGAGGGGAGAAGCCCGCTCCATGACGAAATCCGAGCTCATCGATGCCGTCGCGCAGCGCACGAAGATCACCAAGAGCCGCGCCGAGCAGGTCGTGAACTGCGTCTTCGACGCGATGACCGCGGCGCTGGAGCGGGACGAAGGCATCGAGATTCGAGGCTTCGGCAGCTTCACGGTGCGTAAGTACAAGGCCTACAACGGTCGCAACCCGCGCACGGGTCGTCCGGTGCCGGTGCCCGAGAAGCGGCTTCCGTTCTTCAAGGTCGGCAAGGAGCTCAAAGAGCTCGTGAACTCGCCGCTCGCGGACGGATCGCCGCGGCCGCCGATCGAAGAAGACGACGACAACGACGACGACGATTGAGTTCCGCGCGGTCAGCGCTCGTCGACGGCGCGCACGTCGGTGATCTCACGACCGCCGCGCTCGTCGGCACCTCACCCCCGCGCTCCATCGAAGGCGCTGCGCCAAACGCGCTCGACCGCTCGGGGCCGCACGTCATACTCGCGGCCACCATGAACGCGGAAGAGCAGCTCGAGATCCTGACCCGCGGCGTCGTCGACTTGCACGTGAAGGAGGAGCTCCTCGCGCGCCTGAAGACCGGCAAGCCGCTCAAGGTGAAGGCCGGCTTCGACCCCACGCGCCCCGATCTGCACCTCGGGCACACCGTGCTGATGCAGAAGATGCGTCAGTTCCAAGAGCTCGGGCACGAGGTCATCTTCGTGGTGGGCGACTTCACCGCGCAGATCGGCGACCCGACCGGACGCAGCGCGACGCGGCCGGTGCTCACGCGCGCCGAGATCGAAGAGGGCGCGCGCACCTACGCCGAGCAGGCGTTCAAGATCCTCGACCGCGAGACCACGCGCCTCGTCTACAACGGCACCTGGCTCGACCAGATGAGCTTCGCCGACGTGGTGCGCCTCGCGGGCAAGTACACCCTCGCGCGCATGATGGAGCGCGACGACTTCAAGACGCGCTGGGCGGAGAACCGCAGCATCTCGATCCACGAGCTGCTCTACCCGCTCGCGCAGGGTTACGACTCGGTCGCGCTCGAGTGCGACGTCGAGCTCGGCGGAACCGATCAGCTCTTCAACCTGCTCGTCGCGCGCGACCTGATGCGCGAGCACGGGCAGAAGCCGCAGATCGTGATGACGACGCCGATCCTCGAAGGGCTCAACGCCCGCGAGGAGAACGGCCGCATCGTCGGCGACAAGATGAGCAAGTCGCTCGACAACTACGTGGGCATCGCCGAAGCGCCCGACATGCAGCTCGGCAAGCTGATGAGCATCTCGGACGCGCTCATGTGGCGCTACTACACGCTGCTGAGCGCGCAGAGCTCGGCCACGATCGCGGAGCGCAAGGCGGCGTGCGAGAGCGGCGCGATGAACCCGCGCGACGCGAAGCTCCTGCTCGCGAAGGAGATCGTCGCGCGGTACCACACGAGCGCCGACGCGGACGAGGCGGAGCGCAAATGGCTCGCGCAGTTCAGCAAGCGCGAGGTGCCCGAGGATCTGCCGGAGGTCGAGCTCACGACCGAGGGCGCGGGCGTGCAGCTCGCGAAGGCGCTGGCGGACGCGGGGCTCGTGCCGAGCAACTCCGAAGGGCGTCGCCGCATCAAGGCGGGCGCGGTGACGGTCGACGGAGAGAAGGTCTCCGACGAGGTCGCGGAGCTGAAGAAGGGCGCGCGCTACGTGGTGAAGGCGGGCAAGCGCGCGTGGGCGGCGATCACGGTGCGGTGATGAACAGCGTCGGTCGGGCCGTTGCCGAGCGGTGAACGCCAACCGTTTACGTCGCCGTCGCCGTTCACGACCACGTCGACGCTCACGTCGATGCTCGGCGCCACGCTCAGAAGCGCGAGGCTTCGATCAGCGCCGTCGGATCCGGCGTCTCGTTCGGCACCGCGGCGAGCAGCTCGTCCGCGGGGGTGAGGCCCTTCTCGACCAGCGCACGCAGCGGCGCGAGGTGGATGCGCTCGTCCCGACCCTGCGCGTCGAGGACGCCGAGGCGCTGAAGGCCCGACTCCGCGAGCTCGAGCACCTCGCCGACCCACTCCTGCACCGAGCGACCTTGGAGCTTCGCGCGCAAGCCGTGGTTCGCGATGTCCGGCCGCGCGGCCTCGAGCGCGTCGTAGGTCACGCGCGAAGCGAGCGACTCTGCCTTGCGGCGCGCCTCCTCCTCGTAGAGCAGACCCTTCCAGATCGCGGGCAGCGCGGTGAGCATCCCGGCCTTCTGCCCGTCCGCCCCCCGCATCTCGAGGGTCCGCTTGAGGCGCGCTTCCGGGAAGAGCGAGTTGACGTGGGTCTCCCAGTCCGCGTGCGTCGCGACGAGGCCCTCGAAGCCGTCCTTCAGAAACGATCGGAAGGTCTGCCCGGTGTTCTTGTGGAGCGTGCCGCCACGCTTGATCAGGAACATCGGCGCGTCGAGCGCCCACTCGACGTACCGCTCGTAGCTCGCGGGGCCCTCCCAGAGCTGCGGCAAGAGGCCCTGCCGATCCGGGTCCACGGAGCTCCAGACGTGCAGGCGTCGGCTGCGCTCACCGGTCGCGCGGCCCTCCACCCACGGCGAGCTCGCGAACGCGGCCGCCACGATCGGCTGCAAACGCAAGCCGATCCGGAGCTTCTGAAACGCGTCGTCGACGTCCGCGTAGTCGAGGTTCGCCTGCACCGTGCAGGTGCGCAGCATCATGTCGATCGCGTACTTGCCGCGGGTCGGCAGGTACTCGCGCATCACCGCGTAGCGGAGCTTCGGAACCCACGGCAGCTCTTCGCGCGTCGCGAAGGGATGAAAGCCGAGCCCGAGCCACGCGATGCCGAGATCGTCGCTGACCGCGCGCAGCTCGGCCGCGTGCCCGAGCAGCTCGAGCGAAGTCTCGTGCAACGTGTCGAGCGGAGAGCCGCTGATCTCGAGCTGCGCTCCGGGCTCCAGCGTGATCGACGCCCGCCCACGCTTGAGCGCGATGCAGGGACCGCCTTCGTACTCGGACTCTTTCGACCAGCCGTGTCGCTCCGCGAGCCGCTCGAGCACCGTGCGCACCGCGGTCGGACCTTCGGTCTTCTCGAAGGGGAGGGCGCTTCCGTCCGCGCGCACACCACACTTCTCGGCTTCGGTCCCGATCTGCCAGACCGGCCGAGGCTTCTCCGACGCGTGGAACATCGCGACGAGATCGTCGGGCCCGGTGATCGGAAGGTACGCTTGGGAGTCGGCCATGAAGCTCTCGGTTCGAAGACGCGGGGGTCCGCGCAGCTCGGACGGCGACTCTAGTCCGACGTTACGTGAGGGCCACGCAGAATGACGAGGCGAATCGCCCGAAGCCTGTTCGTGGCGCTGCTCGTGTTTGCCGGGGTGGGCTCGGCGACGGCGCAGCCTCGTTACGTCAGTCGTCCCATCGGACGGGTCGGGTTGGGCGGAGGCTTCGACGCCGCGGGCGGAGGTGGCGCCTTGGTCGACGTCGCGGGCGGCGTTCGTTGGTTGCGGCGCCCGCCCCGCGAAGGCGAGCGACACGTGGGGGAGCTCTTCGGGATCGAGCTCGGCTACGCGCATCGCTCTCATGCGCTCGATGGAGACGCGTTCGCGATTGGCTTGCTCGTCGGTGGGAGGGCGCTCGCCCCGACTCGCTCGTGGTCGCTGGAGCTCGCCGAGTCGCTCCTGCTGAGCGACGACGCCCCGAGTCTCCGGACGGCGATCCGGGTGGGCTACGAAGCCGTGCTCTGGCTCGAGACGTCACACGAGATCTCGTTCGCGTCCGATCGCCGCCACGCCATCGGCTTCCAGGTCGGGTTCGACCTGGTCGGCTTCGTCTTCTTCGTGATCGAGTCGAGCCACGTCGGTTCACGCTGAGCACGCGTTTTCGAGACCTGCTACGGTCCGCCGACGTGAGCACGGAGAACGCAGCGGGCTACGTGGGCCCCGGGCTGAGGATTCGTGGGCGCCTCTCGGGCGAAGGCGACGTGATCGTCGACGGCAGCTTCGAAGGGGAGCTGGCGATCGACGGACGGGTCGCGGTGGGCCCCGCGGGGCGCGTGAAGTCACCCGTGAGCGCGCGGCTCGTGACGGTCGAAGGCCGGCTCGACGGCGACGTCGCCGCGGGCGAGGTGATCGTACGCGAAGGCGGTCGCCTGCACGGCGACGTGCGCGCGAGCCGGGTCGGCCTCGAGGACGGCGGCGCGATCCACGGCACCGTGACGATGGACTTCGACCTCCCGGCGGACCTCGAGTGATGCGCAAGACCTCCGTGATTCCGAGCGGCGTGACGCTCGTCGGCGACGTCGAAGGCGACGCGGACCTCGTCGTGTACGGCCGCGTCGAAGGGCCGATCCACGTCGGCGGCTCGCTCGTGATCGAAGCTTCGGGCGTGGTGCGCGGTCACGTGCGGGCGCGCGCCGTGGTCGTGCGCGGCGTGCTCAAGGGCAACGCGTTCGGGGACGAGCTGGTGCGCGTCGACGAGGGCGCGCGGCTGGTCGGCGAGCTCACCGCGCCGCGCGTGCAGGTGGTGCCGGGCGCGCACTTCCGCGGGCAGATCCACGTCGCGAGCGTCGGCGAGCCGCGGCTCACGATCTACGATCCGACGCTGCACACCTTCTCCGGTTGGCCTTCGCCGGAGCCGATCGGTGCGCTGCCTTCGCCGAGCGTGCCCGGGACCCTCGCGGCGCCGAGCGTGCCGGGGACGCTCGCTGCGCCGGTTCCCGCGCGCACTCCCGTCCCGCCCGCGCACGCCGCCCCGTCTGCACGCACACCCGTCCCGCCGGCGCACGTAGCCCAGCCCGCGCAGGCGGTGGAGCCTCCTTCCCTCGGCGATCCGACCGACACGACGCTCTCGGAGGCGAACACGCCCGAGCTGACGCGCGTGCTCCACGACGAGCTCGCGGCGTCGGAGCCCACGCGTGTGGTCGACGACGCGCGCGCGGTGGACGCAGCGGACGAGGCGGACGCAGCGGATGCCTCGGTCGACGTCGACGCGACGCTCTCCGAAGCCACGACGTACCCACCGCCGCCCGAGCGTCTCCCGTTGCGCATGCCTCGCCTCGGCGGCCGCACGCCGGGCACCCGGAGGTGGACGTGAGCGATCGATTGCTCGAGCTGCTCCGGACGCGGAGCTTCCGTCACGGCCGCTTCACGCTCGCTTCCGGGCGCGAGAGCGACTTCTTCATCGACTGCAAGCCGGTCGTGCTCTCCGCCGAAGGTCACGCGCTCGTCGGACCACGCATGCTCCACGCGATCGAGTCCTTCGAGGGCGCACCGCCCGTCGCGGTCTGCGGCGTGGTGCTCGGCGGCTGTCCGCTCGCGTCCGCCGTCGCGCTCGCCTCGTACCACCAAGACGCCGCCAGCGCGCTCGACGCGATCTACGTGCGCAAAGAGGCGAAGGATCACGGCAGCAAGAAGCGCCTCGAAGGCGCGGACCACCTGCGTGCGGGCGCGCGCGTCGCGGTGGTCGAGGACACCGTCACCACCGGCGGCTCGACGATCTCGGCCGTCGGCGCGCTCCGCGAAGCGGGGCTCCACGTGGTCGGCGTCGTCGCGATCGTCGATCGACTCGAAGGTGCGGCCGAAGCCTTCGCGGCTGCCAAACTGCCGTTTCGCGCGCTCTTCTCGCGCCACGACTTCTTGCCCGAGTCGGCGGGGTCAGCCGCCGACTTCATCCCGGAGTGAGCGATGCGGCGCGCGACCTTCGCCTCGCTCTCGTTCGCAGCGCTCTCGCTCCTCCTCGCGTGCACCACGCACACGATGCGCCGTGAGACGGGGCCGCGGTCGTTCACCGCGGACGACTACGAGTCGGTCTACCGCGCGTGGACCCGCGACGCGGACGACTTCGAGTGGGGCAGCATGGACGACGTGCTCCACGCGACCGCGACCTACGAGTCGTGGGAGTTCCGCTGGGCCTACGTGGTCCGCTACGCGCGCGACCACTCGCTCGACGACGCCTCGCGGGACGCGATGCTCCGCGCGACGCTCGACGACACCCGCCGCAACCACCGCTTCTTCGTGACCCTCTCGGGGCCCGAGTTCCGCGAGCAGGATCTCTCGAGCGAACGCTCTGCCTGGCGCGTGCTGCTCGTCGACGACGACGGCCGACAGACCACGCCGATCGAGATCCGCAAGGTGCGCCGCGCGTCGGCCGCCGAGCGGGTGTACTTCCCGTCGATCAGCCCACACCGTCAGGTCTTCCGGATCGTGTTCCCCACCCGGCACGACGACGGCGCACCGACCATCGCCGACGACGCCGCCGCGATCCGCCTCCGCTTCGCCGGCGCGCGAGGCCAAGTCGATCTCGAGTGGGACTTCCGTGAAGAGTGAAGTGCAGGCTCCGGGCTCACGCGCGTCCCGATCGCTCGAACGACTTCGATTCCGTCGCGCCCCAACCGAGCCGACGTCCTCTGTGAGTGAGCCCGCGGCGGCGTCCTCGGCACCGTGAAAGCCGGTTGACAGCGCGCGCGGCGCGGCAGTAGCGTCGACCCGCATCCGTCGTCCCTTTCGAGGCCGAAAAGTCTCGGATTCGTTGGGGGTTCGGGGAGCGCTGGATTCGGGGAAAGCTGGGTCCGCGCGACGTCGACTGCCGAGGTCGCGACGGGGGTGAAGCGGGCTCGGGGAGCTCGCGCCAGTGGAGAGGCGGCAGCAGCCGCGAAGCGAGGAGCGCGCGATGAGGAAGCTCGCCTGGTCGATGGTCTTGAGCGTCGTGATGTCCACGACGGTCTTGGTGGCGTGTCACGCGGCAGAGGACGATCCCGCCGGTCAAGCGGACGAGCTGAAGGATCCGGTTCGTCGCCAAAACGCGATCCGCAACCTGCAGAAGATCTGGTCCAAGGCCCTGCAGGACGGCGGCAACGATCGCAGCGCGCCGGGCGTGCAGGCGGTGCTCGACGCGACGGTGGAGAAGATCGCCGCCGCGTACGTCGAGAACCGCATGGACAACCAGAACGGGCTCGCGATGCTCGATCTGCTCAAGGAGATGCGCGACGCGCGCGCGATCCCGGCGCTCAAGGAAGCGCTCGATTGGCGCGCCGAGGTCAACGAGGAGCACGCGATCCGTGCGGCCCAGACCATCGCCGTGCTCGACGTGCCGGCCGACAAGAAGGACGAGCTCGCGGCGGCGCTCGGCGTGTCCATCGAGAAGGTCCGCCAGGCCCGCCCGATCGACAACCGCATGCGCGTCGAGATGATCCGCGCGCTCGGCAGCCTCGAGACCCGCGCGGCCACACCGATCCTCACGAAGATCGCGACCGCGCAGGTGGAAGAGCAGAACTTCCTCATCAACCGCCTCGCCGCGCAGCAGCTCGGTCAGCTCGCGGATCCTGCGGCGGTCGAGCCGATGATCCAGGCGCTCTTCCTGTTCGCGCCGAACAACCCCGGCATGCGCATGAACGACGTGGCGGCGGAGACGCTGGTGCGCATCGGTCGCCCCTCGCTCGAGCCGCTGCTCGCGCTGCTGCGCGGAGACAACGCGCAGGCCAACGCGATCGCGGAGGCCTACATCGCGGCGGTGCGTCAGCGCGACGAGCAGGCCGCGTCGCAGATGAGCGTCCAGCAGGTCGTGGGCAGCGAGGCGACCTTCACGCTCGGCGCGCTCGGCTTCCCGGAGGCCTTCGACGCGCTCCTCGCGGAGACGGCGGCGGCGGACACCTTCCGCAAGGTCAACGGCAGCATCGCGCTCGTGCGCCTGAACCTCAGCGACGCGCAGGTCACGCAGGTCCGCGACACGCTGCGCACCGTCTACAACGGCACCACGAACGACTTCGAGGGTGTGGCGTTCAAGGCGCAGCTCATCGCGGCGATGCGCTCGCTCTACGACGAGGGCTTCCTGCCCTTCTTCCTCGAGCAGGTCTCCAACGCGGACCTTCACCCGCAGGTGCGCCTCGAGGCGGTCAACGCCTACGCGTTGCTCGCGAGCAAGACCGAGATGCAGGCGCTCGATCAGTGGCTCCAGCGGAACACCGAGGACGCCTACTACGAGAACTTCCGCACCACGGTGGCCAAGCCGAGCGAGGTCGCGAACGAGTGTGATCTCGACCTCGCCTGCTACCTCGGCAAGATGGGCGACGCCGACAAGGACGTGGTCCGCAAGGCGGCGTTCATGATCGGCCGCCTCGGCCAGGGGAACGCGGACGCGATCTCGCGCCTCACGGAGAAGCTCGGCCACACCGACATCGAGGTCCGCCTCGCCGCGCTCAACGCGCTCGACCGCATCGCGACCGCGGGCGCGCCCGACGCAGTGGCGAAGATCGAGGAGCTCCGCACGATCGAAGAGGGCCGCGCGATCTGGAACCAGTTCAGTCGCGAAGCGCTGCCGGTGGTGGCGCGGCTCCTGGCTCGCGCGAGCTGAGCCGACACGGGGAGGGCGGGGCTTCGGTCACGCCCTCTTCGCTTTCCGTCCGAGAGCACGTCCTCGATGCCGAGGGCGTCCTCGAGGCGGACGTGTGTGCGAAACGAGCGCTCCCCGAGAGCGCGTGAGGCGTCGAGGTTTTTCATGATCCGGCTCGAAGTGGTCCGTGGGCAGGAGGTCGGTCGGGCGCTCGAGTCCGATCAGGATCTCGTCCGCATCGGACGTGCGGAGCGCAACGACCTCGTGGTCACCGACCACCACGTGTCGGGCGAGCACGCCTCGATCGCGTTCAACGGCGAGCATTGGGTGCTGCGCGATCACCACAGCACCAACGGCACGCGCGTGGAGCGAAACGGCGAGACGATCGACCTCGCGACCCAGCCGGGGCGGGAGCTCGTGCTCGCGTCCGGCGACGTCGTGCAGCTCGGCGAGACGAGCGGCGCGGTGCACGTCGCGATCACGCTCGACGACGACGACGACGGCGCGCGCATCGTCTCGGTGCGGCAGGTCGCGGATCTCGGGGAGGTCGAGCAGGCCGCGTCGCGCGAGCTCTTGCACGCGCTCTACGAAGCGCAGCGGGCGATCAGCGCCGCGCTCGAGCTCGAGCAGGCGGTCGACGTGGTGGCCGCGCAGGTGTTCCGTTTCCTCTCGCGCGCGACGCACGTGACGATCGCGCTTCGCGAGGACGAGGAGGCGGGCAAGCCCAAGCGCTCTGCGCGTTACGTGCCGGTGGGCACGCGCGTGCGCGACGTGGGGGCGAGCGTGGAGGCGGTGCCCATCACGCGCAGCGTGTTCAAGAAGGTGGTGCAGGATCGGGCGGCGGTGCTCGCGGCGGACGCACGGCGCGACGTGGGCGAGACGGCGTCGCTGATGGCGGCGCAGATCCTCTCGACGATCGGCGTGCCGCTCTGGCAGGGCGAGGAGATCCTCGGCGTCATCCAGGTCGACAACCGCGCGGCCAAGGGGCTCTTCAAGGAGGCCGACCTCGATCTGCTCGCGCTCCTCGCGCAGAGCGCCAGCCTCGCGTTCGCGAACACGCGCCTCGTCACGCGCCTTCGGATCGCGGAAGAGCGGCAGCGCACGGAGAACGTCTACCTCAAGCGCCGCGAGGAGCGACGCCGCTTCGACGGAATCATCGGCGAGAGCCGCGCGATGAAGACGCTCTTCGATCAGCTCAAGAAGGTGGTCGACACGCGCGTCACGGTGCTCATCGAGGGCGAGACCGGCACCGGCAAGGAGCTCGTCGCGAGCGCGGTGCACTATTGGTCGAACCGCCGCGAGAAGCTCTTCGTGGCTCAGAACTGCGCGGCGCTCCCCGAGAATCTGCTGGAGAGCGAGCTCTTCGGGCACAAGAAAGGTTCGTTCACGGGCGCGACCGACGACAAGAAAGGTCTGTTCGAGCTCGCCCACGAAGGCACGCTCTTCCTCGACGAGGTCGGCGAGATGCCGCTCTCGCTCCAGGCGAAGCTGCTCCGCGTGTTGCAGGAGGGCGAGGTGCGGCCAGTGGGCTCGAACACCACGCGCCGCGTCGACGTGCGCATCGTGGCCGCGACCAACCGCGATCTCGAGACCGAGGTGAAGGAGGGGCGCTTCCGCGAGGACCTCTACTACCGCCTCAAGGTGTTTCCGCTGCGGCTCCCGTCGCTGCGCGAGCGGCGCGAGGACATCCCGCTCCTCGCGGGGCACTTCCTCAAGCGCTACGCGGAGGAGTTCGGTCGCACCGTGCGGGGCTTCAGCCAGCAGGCGATGGAGCAGATGCAGGGGTATCCCTGGCCGGGCAACGTGCGCGAGCTGGAGAACGAGGTGCAGCGGCTCGTGATCCAGGTGGACGACGACGGTTTCATTCAGCCATCGCACCTGAGTCCGCGCATTCGTCAATCCGAAGAGGCGACGGCGGGACGATTCCGTACCATCAAGGGAACGCTCAAGGAGATGGTCGAGCACGTGGAGAAACAGATCCTCCGCGAGGCGCTCGAAGAGCACGACAACAACAAGAGCGCGACCGCGAAGACCCTCGGGATCACCCGCGAAGGTCTGCACAAGAAGCTCAAGGGCTACGGGATGTCCTGAGCCGAGGCGGCAGTCGCGCACGACTCGGCGCTCCGCTCCGCTCGCTCCGTGCGCGGCGTTCGTCGCGTGGGATTCGAACCGCCGAGCGCGTCGGGCGGACGTGGAGCGGGCTCAGTGCTTCTTCGTCTCGAAGGCGGCCTTCTGATCCGGCGTGGCTTCGCGCTGGTGCTTCGCCTTCCACTCCGCGTACGGCATCCCGTAGACCGTCTCGCGCGCGCTCGCGTCGTCGAGCGTGACGCCCTCCGACTCCGCGGCTTCGCGGTACCAGCGCGAGAGGCAGTTCCGGCAGAACCCGGCGAGGTTCATCAGGTCGATGTTCTGCACGTCGGTGCGCTCGCGCAGATGCTCCACGAGGCGACGAAAGGCGGCGGCCTCGACGCGGAGGCGGGTGAGCTCGTCCATGGCGAGGTCATCGGGGAACCCCGCCGTGTCGTCAAGCGCACGGGTCCCACGAGCGGCGTGACTGCGAGTGTCTCCGAGGAAGAACCGCGCTGCGCAAACGTATCGAACCGTCGCGCACAGCGCTGCCCGAGGCTGCTACCCTCCGCCCGGCCCGCGCGAGGCGACGTTCGCGAAACGTTCGGCGCGCGAGGTCCTGCAGGAGAGGCACATGTCGGAATGGGAGCCCCCGAAGCCGCCAGGCTCCGGTGACGGAAACGGCGAAGGCAACGAAGGCACCGTCGGCGGGCACGACTGGAAGAGCGCGCCGCCGCCGGCCCCGGAGCCCGCAGGCATCCCGCTCCCGCCGGCGGCCGAGCTCCCGCCCATGCCGGACGAGATGGGGGGCGACTGGCTCCAGCCCGGCACACCCGTAGGAGGCCAGGTCGACCCCTCGACGGGTGCGGGATGGCAGCCGCCGTCGAGCCCCGGCGACGCGGCGTGGCTGCCTCCTTCGGGTGCGGCGACACCGCCGGCGGAGGGTGGCGGAGGCTGGTTGCCTCCCACCGGCCCGCTCGCGACGGGGTCTCCTCCGTCGGGAGGTGGATGGCAGCCGCCCGGTGGTGGACCCGCGGGCGGCCCTCCTGCGGGCGGTGGCGGATGGCAACCGCCCGGCGGGGGTGCACCTCCCGGCGGAATGCCTCCCGGGGGTGGCGGATGGCAACCTCCCGGCGGCGGTGGACCCGCGTGGGGCGCGACCGATCTGGCCGCCGAAGCGGGCGTCGTGCGCACGGGCGACATCGTCTCGTCCGCGAGCCGCGTCGTCGCGGGCAACTTCGGCACCTTCCTCGTGGTCTCGCTCGCCTCGGTGCTGCCCGGCCTCGTGATCAGCCAGTTCTTCACTCACCGCATGCAGAGACGGATGATGGAGGCCCAGGCGGATCTCCTCCAGAACAACCTCGGCTACGGCGGCAATCCCAACGATCCGTTCGGCATCCTCCGCCAGATGTTCGACCCGGCCGACTTCGCGGGCATCTGCGGCGGCGCGTTCGTCAGCTTCGTCTTCACCTACCTCGCGCAGGGCATCCTGATGTACGCGACGGTCGAGCACCTCGCAGGCCGTCACGCCCCGGTCGGCACCGTGATCTCGCGCGGTCTCTCTCGCGCCCCCTCCGTGCTCGGCGTCGCGTTCCTCGTCGGCCTCCTTCAGTTCGTCACGATCCTGCCCGGCGTCGGCATCGGCGCGCTCCTCTTCGCGGCGGGCCCCGCGGGGGTCTGCTGCGGCGCGGGCTTCATGTTCATCGGCATCCTCGTGCCAATGTTCTACGTGCTCATCCTGACCTTCGTGGCGATCCCCGCCGCGGTCACGGAGAAGACCGGCCCGGTCGCGTCGCTCCAGCGCAGCTTCGAGCTCACGAAGGGGCACCGAGTCACGATCCTCCTCGCGATCCTCGCGTTCATCGCGGTGATCTTCGTGTTCAGCTGCCTCGGCGGAATCTGCTCCGCGGGCGCGGGCGGCGCGAACGTCGACATGGCGACCGGTCTGCCCAAGGAACCGAGCGCGCTCGCGGAGGGCATCAACTTCGTGATGACGCTGCTCACCTCGATCTTCCAGACCATGGCCATCTCGTCGCTCGCCGCCGTGACCTACGCGCGCATCCGCGGTCTGAAGGACGGCGTGGACGCGAACGCGCTCGCGGACGTGTTCTCCTGAGGATCGACGAGGCGTGATCGTCGCGGCTCGCTTCGCTCTCGTCGTGCTCGTCGCGTTCGTCGTGACGACGGCGGCGAGCGTCGCGAGTGCGCAGCGTGATCCGCGCGAGGTCGCCGCCGAGGTGCACGCACGCGGCGGCTACTCCGACGGCGTGCGCTTCGAGGCGCGGGGCGGTGGCGGGCTCGAGTCGTTCCCGAGCCTCGGCGGCGACCGCCAGAGCGACGCGCCCCGCAGCACGCGGCTCGGCGGCGGCGACGGCCTCGAGGCGCGTCGCACGAGCGGAGGAGCCAGCGGGCGGGCGCCCGACGACTCGAGCTTCGGTGGTCTCTTCGGCGGAGCCTCGCAGCTCGTCTCCCACGTCCTGCTCGGGGTCGTGATCGTCGCGCTCGTGCTCTTGGTCGGCTTCGTGATCGTCTCGCTCCTTCGTCGGCGCGATGCGGTCCCCGAAGAAGACGCGCCGGTGCGCGTGCCGCGGCGACCTCTCGCCGCACGCGAAGAGCTCCCGCTCGACCTCGGCGATCCCGACGCGCTCGCGGCCGTCGGTCGCTACGGCGACGCGATCCTCGCGCTGCTCGTGCTCGCGCTCAAGGCGGCCGGTTGGCGGCCCGAGGGACAACGCAGCCGCACCGCGCGCGAGGTCCTCTGGTCCATCGCGACCACCGATCCGCGGCACTCGCCGCTCGCGCTCGTGGTGCGTCGTTCGGAGCGGGTGCGCTTCGCGGGCGACGAGCCGACGCGCGCGCTCTTCGACGAGGTGCGCGGCGGCTACGAAGCGCTGCGCGCCGCGAGTCGTTCGACGGAGCGATCGTGAAGCGCGGCAGCGATCGGCCGGACGTGTTCTCCACCGGCGCACGCCGCGCGGTGCTCGTGGTCGTGCTCGCGAGCGCGGCCGGCGTGATCGCGAGCCTGCTCTACGGCGCTCGCTTCGCGGTCCCGCAGGCGGTCGAGACCGACTCCTACGGCGCCGGTCCGCTCGGTCACCGCGTGTTCGCCGAGACGCTCGAGGCGCTCGGCTACCACGTCCTACAGAGCCGCGGCGATCGTTTCGAGGGCATCCAGAGCCCCGTGCTCTTCCTCGAGCCCGAGGTCGAGGCGCGCGTCGAAGGCCGTCGTCACGAGCTGCACGAGGCCCTCGCGCGTCGCTTCGAGGCGGGCCACACCAGCGTCGTCGTGATGCCGAAGTGGCGCTTCCAGGTCGGCCTGCACGCGAGCGAGCCGCCCGTTCAGCGCGTGGACTCGGAGCGCCTCGACGAGGTCTACGACGCGGTCTTCGCGAACCACGGCGAGTGGCCCGACGCGCCGCCGCGGCTCTACGAAGGTGTCGAAGAGCACGGCCGTCACACGCTCGCGGGTCTGCTCGGTACCTTCGAGGTCGAGGTCCCGCGTCTGCAGACCATCCAGCGCATCCCTCCAGGCGCGGAGGTCCACCTCGACTCCGCCACCGGCGCGGTCGTGCTGCGCGACGCGCGCGGCGTGTGGATCGTCTCCGATCCGGATCTGCTCCACTCGTTCAACCTCCACCGCGCCGATCACGCGCTCCTCTGGGCGACCTTCGTGGAGGCGCTCGGCTCGGACACGATCGTGATCGACGAGGTCTTCCACGGGCACGGCAAGGTGCTCTCGCTCGGCGACGCGCTCGGTCGCTTTCCCGCGATCCTGCTGGTCGTTCAGGCGCTCTTCGTGATCGTGCTGCTCGTGCTGCTCGGCAGCCGACGCTTCGGTCCGCCGCGTGAAGAGATCGAGATCGGCGCCGGCCCGCGCGAAGCCATCGCAGTGTCGGCGTCGGTGCTCGCGGACGGTCAGCCGATCGAGCGCCTCACCTACAACTACGTGGTCGAGGTGCTCCAAGATCTGCATCGACGGCTCGGGCTGCCGGACGCGAGCACCCTCGTCGCACGCGCCGATCGCATCGACGAGGTCTGCAAGCACCGGCGGCTCACCCCGGAGGCGCGGCGTCTGCTCGACGACGCGGGCCGCCTCGCCGGGACGACGAAACAACACGCCGAAGCGTGGAGGCTCGCGCGCGCCGCGCACGCCTTCCGCAGCAAGCTCCTCGAGCCGGTCGCCCGTGGCGCCCGCGCTGCCAAGCCCGACGAGGAAGCGCGCCTGCGCGCCTCGCTTCCCCCTTCCGAACCGGGCGCCGACCTCGGCGCCGATTCGTTCGCCCCGTCAGCCGATCGCGCCGCGGCGAACCAGGAGAGCGCATGACGCCCGACAACGTGCAGCAGTTCCTCGCCCACCTCTCCGAGCGCGTCGGTCGCGTCGTGCTCGGCAGCGAGTGGAACACGCGCTACGCCTTCGTGAGCTTCCTGGTGCGAGGCCACCTCCTGCTCGAAGGGGTGCCGGGGGTCGGCAAGACCCTGCTCGCGCGGGCCTTCGCGCGCTCGCTCGGGCTCGGGATGCGTCGCGTGCAGTGCACCCCCGACCTCATGCCCGGCGACGTGATCGGCGCGAACGTCTTCGACTTCCGCACGCAGTCCTTCGCGCTCACGCGCGGCCCGGTCTTCACGGAGTTCCTCCTCGTCGACGAGATCAACCGCACGCCGCCCAAGACGCAGTCGGCGCTCCTCGAAGCGATGCAGGAGAAGAGCGTCACCATCGACGGCACCAGCCACCCGCTGCCGTCGCGCTTCATGGTGATGGCGACCCAGAACCCGGTGGAGCACGAGGGCACGTACCCGCTCCCCGAGGCGCAGCTCGACCGGTTCCTCTTCAAGCTCGAGGTCGGCTACCCCGACGAGCAGCAAGAGCTCGGCGCGGTGCTCGCGCACGCCGGCTCGGGCGGCACACCGGATCTCGACGCGCTCGGCGTGAACGCCCTCGCGACGCCCGAGCAGATCGACGCGCTCCGCGAGGTGCCGTCGCGCGTGCGGCTCGAGCCTTCGGTCGCTCGCTACTGCGTGATGTTGGCGCGCGCGACGCGGGAGCATCCGAGCCTCGCGGTCGGCCTCTCCCCGCGCGCGAGCACGATGCTCGCCGCTGCGGCGCGCGCGAACGCGGCCTGCGACGGACGCGACTTCGCGATCCCCGACGACGTGAAGGTGCTCTTCCTCCCCGCCGCGCGACACCGCGTGATGGTGACCCCGGCGGCCGAGATGGAGGACGTCCGCGTCGACGAGATCCTTCGACAGATCCTCACGCAGATCCCCGCCCCGCGCTGACACACGCGTCGACGACACCGCACCGACTCCGTCACCGACACCATCACCGACACCATCACCGACACCGCGATGATCCCCTCCCACCGCCTCCTCTGGATCGCCTTCGCCGGCCTCGCGATCACCGCGTTGCCCGTCGCGATCGATCCGGCGTTGTGGCCGCTGGTCGCGGGGCTGTGGGCGATTCTCCTCGGCGGCATGCTCCTGGACGCGATCGTGCTCCTGCGCGCGCGCCCCTCGCTCGAGACGGATGTTCCCGCCGCGGTCGGCGTCGGCGACGACCTCGACGTCTTCGTGCGCTTCCGCGTGAAGAGCGCGCTCCCGCTCCACGCCACCGTGCGCTCGGAGGTCGACGCGCCGCTCGAGCCACGCGCGGACGTCGACGTGCGTGCACGCGCCACCACCGAGCTCGTCGTGCCCGTCGCGGCTCCACGTCGCGGCGGCGCTCGCCTGCGCGCCCTCTGGACGCGCCTCGACGGACCGCTGCGCTTCTTGCGGCGCATCGATCGTCACGCCCTCGACGAAGAGGTCGCGGTGGTCCCCAACGCCGAGCGCGTCCGCGAGCTCGCCCTCGCGCACTTCGGCGCGCAACGTTACGGCGGCGTCCACGTGGTGAAGCGTCGCGGCGACGGCGGCGAGCTCGACAGCCTCGAGGCCTACGAGCCCGGCATGGACCTGCGCACGGTGGACTGGAAGGCGAGCGCACGACATCAAGCGCCGCTCGTGCGCCGCTTCCGGCTCGAGCAGAACCAACGCATCGTGCTCTGCGTGGACACCGGTCGCCTGATGGGCGATCCGATCGACGGCCTCGAGCGCCTCGACCACGCGATCCACGCGTCGCTCCTGCTCTCGCAGGTCGCGCTCAAGGCAGGCGATCTCGTCGCGGTGCACGCGTACTCCGACGCGCCGCGCGCGTGGGCACCGCTCGCAGGCGGCGTGCGACAGATGGCGCGCATCCGTCGCACCCTCGCGACCCTCGCGGCCGAGCCCACCGAGACCAACCACGTGCTCGGCGTGCACGTGCTCTTGCAGAAGCTCAAGCGCCGCTCGCTCGTCGTCGTGTTCACCGAGCTCGCGGACTCCACCACCGCCGAGCTGATGGTCGAGCACCTCGGTCACCTCGCGAAACGACACCTCGTGGTCTTCGTCGCGCTCGACGATCCGGTCGTGCAGGATGCGATCGCGGCACCCCCGGTCGACGCGGAGGCGCTCGCGAGCACCGCCATCGCGGGCGGTCTGCGTGCGGATCGCGAGCGCGTGCTGCGTCGGCTTCGGCGCATGGGCGTCGACGTGATCCACGCGCCGCCCGGAGTCGCCGCGTTGCAGCTCCTCGCGCGCTACGTCCACATCAAGCGTCGAGGGTTGATCGGATGACCGAGCCCCGCTCCGTCGCCTTCCGCAAAGAGCGCGAGGGCCAGTGGTTCGAGCTCGATCGCCTCACCGACAAGGCGCTCACGAGCGGCCTCAAATCGCTCGACGCGGGCGAGCTCCACCGTCTCCCCGTGCTCTACCGGAGCTGCATCGCGAGCCTCTCCGTCGCGCGTCGCACCGCGATGGATCAGGCGCTCGTCGACTACCTCGAAGCCCTCGCCGCACGCGCCTACCTCGCGGTCTACGGCTCGCGTCGCTCGACCCGCGGGGCGCTCCGGGCCGTGCTCTTCGAGGAGTTCCCGCGCCGCGTGCGCGCCCTCGGCCGCGAGCTCGCGCTCTCCACGGGCTTCCTCACCCTCGGCGCGGTCGTCGCGTGGACACTGATGAGCGTCGAGCCCGGCTGGTACGACGCGTTCGTGAACCCCGCGCTCGCGGGCGGTCGCGATCCCTACGCCTCCACCGAGTCCCTCCGCGCCGCGCTCTACGACGGCGGCGAACAGGGCGAAGCGCTCTCCCTCTTCGCGAGCTTCCTCTTCGTGCACAACGCGCGCATCGGGATGCTCTGCTTCGCGCTCGGCTTCGCGGCGGGCATCCCCACCGCGATGTTGCTCTTCACCAACGGCCTGATGCTCGGCGCGTTCCTCCACCTCTACCACTCGCGCGGGCTCCTCTTCGAGCTCGTGGGTTGGCTCCTCCCGCACGGCATCCCCGAGATCGGCGCGGTGATCCTCTGCGGCGCGGCGGGTCTGCACCTCGGGCGCTCGATGCTCTTGCCCGGCGCGCGCACCGTCCGCGCGGCGCTCGCCGACGCGGGTCGTCGCAGCTCGGTGGTCGTCGCGGGCGCGGTGCTCCTCTTCGGCGTCGCGGGCCTCGTCGAAGGCATCTTCCGCCAAGCGGTCACGAACGATCTCGTCCGCTACGCCCTCGCGGGCTTCAACGCGCTCTGGTTCTTCTCGTGGCTCTTCCTCGCCGGACGCGAGAAGAAGCCTGGCGCTCGCGAGGCGAGCATCTCGCGTGGGGCGTCGCGCGGGACGGGGACGCCGCGCGGGACGGGGATGTCGAGCTCCGGAGGTCCCGGTGCGTGAGTCCGAGCTCCACCTCGACGTGGTCGGCCCCGAGGGCGTCCCGCTCCGCTTCCCCGCCGCGACCCTCGCCGAACGCGCCATGGCGTTCGGGATCGATCTGATGATCCTCTTCCTGAGCCTCGCCGTGGTCGCGATCGCGCTCGTCGCCGCGGGGGCCGCGTCCGGCTTCGCCACGCTGGTCGGCCTCGGCCTGGTCGCAGCGTTCGTGATCCAGCACGGCTACTTCATCTTCTTCGAGATCCACTGGCAGGGCACGACTCCCGGCAAGCGGCTCCTCAAGCTCAAGGTGGTCTCGCGCGACGGAGCGGGCCTTCGCCCAGACGCGGTCCTCGCCCGCAACCTCATGCGCGACGTCGAGCTCTTCGTGCCGCTCGCCACCATCGACGCCCCCGAGCAGCTCGTCGGCGACGCGCCGTGGTGGATGCTCGCGCCGACCAGCCTCTGGCTCGCGGTGATGCTCTTCCTCCCGGTGATCGCGAAGGAGCGCACGCGCGTGGGCGATCTCGTGGGCGGCACCATCGTCGTGCGTATCCCGGAGGCCACCCTCGCGCGCGACGAGGCGGCTCGCACCTCGCTCGTGCCCGGCGCGCCGCCGAGCGACGCGATCACGTTCACGCAGCCGCAGCTCGATCACTACGGCGAGCTCGAGCTCGAGACGCTGGCCGACTTGATGCGCAAGCACGACCAAGGCGCCGCGTCGACGCAGGATCTGAAGATCGTCGCGCGGACGATCGCGCAGAAGATCGGCTACGGCGGGCCGACACCCACCGACGACCCAGTGCGGTTCCTACGCGCCTTCTACAAACAGCAGCGCGCGTTCCTCGAAAAGAAGCTGCTCTTCGGCAAACGAAAGACGTCGAAGTTCGACGATTGATCGTCGTCCGCACCCGCGTCTCACCCGCGTCTCCACCGTCACCCGAGCGCCAAGCGCTGGCGGGTGCGCACGTCGCGTGGGCCGCGGGTCGTCGCTCACTCGAGCGTGAGCACCGCCGAGGCGCCGGGCGCCTGGAGCGCCACCGAGATGTCCCAACCGTTGCGGCTGATGTTGCGCGACTGCTCGCTCCGCAACGAGAGGAACGCGGAGCCCGCGCCCATCGCGGTGAGCACCGACGACGGGATCGTGCCCGTGCCGGCCGAGGGCTCGAACCGACACTCGAGGCTGAAGGTCCCTTCTCGCACCGCGCTCATGGCGACCACCACGTCTCCCGGCGAGCTCCCGGTCCACGTCACCGCGAGATCGCTCGCGACCGGCACGTTCCCGGCCGCGGGTGCGGTGAGCATCACGGCGTCCGGCCCCGCGAGGCTCACCCCGAACATCGGCGCGTCCGCGCCCACTCCCATCACGGTCAAGATCGCGTCCGAGTTCGCCCAGAGCGCCATCGTGCCCGTCGCGAACGGGTAGAGCCCGTCGGCCCCCGGCGTGAGCGTCACCATCTCGGAGGCGCCGCCGGCGATCGTGATCACTCCTGCGTTCGGCGCGACCGGCATGCCCGCGTCCATCGGCACGCCCGCGTCCTCCATCATCACGGGAGGCGGACACGCCGTCAGCCGGCATCCTTCGCTCGGCTCGCTCACCGTGCAGGGCGAGGTGCCGCCGGAGACCTCGCTGAAGCTGGCGCTCACGAAGTAGCTCGCGGCTTGGCTCGAGGCCACGACGGTGCCGACACCGACCTGTACCGGACCGCCATCGACGCCCGCGTCCGTGGGTCCCGAGTCCTCTTCGCCGGCGTCCTCGATCTCCCCCGCGTCCATCACGCCGGAGTCCTCGCCGCCGCCGAGGTCGATGCAACGCCGATCGGTGCTGCAATACCGCCCGATCGGGCAGTCGGTGTCGATCACGCACGCGGGGTCGCCGCCACACGCGCCGAGCAACGCCACGCAAGCCACCAAGATCGCAAAACGCTTCACCGCTGGTTCTCCCTCGACGAGCGCACGAGGCGCGCCGATCGTACGCGTCGGTCGTTCCGCCGACGCGTGGTGCACATGGTCGCTCGACCGGGCCCGCCTGCAAAGCGTCACGTGAAGGTCGCTCCCCGGTTCGTGGTCCGGGGAGGCACCGCGCAGGCGGTGGACGAGCACGGGCGCACGAGTCGCCGCGACGCAGCGCGCTCCGGCGCGAGCGCTCGACGTCAGCCCTTCTTCGGACCGTACGCGATCTGCTCGAGCTTCCCGATGTCCTTCACCTCGATCAGATCGGGGCTCACGCTCAGCGCGCCCTGACGTTCGAGGTACGCGAGGCCACGGCTGATCTCTTCGCGCACCGTCCCGAGGCGTCCGGCCACGGTCTCCGTGGTCAGATCCCGCACGAGGTTCTTCGCGTCCTGACCCTTCGCTTCGCGCATCGCCACGAGCGTGCAGAGGAAGCTCGCGAGGCGCGCGGGCACCGTCCGCAGCGAGAGATCACTGACGAGCGCGAGCGTCCGGTCGGAGCGCCGTGCGCGCATGTCGAGCAGCGTCTTGAGGACGATCGGACGACGATCGCCGAGCTGCCCGAGGAACTCGTTCGTCACCAGGACCGCGCTCGCGGCGCGCATCGCGATCGCGCTCGCCGGGTAGTTGCCCGAGTCGAAGCGGATGCCCTCGACGATCGGCTTCCCGGGCCGAGCCAGATAGAGGATCTGCTCGCGGCCGTCGCGCCCGCTCTTGGTGAGCTTCACCTCGCCTGTGCGGACCACGAAGAGCCCTTCGGCCTCCTGTCCTTCGCTGAACAGCGGCGCGCCCTTCGGAGCCTTTCGCACCTCTGCGGCATCCGCGATGGCTTTCAGGTCGGCAGGAGGAAGCTCGTTCAGCTTGGGGACGTCGCGAAAGAGCTCTTCGGCGGAACGGGGCGCGATGGCCATGGTCGCGACCATATCACAAGCGTTTCACGCGGCCGCCTCGGGTTTCTCCTCACGCCGCCACGATCGTCACGAAGCAGCGTCTCGCGTCGGCTCTCGCCCGCGATCTCTCGATCGACGGAGCGGCTGGCGAATGGGCCTCGCGCCCGAAACGGCGATCGTCAGCGCCCCTGAGGGTCTGCCAGCCCCTCCCTACGGGGCATGAAGCCCCGATGGGGCCCCTTCCACGAGCCTGGGTCGGCTCCACGCTCCCGCGTGGCCCGACACTCTCGTGGAATCCTGCGGCTCCGTGGACTTCGTCCACTTCGCTTCGCACGATTCCACTTCGAGCCGCTCGCTCCGTCCATCGGCTCCACGCTCCACCACGTGCGTGACAGGCCGACCGAGACACCCGAGACGGATCCCCGCAAACGGGAGCTCGAGCGTCCACACGCGTCGTCGACGACCCCGTGACAGCCTTCGCGCGCTGCGCCATCGTCCGGCGCCGTATGTCCACCGCGCTCGTCCGCGTCGTTTCGTTCTCGCTCCTCACGCTCGGTTGTGGCGCGCCTCCCGAGCCCACGCCGCCCCCGCAAGAGACCGCGGGGGCCGAGACGACGCCGACCACGGAAGCCACGGAGGAAGCCACCGAGCTAGCGGCAGCGCCAGCAGCGGCTCCCGCACCGACCGATCCCCCG
>CALJLK010000196.1 GCA_937982655.1 uncultured Sandaracinus sp.
GAGCCGACCCAGGCTCGTGGGAGGGGTTCGGGGCTTCCTGGGGCTGGCGACAGACCCTCGGAGAAGTCGAAAACCGAACGCCAATCGGAAACGGCGCCTTACGACTGGCGTCCACGGAACCGCTCGAGGCGTGTCACGGCCCGCTGGGGACCGCCGGGCACGTCCGCATCGCCCGCAAATACCGACACTTCGGTGCGTTCGGGCACGGTCCACGATCTTGTCGCCTCGAAGTCCGTGGTGCTACGTTCCCGTGACCCGCGACGTCGCGAACGCGCTTCTCGGGCGTCTAACCTCCGTATGCTGCCCCTGCCCGAGCTGATGTCGAAGGTTCGCGCCTACCACGCGCAAGCCGACGTCGGGCTCATCGAGAAGGCGTACCGCTACAGCGAGCGGATGCACGAGGGGCAGAAGCGGAAGTCGGGCGATCCGTACTTCATCCACCCGACCCACGTGGCGGGGGTGATCACGGAGCTGCGGCTCGACACCGCGAGCGTGTGCGCGGCGCTCCTGCACGACGTGGTCGAGGACACCGACGTCACCGAGAAGGACATCGCCCAGCAGTTCGGCGAGGAGGTCGCGTTCCTCGTCGACGGCGTGACCAAGCTCGGCAAGGTCAACTTCGCCTCCAAGGAGGACCGGCAGGCGGAGAGCTTCCGCAAGATGTTGATCGCGATGGCGCGCGACATCCGCGTGCTGCTCGTGAAGCTCGCGGACCGCTTGGACAACATGCGGACCCTCGAGCACATGAACATCGACTCGCAGGAGCGCATCGCGACCGAGACGATGGAGATCTACGCGCCGCTCGCGGGGCGCCTCGGCATTCATTGGGTGAAGGCCGAGCTGGAGGACCTCTCGTTTCAATACTTGCAACCGGACGCGTACGGCGATCTCGGTCGCAAGATCGGCGAGACCGCGAAGGAGACGGATCGTTACGTCGAGGACGTGACGAAGAAGCTCCAGAAGATGCTGGTCTCGCGTGGCTTCGCGCTCGAGGTGAGCGGGCGTCAGAAGCACCTGTACTCGATCCACAAGAAGATGAAGCGGCAGGGGATCGACTTCGAGCAGGTGCAGGACCACGTAGCGTTCCGCTGCGTGATGGAGACGGTCGCGGACTGCTACGCCGCGCTCGGCGTGGTGCACAGCGAGTGGACGCCGATCCCCGGGCGTTTCAAGGACTACATCGCGCTTCCGAAGCCGAACATGTACCAGTCGTTGCACACCACGGTCATCGGACCGGGCGGGCGGCGCATCGAGGTGCAGATCCGGACGCACGAGATGCACCGGACGGCGGAGCTCGGCATCGCGGCGCACTGGAAGTACAAGGAGCGCAGCGGCGGGATCGAGCAGAGAGACGCCGAGCGCTTCGCGTGGCTTCGGCAATTGATGGAGTGGCAGAAAGAGCTCGAAGATCCGACCGAGTTCCTGGAGTCCGTCAAGGTCGATCTCTTCCCGGAGGACGTCTACGTGTTCACGCCGAAGGGCGACGTGAAGACGTTCCCACGCGACGCGACGCCGATCGACTTCGCGTACTCGATCCACTCCGAGGTCGGCGAGCACTGCACGGGCGCGCGCGTCAACGGCGTGATCGTCCCGCTGCGCCACAAGCTCCGCAACGGCGACGTGGTCGAGATCCTCACGGGCAAGAACCAGCAGCCCTCGAAGGATTGGCTCGACTTCGTGGTCACGGGCCGCGCGCGCTCGCGGATCCGCGCGCACTTCCGGACCAAGGAGCGGGCTCGCTCGCTCAAGCTCGGGCGCGATCTGCTCGAGCGCGCGCTGCACAAGAAGGACCTCTCCTTCAACCGCTGGATCAAGAGCGGCGAGATCGCCAAGACGCTGCAGCACTTCGGGCTGCAGAACGAAGAAGAGCTCTTCGCGCAGATCGGCTACGGCAAGATCGACGTCTCGAAGGTGCTCGAGGTGGCGTATCCGTCGGAGCCCGACACCCGCAAGACGCTCGCGCCGAGCTTCTTCGAGAAGACGGTCCGCAAGGTCACGCGCAAGGACGGCGACGCGTCGATCCGCATCGACGGGCTCGACGACGTGCTGGTGCGCTTCGCCAAGTGCTGCACGCCGGTGCCGGGCGATCCGGTGGTCGGATGGATCACGCGCGGTCGTGGGGTGACGATCCACCGCAAGAACTGTCCGCGCTCGATGGAGCTGGACCCCCAGCGGCGCATCGACGTGAGCTGGAGCTCCGACACCAAGATGGAGCTGCCGGTGTCGCTGAAGGTCACGACGAACAACAGCCCCGGCATCCTCGCGAAGGTGTCGAGCGTGTTCACCGAGAACGGCCTGAACATCAGCGAGGCGATCTGTCGGACCCAGGACGACGGGCGCGCGGTGAACCTCTTCCAGTTCACGGTGGACGACCTGAACCGGCTGCGGACGGTGATGCGCGGGATCGCGAAGATCACCGGCGTGCAGGACGTCGAGCGCGTCTGACGATCCCGTTTGCCTCGGGGTCTGCTCTCGAGGTCGCCCATGAGCGTCGACGTGCGCGTCGACGTGAGCGTTGACGTGAACGGCGACGGCGACGTGAACGAGGTCTTTGCTCGAGACGTGCTTCTCAGCGTTCACGACCACGTCCACGAAGTCGCGGCCTTCACTCCGGAACATTGACGCGTCCGCGCGTGTCCCGAGGGCCTGTAGTAGGGTGCGCTCGCCTTCCTGAAAGGCACCGGAGGTCCCTTTGCGTCATCGTCGCCTGCGCTCGGCGCTCGTCGCCGCGCTCGCCCTCGGCTCGACCCTCTCGAGCCTCGGCGCCACGAGCTTCGGCTCCACTGCCCACGCCCAGCCCGAGGCCGCGCGCCCCGCGAACCCCTACGACGCCGAGCAACGACGCCTGGCCGCCGAAGCCGCGCGCGACCGCTCGCCGCGCGGCTTCCTCGCGCTGCTCGAGCTCTGGCGCCATTCGGACGATGCGACACCCGCGGTCACCACGCGGGTGCTCGACGAGCTCGCGAAGAACCGCCGCCTGCCCGCCGATCGCCGCGCCTACGCGGCCGCGTTGCTCGCGCGCATGCAGGTGCGCGCCGGCGATCGTGAAGCGGCGCAGCGCACGATCGCGCCCCTCGGCTACGCGACCGACTGGCAGCTCGTCGGTCCCTTCGACAACGAAGGCAAACAAGGCTTCGCGCGTGCCTTCGGGCCCGAAGAGCTCCGCATGGCCGCGCATGAGCCTGCGCGAGCCTTCGACGGCAAGGAGCGCGACGTCGCGTGGCGCCGTCATCCGCCGCTCGATCCCTACGGCTACGTCGATCTCGACATGCTCTTCCGCCCGAACCGCGACGTCTGCGGCTACGCGACGACGGTGGTGCGCTCGGAGCGCGCGCAGCCGCTCACGCTCCACTTCGGCGCGGGTGGCGCGAGCCGCGTGTGGTGGAACGGCGTGGTCGTGCACGAGGACGCGACGTACCGACAACCGGACGCAGACCGGCACGCGCTCGTGGTCGGCGCGCACGCGGGCGACAACCGCATCCTCGTGAAGACCTGCGTCGCCAACGAGTCGTGGGGCTTCTACCTCCGCGTGCTCGACGCGCGGGGCGTCGCGGTCGCGGTCGATGCGGAGAACATGCCGACGGCGGCGGGCGAAGGGCACGGCGTGCCGCGCCTGCCGACCGCGCCGCGGAGCACGCTGGCGCTCCTCGAAGAGGCGTCGTTCGCCGCGAACGCGCGACCGAGCGCGCACTACGATCTCGCACGTTTCCTCCTCTGGACCGGCGCGGACGACGTCGCGACGAACCGCGCGCGGCAGCTCGCGGCGCGCGCCGCAGACGCCGATCCGAGCCTCGATCACCTCGTGCTCGCCGCGCGGCTGCAGGAGCACCGCCACGAGCGCCAGCGCTACGCGACGCGCGCGCTGGAACGGTTCCCGAACGACGCCGAAGCGCTGGTGCTGATGGCGCAGATCGCGAGCACGGGCTTTCACCCGGAGAGCGCGCTCGCCTACCTCGATCGCGTGCAAGGCGATCCGATCCCTGGGGTCGGCGGGGTCAGCCGCCGACAAATCCAGGTCATCGCGGCCGCGCTCGTGCGCGCCGAGATCCTCCAGCGCATGGAGCTGCCGCAGGCCGCGCGCGCGACGGTGGAGCGCGCGCTCGAAGGTGCGGGCGAAGCGCCGGGCTGGCTCGTGGTGCGCGCGACTTACGCGGAGAGCGCCGTCGCGCCCGACGACGCGATCGCGCTCCGCACGCGCGCGCTCGCGCAGCGGCACGACGACGTCGCGCTCCATCAGATCTTCGTGGCGGACGCGGTGCGTCGCCGCGAGCGTGATCGCGCGGTCACCCACCTCGACGCGATCCGCGAGGCCGCGCCGGGCGACGTCGGGGTGCTGCGCTACGTGGCCGCGATCCACGAGGCGCTCGGTCGCAACGACGAGGCGCTCGAGGCCTTCACCGCGGCGCTCCAGCTCGCGCCCGAAGATCCCGGCACCCACGTCGCGTACGGCAAGCTCCTGCTGCGCGCAGGCCAAGCCGACGCCGCGCTCGGCGCCTTCCGCACCGCGCTCGATCTGCGCCCCCAGGACGCGTCGACCCGCGAGCTGCTCGAGCAGATCCGTCCGCAGCAGCGCCCGGACGAGGCCTACGCCGCCAACGACGAGACGATCCTCGCGCGGCGCGGCGAGAGCCAAGGCTTCCCCGTCACGACCTTGCAGGACCTCACCGTCAACACCGTGTTCGAGAACGGCCTCGGCTCGAGCTTCCGTCAGCTCGCGTGGCAGGTGCACGACCAGGAAGGCGCACGCAGCCTGCGCACCTACGCGATCCAATGGGATCCCACCGCGCAGCGCGTGGATCTGCGGCTCGCGCGGGTCTACCGCGGCAACCAACGCCTCGAAGCGACGCAGCTCTTCGAGCAGGCGCTCGGCGAGCCCTGGTACCGCATCTACTACGACACCCGCGCGATGGTCGTGGTCTTCCCGACCCTCGAGCCCGGCGACGTGGTGGAGCTGCGCTGGCGCATCGACGACGTCGCGCACCGCAACTTGTTCGCCGACTACTACGGCGATCTCACGTTCCTCCAAGACATGCAGCCGAGCGCGCACCAGGAGTACGTGCTCATCACGCCGTCCTCGCGCGAGTTCTACTTCTCGGAGCCGAACCTCCCGCAGCTCCGACACGAGCGCCGCGAAGAGAACGGCACGCGCATCGATCGTTTCGTCGCGGAGAACGTCCCCGCGATCCGCAGCGAGGACTCGATGCCCGGCTACACCGAGATCTCGCCTTACCTGCACGTGTCGACCTACCGCACCTGGGAAGAGGTCGGTCGCTGGTACTGGGGCCTCATCCAAGATCAGCTCTACGCAGACGAGAGCCTGAAGGCGACGGTGCGCCGGCTCGTGGAGGGCAAGACCGAGCTGCGCGACAAGGTCGAAGCGATCCACCAATGGGTGCTCGATCACACGCGCTACGTGGGGCTCGAGTTCGGCATTCACGGCTACAAGCCGTACCGAGTACCGCAGATCCTCAGTCGTGGATTCGGCGACTGCAAGGACAAGGCATCGGTCCTCTACACGATGTTCCGCGAGGCCGGGATCGACGCGCACATCATCCTGGTGCGCACCCGCCGCAACGGCCTCATCGACGATCTGCCCGCTTCGCTCGCGGTGTTCGACCACGCGATCGCCTACGTCCCGGAGCTCGACCTCTACATCGACGGCACCGCCGAGCACAGCGGCCTCACCGAGCTGCCCGACATGGACCAGGGCGTGACGGTGCTCCACGTCTGGCCGGGCGGCTCCGAGCTGCGCCGCACGCCGGTGTTGCCGCCCGAGCGCAACCGACGCGAGCGCACCCTCGACGTGCGCCTCGCCGCGGACGGCAGCGCGACGCTGAGCGCGCGCGAGGTGATCACGGGCAGCCAAGCGCCCGGCTACCGCTCGACCTACCAGGCCGAGGGCACGCGCCGTGATCGGCTGGAGCGCGAATTGCGCAATCTGTTCGCAGGTTTGCGGCTCGAGTCCCAGCGCTTCGAGCACCTCGACGACCTCGAGCGCCCGGTGCACCTCCAGTGGGAGGCGGAGGTGCCGCAGCTCGCGCCGCGCGACGCGGAGGGCCTGCGCGTCGATCCTTCGGTGATCGGCGAGCTCACCCGCAGCCTCGCGCGCGCCACCCAGCGGCGGCTCCCGCTCGAGCTCGGCACGACCTCCTCGTACGTCGAGACCCGCACCGTGCACCTGCCGGCCGGCGCGCGCGCTCGCACGATCCCGGAAGGCCGCGTGGCGGAGAGCCCCTTCGGCCTCGTGCGCCTCACGGTGGAGAGCGACGCGCGCAAGGTCGAGCTCCGCACCGAGCTCGAGCTGCGCCGCGATCGCGTGGCTCCGAACGAGTACGGCGCGTTCCGACGCTGGCTCGAAGAAGCCGATCAGATCCTCCGTCAGCGCCTGGTGGTGGAGCCGCGATGAAGTACGCCCACGGATCCCCCACCACGTCGGTCTCGCACGACGTCGAATCTCGGATGAATCACGAAAGTTTCGTGCCCATGCGCCACGCACCTTCGGCTTCGAGCTCCTCGCTCCCGTCGCGGTCCGCACCGGTCGCCGTCAGGCCGCGCCGAGTCGGCGCGCTCCACGCGCTGCTCCTGCTCGCGCTCGCGCTCCTCGTCGGTTGCCCGCGCGGCGGCGAGACGACCCCGGACGAGCTCACCATCGAGGATCTCCGTCGCGCGGCGGCGGAGCGCCCGAACGATCCGCGCGCGGCCTTCGAGCTCGCGGTCGGTGAGCTGCTCCGCTTCGATGGCGATCCCTCGCGCGCGCGCGCCGCGATCGATCGCGCGATCGCGCTCGACGAACGCGCGGCCGCGCCGCAGCTCCTCTCCGCCCTCGAAGCGCACCAGCACGGCGACTTCGATCGGGCGCTCGACGGTTTCCTCGGCACGCTCGAGCGGGACACGAGCGACGGCACCTTCGCGGAGCTCGCGGCGGCCGGCGTGGAAGAGCTCGCGGAGCTCGCGCCGCGCTTCGCCGAGCGAGTCCCCGCGCGTCTGTCGCCCGTGCTCGGGCGCCTGCCGCTCCCCGCGCGCCACACCGCGACCGACGTGCTCACCGAGCTCGCGTACCGCGCGGGAGACGTGGCCCGCGTCCGCGAGCTCGCGACTGCGAGCGGCTGCGCGACCGACTGGCGCGTGATCGGTCCCTTCGGTCCGCGCGATCTGCTCGGCTTCGACACGCGTTTCCCCGCCGAGGCCGCGGGCCCGCTCGCGGAGCGCTACGATCTCGGGCCTGGCCGCGGCGAGCAGCCGACCCGTGCCCACGAGGCGCGCGGCTGCGCGGTGCATCTCGGCGGCGGCGCGATCGGCGCGGGGGGAGTGACCTACGCGGAGACCTTCGTGGAGATCGCGCAGGGCGGTCCGCAGACGCTGCGGCTCGAGACGCCGAACGCGGTCGAGGTGCGCATCGACGGCGAGCGAGTGATCCGCCTCGATCACCGCCGCGAGACGATGCGGCGCGTGACCTACCATCCGATCGAGCTGTCCGCGGGGCGGCACGAGATCGAGGTGAAGGTCGCCACGCGGCACCCGAACCCGATCCTCGCCGTCTCGATCGCGCCGGGCCGCGGCGACGCCGCGCTCCCCGAAGGCGAGGACCCGTGGAGCACCTACGTCGCGGCTTCCACGCTCTTCTCGCGCGGCGCGGTGGTCGACGCGCGCGAGCGGCTGCGGCCCGCGGGCGCGGCGGCCCAAGAGGGCTCCGCGACGATGCGCATCCTGCAGTCCGCGGTCGCGCTCGCCGATCCGATGGTCACCGACGACATGCGCCGCGATCGCGCGCGCGACTACCTGCGCGCGGCGGGCAACAAGGACGAGGGCGCGTGGTTTCCGGTCTTCCAGCGCGCGCGGCTCGAAGCGGCGGAAGGTCGCGATCAAGAGGCGATCGCGATCCTCCGCGGTGCGAGCACGCGTTGGCCGGCGGTGCTGCCCTTCAAGCTCACGCTCCTCGAGCTGCTGCTCGGGCGCGGCTGGGACGACCAGGCGGACGCGCTCGTGGCGTCCGCGCGCGAGGCGGTGCCGGGCGCGTGCTCGCCGATCCGCGGCGCGCTCGTGCTCGCGCAGCGTCGCGACCGCATCGACCTCGTCGATCGCCACGTCGAGGAGCTGCTCGCGTGCGACGCGCGCGCGGGCGAGCGTTATCAGATCTTCGTGGCGGGACGCCGGTGGGACGACGCGGAGCAGGAGCTCGCGCGCCTCATCGCGCTCGAGCCGATCCAATCGCGCGATCGTTTCTTGCCGAGCCGCCTCGATCTCGCGGAGAGCCGCGCGGATCGCGACGCCGTGATGCGGGTGCTCGAAGAGATGCGCGCGCGTTCCCCGCGCTCGCCCACGAGCTGGCTGAGCCTCGCGGATCGTGCGCTGGCGGAGGGCGATCGCACGCGCGCGCTCGAAGTCTTGAGCGCCGCGATCGCGCAAGAGCCGACGGACATGGCGGACCTGCGTCGCGTGCGCACCGCGCTCGGCGGCGCGTTCGAGCTGGAGGCGTTCCGCGTGCGCGGCGAAGAGGCGATCTCGGCCTACCGCGAAGCGAACGCGAGCTACGACCAGCCGCAGGTGCTCGTCTTCGACTACTCGGCCATCCGCGTCTTCGAGGACATGTCGTCGCTCCAGCTCGTGCATCAGATCTACGAGGCGCGCAGCGACGAGGCGATCGACGAGCTCGGCGAGTTCGAGCCTCCGGGCGGCGCGTACCTGCTCACGCTGCAGACCATCAAGCCCGACGGCGCGCGGCTCGAGCCCGAGCTCATCGAGGGCAAAGACACCATCTCGCTGCCGAGCCTCGCGGTCGGTGATCTCGTGGAGATGGAGTACGTGCGGGTGCTCGATCCGCCGGCCGGTCTTCCGAACGGCGTGCTCGGCGACCGTTTCTACTTCGCGAGCTACGAGGTGCCCTTCTTCCGCAGCGAGCAGGTGCTGATCACGCCGCCCGGCGTCGAGGTCACCGTCGATCCGCGCGGCCCCGCCCCCGAGACGCAGCAGAGCGCGGGCCCCGACGGAACGCCAGAGGGAACGATCGTGCGTCGCTGGCGCGTCGATCGCAGCGTGCCGCTCGTGCCCGAGCCGGCGAGCGTGAGCGCGCGCGAGTACCTGCCCTCGATCAATTGGTCGGTGAACGCGAGCTGGAGCTCGTTCCTCGACGGCCTGCGCGACGTGCTCGCCGATCGCGACGTGATCGATCCGGCGGCGGTGCGGCTCGCGCGGCAGGTCGCGGGCGAAGGTGACGATCGCACCCGCGCGGAGCGGCTCTACCGCTGGCTCCTCGACGAGACCGAGAACAACGACGACGTCTTCGGCGAGGCGCCGGTGATGCTCGCGCAGCGCACCGGCAACCGCGTGCGGATGCTCCACTACCTGCTCGGGCTCGTGGGCATTCGTTCGGATCTGCTCGTCGCGCGTGGGCTCGGCAACGATCAGACGCGCTCCGAGGTCGCCGACGAGGAGACGTACACGAACCTCGTGCTCCGGCTCGGGGCAGGGACCGGCGGTACCGCCGACGGGACCGGCGACGGCGCGGTCTACCTGCAGCCCACCGCGCGCGGCGTGCCCTTCGGCTACCTGAACCCCGCGCTGCGTGGACAAGACGCGCTCGTGCTCACCGCCTCGTCGCGTGACGGCGTGCAGCGCGTCGAGCTGCCGGCGAGCCTCGGTCCCGCCGACTCGGTGCTCAGCGACTCGCGGCGCATCGAGATCACGGCGCGCGTCGCGCGCGACGGCGGCGCGGAGGTGGAGATCGTCGAGACCTTCCGCGGCGTGGAGGCGATCGGCTGGCGCAACGACCTCGAGAGCATCCCCGACGCGGTGCTCGAGCAGCGCTTCGAGGAGGCGTACGTCGGTCGTTTGCTCTCGGGCGCGGAGCTGCAGGAGCTGCGCATCACGGGCCGCGACGAGCCGAACGAGCCCTTCGTGTTGCGCTACGTGGTGCGCGTGCCCGCGCTCGCGCGACGTCAGGGCGGCGCGCTGGTGCTCTCGGGTCTCTTCCCGACCGCGCTCGGGCCGCGCTTCGCGCGCCTCGACGAGCGTACGACCGCGCAGGTGGTCGGTCCGCCGATCCACCTCGACGTGGTGCTGCGCGTGACCACCGAAGACGGCGCGCCCTCGGTGCGGCTGCCCCCAGTGAGCCTCGAGCACGGCCGCGCGAAGCTCACCACGTCCTCGCGTGAGGAGAACGGCTTCCTGGTGGTCGAGCGCCACCTCGAGGTCCCGATGATGCGCGTGTCGGCGCAGGACTACCCGGCGTTCGCGGCGTTCTGTCGCGCGGTCGACGAGGCGGAGCAGCGCGAGATCCCGCTGCGCTGATCGCGCCGCGAGCCGATCGTACGGCTCCGCTTTCGACCCCCGGCGCGAAAGGTGTACACCTCGCGCGCCATGGGTCTGCCGCTCCTCGACACCACGCATCGGTGGGTTCACGTCGCGATCTTCCCGAACACCGCGACCCTCGACGAGATCCGCACGTACTACCGCGAGCTGCGTGAGGCGCTCGAGCGACCGGGGCCGCCGATCTGGTTCCTGGTCGATCTCGGCGGCATCGACGTGACCAAGACCACCGCGGTCCAACGAAAAGCGGCGGCGGAGGAGTACGACAAGCTCGCGCCGCTCTTCGAGCGCCGAGTCGCGGGCGAGGCGTTCGTGATCCCGAACCCGCTCGTGCGCGGCGCGTACGTCGCGTTCTGGTGGATCTCGCAGCGCGAGAAGGGCGTCGAGCGCGAGTCCTTCGCGAACGAAACGAAGGCCCGCGCGTGGATCGAGGCGCGTTCGGGACGTTCGCCGGAGGGCGTGCCGACGTTCGCGGAGGTCAGGCGCCGCGCGGCGTGAACGCGTCAGGGGAGTGCCGCGGACTCTGCGACGCAATCTCTGCGACCCACGATCACCACGATCCGCGCACCAAGCGTGAGGTCCCAGGCTTGAGGCATCGGACCCCGTCGTTGCAGCCTCGCGCTCGGTGGTTCTTGGAAAGGGTGGTCGTATGAGAACGAGAGCTTGGCTTTTGGGCTTGGTGGGGCTCCTCGCGTGTGGTGAGTCGAGCGAGCTGATGCCGGATGGCGCGGTCGCGGACGGATCGACCGACCTCGACGGCGGCACGGTCGATCGCGACGGTGGGCCGGATCGCGACGGTGGTGGCGCGTGTGGCGCGTTCGGAGAGAGCTGCTGCGACGACGGCTCGTGCGACGGCGCGCTGGTCTGCGCCGAAGGCGTCTGCGTGGAGGTCGGACCTCCGTGCGGT
>CALJLK010000197.1 GCA_937982655.1 uncultured Sandaracinus sp.
ACGGAGACGGAGACGGAGACGGAGACGGAGACGGAGACGGAGACGGAGACGGAGTTGCGAGATCGAGGGACGCGACCGCCTCTTCCGCGATGTCGCCGTAGGCCACGAGGTAGTACGCGCGATCCGGCTCGGGGCCCGCGTGCACCGCGACCACCGCGCGACCGGCCGCGCCGTCCTCCGCGAGCGCGCGACGCACCGGCTCCACCAGCGCGCGCGGCACGATGGCGTCGCCGCGTGCGAAGGCGCTCACCCCGCTCCGATCGCGCGCTTCGTTCGCGCGGTAGCCGAGCGCGACCCCGAGGCTGCGCGCTTGGCGTCGGATGAAGGTCGCGATCTGCCGCGCCACCGCGTCGGCACCTTCCGGGGTCGCGGTCGGATCCCACGTCGACACCGGCTCCGCGTGCTCGTTCGTCGCGCGCCGCAGCGCCGCGAGATCCGTGAAGGGAACCTCTTCGCGCCAGCGCCGCGAGAAGCCCGACTCGTTCGCGAGCGCGCCGAGCACGTCGAGCACGCGCGTGCGTCGCTCGCTGCTCGGCAGGAGCGCCGCGAGGCGCGCGCCGCCCTCGGGCCCCACGAGCGGCTCGACGAGGCTCTCCTCGCCCGCGCCGAGCACGCCGCTCGGATCGTCGTCGACCACGCCGAGGCGCCGCAGCTCGTCTTTCAGATCCGCGCGCGCCCGCCGCGCCGCGCGATCGAGGAGCGCGAGCCGCTCGGCGTCGCGACGCACCGAGGCCTGCAGCGCGAGCAGCGCCTCCACGCGCGCGACCTGCCGCGCGAGGCGCAGGCGCGAGCGGAAGTAGTCGAGCAGCGAGCCCTGCGCACCCACGAGCGTCTCGTCGAGCGCACGCCACATCGCGTGGAAGGCCTCGCGCACTTCGCGCACGCCGCGTCGAAAGCGCGGCGCGAGGCTCGCGAGCACGAAGACGAGACCGAGTCCGAACGAGGTCCAGCCCGGATGCTCGCGCAGCGCGAGATCGATCGCGTCGCCGCGTTCGGCGCCGAGCACGTCCGCGAGCGCGAGGAGCAGCTCCGGCCCGAACGAGACGAAGCCCACGATCGCGAGGGCGCCGAAGAGCAGCAGGCGACCGAGGTCGGGTTTTCGGCGCGCCGAGTCGAGGAAGGCCGCGTGCGCGTCGCGGAAGCCGTCGAACGAAGGCGCGGGCGGTGGCGCGATGGCGTCGCGCTCGCGCACCGCCTCGGCGAGGCGCTCGTCCACGTGGCGCGCGACCAGCGCGACGAGCTCGCTCGCGCGCCGAAACGCTTCCGGATCGGGCCGCTGCCAGAGCGTGCGATCCACGAAAGTCCGCACCTGGGCGAGCACGCGATCGCGTGCTTCTTCGACCGCGCGTCGCTCGCGCGCGACGAGATCGTCGAAGCGGCGCCGCTGCAAGAGCCGCCAGCCCTTCTCGATCGCCTGCATGCGCTCGAGCGCCCAGCCCATGGGCACCTCGGGCGGCGGCTGCGCGTCGTCGCGCGAGGCGTCGCCGTGATCGGGACCGTAGCGCTCGCGCAGCGTCTCGCCGCGCGTCCACCAGCGCGGCTCCGGATCGCGCTCCACCGTCGGCGCGTAACGATCGAGCAGCGCGCGTACGTCACCTTCGGAGGAGTCGATCGCGTCGAGTCCCGCGAGCTCGACCTCTTCCAGCACGTCGATGCGCGCGAGCTCCGCGTCTTGGCGTGGCGCGTCGACCACCGCGTCGAGTACTTCGAGCGCGACCCGTGCGGTGCCGTAGCGGCGGAGCTTCGCGCGGGGGATCTCCGCCGTCGCGCACGCGAAGGTCGCGATCGGCTCCTTCGGCTCGCGCCCGTAGAGGATCGCGTCGCTCGTCTCCAGCGAGGGCAGCGCGTAGAGCACGAAGCTCGCGAAGTTCCGCACCTGCTGCGCGAGCTCCGGCTCGCTGAGCACCGTGAGCTCCGAGACGTCCTCCACGAGGAAGAGCTGCGGCACCGCGCGCTCGCGAGATGGGGTCTCCGCGATGCGACGCGCGAGCTCCTTGGCGCGCGTCGCGATGTCGTCGCCGTCCGCGCTCGCCGCGGGGTGAGGCATCGCCACCAGCGGCAGCACCACCAAGCTGCGCGCGTCGTGGGTGCGGTGGGGCGAGAAGAGCGGGCCGAGCTCGCGCAGGAGCTGCCGCTCGATGGCCGCGAGATCGTCGCCGAGGCGCGCACGCACCTTGGGCTCGCCGAGGTGCGCGATCACGAGCACGTGCAAGCGCGTCGGTCCGTCGCGGCCCGGAGCGTCGCGGCGTGGTGCGAGGCGCGCGTGGGCGAGCAGCGCGCGAGCTCGTTCGTTGACGCGGCGGGCGAGGGTGCTCGCGTCTTCGTCGTCGCGGCTTCGCACCAGCTCGAGCCCACGCTCGCGCACCGCGTCCGCCCAGGCCGAAGGATCGGGCGCGCGCCCATGCGCGTCGCGCAACGCTTCGGCCGCCTCGTGCGCGAGTCGCTCCGCCACCGCGCTGCCGAAGCGACCGACGCCGAGCAAGACGGTCGGCGCGGTCAGCTCCGCCGACGCGCTCTCGTTCGATCGCGACGAGGCGCTCAACGCGCGCCTCCGAGCCTACGCGTCACCTCGAGGTGCACTTCGAAGCGAATGCCGCGAGCCGCGCGCCGTCGGCGAACGATCACGGCGCGGCGCGCGCCGAAGCTCGACGCGCACCGACGGCGCTCGGAGTCGCGCGCGCTCCGCACGCCATCACCCGAGGAGCGACTCGAGGAGCTTCGTCACGTCGCGGAGCTCGAGGTACTCCTGCTCCTCCGCGACCTCGCGCGTGTCCTTCAGCTCCAGAATCACGCAGCGCTTCTTCCAGCTCGCGAGCGCGTCCTGCAGCGGCTTGCGCCCCGCCGCCGACGCGGTCGCCTTGCGGGCGGCGTCGACGAGCGGCGCCACCGCGAGGTCGTACACGGACGGCTTCTCCGTCTGCAGCGCGAGCAGCTTCTCCGCCGCCGCGCGCGCACTCGGGCCGAGGTCGAGGCTCACGCCGTCGAGCACCAGCTTCCAGCCCGCGTCGCTCGTCACGCTGCCCTCGGCGGAGCCGATCGCGAGCGCGCCCACCGCGACCTTCAACCGCTCCTGCTTGGCGAGCATGTCGCGCCGCGCGACGGTGGGATCGAGGTCCGGCAGCGACTCCCAGTGGTGATCGACGTGCAGCGGCCACGCCTTGTCGCGCTGCGCTTGGAAGCGCTGGTAGGCGTGCTTCATCTCCTCGTTCACGTGCGGGAAGCACCAGATCGGCACGCCCAGGATCGAGTGGTAGAAGACGATGCGCTCCGCGTCGCCCCAGTTGCCGAGCAAGCTCGCCGGCTTGCCGCGCGAGGCCTCCTCGAAGAGCTGGCCGAGCAGGCCGCGCTGCAGCGACTCGTGAAGTCCGACCAGCAGCATGTCCGCGTGCTTGAGCGTGCTCTTGGACTCGGGGCTGTAGCGCGTGAGCGGCTGCGCCTTGCCGAGCGCGGCGCGCAGCTTCTGCAGCACGTAATGACGCAACGTCTCGCTCTCGCGGAGCTGCGAGGGCGAGAGCGGCGCGTGTCCGGTGAGCGTCCGCTTCGGATCCGCGCCCGGCGACTCCTGATCGAACGCGAAGTAGCGCGCCTCGAGCAAGAGCGCGTCGTCGAGCCGAAGGCCCGCGCGCTCGTAGGGATCGTCGCTCTTCGGATCGCCCAGCACGACCTTGCTGAGCGTCGTGCTCGCGGCGTTCACCAGCGCGTTCTCGATGTCCGCGATCATCTCGCGCGCCGAGCGCCGCATCGGCTTGCCGCGCTCGTCGAACTTCGGTCGCAGCGCGTCGCGGACCGCGCCGAGGATCTGCGCCTGGTCGTTCGACTCGGGCCGCGTCTCGATCTGGTCGGCGTAGTACCAGCTCCAGAAGCGACGTCGCGAGGTCGGGTGCTGCAGCGCCTCGACGTCGAGCAGGTAGTCGTTCGCTTGGCTGCCGCCCGCGCCGCCGTCGTACTCGAAGCGGCGCGCCTTCTCTTCGAGCTCCGACGCGAGCCGACCCGCGCTGCTCTCGATGCTGCGGAAGCTCCCGCGCATCGCGTCCGCGCCGCGCCCGAGCGCGACCACGACCTCGTGCAGCCCCCCGCGGCTCAGCAGCGCGCGCGCCTTGTCGACGAACTCGTTGAAGGTCGCCACCGTGCGATCGCGCGCCTCCTCGAAGTCGACGTCTCGGCGTTTGATCAGTTTGTCGAAGCCGCCGTAGGTGCGTTTGATCTCCGCCGCGTGCGCGTCCATCTCGCTGCGGAAGCGCGACTCGCTGCCGAGATCGGCCTCCGCGCGCAGGCGCTGCACGGTCGACGCGAGCTCGTCCGCCCGCGACGGATCGAGCGGGCCGCCCGGCGCGCGAAACGCGCAGAGCACGTAGCGCTGCTCGTACGGTCCGAGCTCGGGCGACGCGTCCGGGCCCGCCTTCGCGAGGAACTCCGACCACCAATCGCCGCTCTCGAGCTGCGCGACGATCGTCGACACCCGCGCCTCCACCTGCGCACGCGCTTCTTCCATCTCGCGCCCGAGCCCTCCCACCGTGGTCGCGGGCGTCCACTGATCGTCGAGGATGCGGTCCGCGCTGATCTCGCGCAGACCACGGCAGAGCCCACGCAGCTCGTCCTCCATCTGGCGCAGGCGGTCTTCGAGCTTCGCCTTCGCGGCGTCGCGCACCACGTGCAGCCGCTTCCACACGCCGCCTTCGCGGTCCTGCTCCGCGAGCACGTCCATCTTCTGCCGGAACGAGGTGTCGATGCGTTCGGCCTGGACCTCGGGGGAGAGCGTCTCGAGCTCGTCGCGATCGACCGCGAACTGCTTGAAACGCTCGCGCATCGCGTCGCTCACGAGCGCGGGATCGTCGAGCAGCAGGTACCGACGCACGGCGGTCGCGGCATAGCGACGCGCGCAATACGCGAGCAGGTCGCGCCGCGGCAGCAACAGCACGGAGGCGCCGAGGGTGCCGTAGAACGCAGTGTAGCCGCCGTCGCCGAGCTCTTCGGGGAAGAGCGCGCGGCTCTCCTTGGTGTAGTTGTCGTAGTCGCCCTGCTGCTCGCCGAGGATGGGGCTGAAGATCTGCACGTAGGTCGCGTCCGCGAGCGCGCCGCCGACGTTCTCGATGCTGAAGCGCTCGGGCCGATCGACGAGGTACACGAGCTCGTAGGGGCGGCGCGTGACGGTGGTCTTCGCTTTGTTGCGCGGGTCGTAGTGGAAGGTGACCTCGTCGGGCGGCGCCTGCGCGTCGAGGCGCATCAGGTGCTCGAGCTCCTTGAGCGCCGCGTAGCCGTTCGCGAGCGTGCCGTCGCGGTTCATGCCGACCTTGTCCTCGAAGGCGTCGGGCAGGATCGCGAAGCCGAAGGTGCGCGAGCGTTTGTCGCCGAGGATGTCGCGCAGGAGGGACGCGAAGGGCAGGAACGCGCCCGAGCCGGTGCCGCCCGCGACGCTGAAGTAGACGAAGGCCTGCATCGCGGCACCGGTGTTGCGCATGCCGTGGCCGTGCGCGGTCATCGACGCCACGAGGTCGCTGAGCTGGCGCGTCATGTCGCCCACCTCGACCGCGCGGAAGAAGCCGAGCCGGCTCTCGATGCGGATCTGCCCGGCGCCCGCGCCGCTCTCGGTGCGGAAGCGGTACCAGGGGTGCACCCACTGCGTGAAGTAGGGGTCGGCGTCGGCGAACTTCTCGCCGCGGCGGAGCTGCGTGAACTCGACCTTGTCGAAGTCGCTGATGGTGATCGTCGCGTCGACGCGCCCCGCGTCGCCTTCGCCGCCGCGCAGCTTCGCGAGGTCGGCCGCGTTGGTGTCGATCGCCACGAAGCGCACGAGGTCGCGATACTTCCGCTCCCACTCCGGGCTCGTGCGAAGCCGACGCGCGATGCGCCCGATGGCCTTTCCTCCGGAGCCGCCGAGTCCGACGAAGAGGGTGGGCGTGACCTCGCCAGGCATGGTGGTGATGGGCATGGTTCTCTCTCTTTGAGGGGCTGTCGCCAGCCCCTCCCCCACGG
>CALJLK010000198.1 GCA_937982655.1 uncultured Sandaracinus sp.
GCGGACGCAGTCCGCGGAGGTGCACGATTCCGCGAGACGGTCGCGACCGCGCGAAAGCGCGGCGCGACAAAGCCCCGATGGGGCCCCCTCCCGCGAGCCTGGGTCGGCTCCGTGCTCGCGCACGGCCCGACACTCTCGTGGAATCGTTCGGCTCCGTGGACTTCGTCCACTGCGCTTCGAACGATTCCCCTTCGAACCGCTCGCTTCGCTCGCTGCGCGCCGTCCGGTAGGGCGGCTTGCCATGCCCATGTTCGCCGGTGCTCACTCGGCCGGCTGCTCGCTCGCTTCGCACGGCCCACGGCTCGCGAAGGGGCGCGGCGGGCAGGAGCCGCTGCCTTCGAAGGTCTGTCCGTCGCAGCCGCAGTAGACGCGCAGGTCGCGGGTGCAGGGGCGCATCGGTTGGCACGTCCAGGCCACGTCGCAGCCTTCGTCGCCGATGCACATCTCGTCCTCGCCGCAGTCGGCGCTCGAGGTGCACGTCCGACCTTCGGCAGCCGGCGCGCCGGTGCCCTCGTCGCGGACGAGCTCGACCGTGGTCTCACCCTCGGACTCGCGCGTGGTGTCCTCCGCGCCCGAGCTGCCTTCGCCGCCGCTTCCGTTCTGGACCTCGCACGCGACGAGGAGCGCGAGCACGACGACCGTTCCGTGGATCCAACGCATCTATGTCCTTCTTCCTCGAGAGGCTGTCGCCAGACCCTCCCCCGAAAGCCCCGAACTTCTCAGCGCGCGCCTTCGGCGACCACGCGAGCCCAGCGAATGTAGTCGAGGTTCGGGAAATCGCGGCGCAGATACGTGTTGCCCTCGCTCTGGATGCGGCCCTGCTCGGGGCCCTGTCCGCTCGGGGCGCCTTCGCCGTAGCCCGCGTGCAGCCGGTCGACCGTGGCCATGTCGCGCACGCGTCCGAACGGTGCGAAGCGCATCCCGTCGAGGCGCGAGTTGTCGCCGAAGTTGATGAAGAACTGCGTCGAGCGGCTGTTGGGCATCGCGGTCTGCGCGAAGGTCACCATTCCGCGCGTGTTGGTGCCGACGACCGGATCGTCTTGGATGCCGCTCGCGCGCCACGCGGTGTTCATCGTCGGATCGCCGTGCAGACCGACCTGCGCCATGAAGCCCTCGATCACGCGGAAGAAGGCGACGTCGGTGTAGTAGCCGGCCTTCACGAGGTTGTAGAAGCGATCGGCGCCGTTCGGAGCCCACGCGCGCGTCACGTCGATCACGATCGGACCCTTCGTGGTGTCCATCCAGACGGTGAAGGTCTCGGGCGCGCGCTCGGTCAGCGCCGCAGGGGTCGCGAGGCGCGGATCGGGGGCCGGCGGCGGATCGGTCGGCGCGGTGACCTCCGGGAGGGCGGGCTCCGGCGGCGGCGCGGGCGTCGGGGCGGGCTCTGCAGCCGCAGCGGGCTCGCCACGACGTTCGGAGTCGTCGGAGGCGATCCCACCCCGGTCGAAGCGCGGCTCGGGGGAACGGCACGCGCCGAAGCTCAGCGCGAGGCAAAGGAGGAGGGTCCAACGGGTCGTCATCGGCGGCGGAGCATACGAGCCCCGCGTGGCGCACGCGAGCCCGGACGATCGTCGTGCGCGCGAGGGCTCGCGATGGTTGCGCGATCAGCGCTGGACGATCGTGATCCGTGAGTCGCTGCCGATCACGATCGCGCCGCTCTCCGCCGCGCGTCCCCACGAGGCGCTCCAGAGCAGCTCGTCGCTCGGTGGCGTGAAGGCGAGGGCGATCGTGTCGGGCTCGCCTTCGCGCACGAAGCTCGCGCCGTGCACGTAGGTTCCGTCCGGCATCGGGTGCAGCACGACGACGAGCGCGTGCCCACCGCTGCGACCCGCGAACACGTTCACGAGCTCGCCCGGACGCGGCGACCAACGCAGCGCACCCGTCGCCGGGAGCTCCCAGCCGTTGAGCACCGCGAGGTCGGCGTTCGGGAAGGTCGCGAGCATCGCGTCGCCGTCGAAGAGCTCGAACTCCTCGGCGTAGGCGGCGAGCTCTGGCACCGCGCGGAGCATCGCGCGCGCTCCCTCGCGATCGAGCGCGAGCGATTGCACGCGTGGCGCGCGCGCTTCGTCGGGATACGCGGCGCTCGGGGCGTCGCCGCTGCAACAACGGAAGCCGAGGCCTTCGCTGCGCGTGGTCGGTCGTGCGCCACGTCGCGACGCGCAGCGGTGGTGGCCGGGCTCCGCGCTCGCGCCGCCTCGGAACACCGCGAGGTCCGACGCGAGCCCGCGGTTGCCCGAGCTCGCGGTCCATTCGCCGATCACACCGAGCCCGAGCGCGCCGTCGGGGCTCGCACACGTGCTCGTCGTGCACGTCGAATCGAAGCGTGGGCCGCTCGGGAACGCACGATCGGACGCCGCGCCTTCGCACGCGCGTTCCCACTCGAGCTCCGTGCAGAGGCGCTTGCCGTCGGCCTCGCAGAGCGCGGCCGCTTCGTCGCGCGTCACGTTCGTGCGCGGCGGCTGCGCGGGATCGTTGGGGTAGGGCAGCCGATCGATGGAGAAGCTCGGCAGCTCGACGGGCACGAGGTCCGCTTCGTCGCGCGGCTCGCGCCACGCAGAGCCGGGACGACTGCCGGCCCACACGACGCCAGCCGGGATCGCGATCCTGTCGGCGACGGGCGCAGGCGCGGGCTCCGGCGGGGCGACGGCAGCGGCGGGCGCCGGAGGGTTCGTAGGCGCGGACGAAGGGCCCGCGTCCACCGTGACCGAAGGCGGCGGCTCCGAGCCACCGCATCCGAGCGCGAGCACGATCACGAGACGACGCCACATGAGGCGGACGCTATCGACGCGTGGATCGCGAGGCCAGAAATCGCCGAGCCCGGCCCATCGAACGACGGCGTGTTCACTCCGACGGTGGCCTGAGCGCTTGCGTCGCGAGTGCGTGCGTTCGACTCTGCCCCTCACCGAGGACGTGATGAACGTTGTGATTTGGCGAGTCGAGAACGTGCCTGGTGCCGTCAACCTCTACCAGCTCGACGGATTGGAGAAATCGTTCCGGCTCTCGAAAGGCGTGCCACTTCTGGACGGGTTCCCGTCGAACGTAGCCTTTCGGATGAATCCGGATTTTCCGCAGGATCGAGGGTTGCCGGACTGCATCGACAACGTGAAGGACGCGCTCTTGGTGTCCGAGCGACTGCACGCGTTCCTCTCGGCCGCCGCCCTGCCGAAGGTGGAATTTCTCCCCGTCGCGATCGTCGATCCGGAAGGTCGACCCGTGAGTCGTACGTACGTCGTCGTGCACCCCGTCGAACCGGTGGATTGCGTCGACCTCGAGGCATCGGTCTACGGACAGAGCGAGATCGTCGCCGGCAAACTCCAGGACGTGGCCAAGCTCGTGCTCGATCCGTCGCGGGTCCCGCTCGACCGCCCGTTGTTCCGCGCTCGAGGTCTCACCCGCGCCGTGTTCGTCGAACGATCGTTCGCCGACGCCATTCGACGTGAAGGGTTCTCTGGGGTGGGCTGGGCCGAGATCGAGGATTTCAGGAGTTGATCGACTCGGGTGCCGCACCTCGACGCGAGGAACGGCAGCGCCGAAATGCGCACGCCCTCCCGAAGGAGGGCGTGTGGTCGAAGGGCTCATGAGCCGAGTTCTGTTCCCACGTTCGTCGCCTCGCGTGGGTGGGACTCATTCCTCTGGGACCCGCGTCACCGCGGGCCTCGTGCGACGCTACCCGGAAGCTCGGGCGGGCCACCCTCGAGCGCTTCCCTATTTCGTCTTGCACCGAGTGGGGTTTGCCGTGCGACCGACGTTACCGCCGGCCCGGTGAGCTCTTACCTCACCCTTTCACCCTCACCGAGCGGCTCCCTTTCGGGTGCAGCTCGGCAGACTCCTCTCTGTGGCACTGTCCTCGGGGTCACCCCCACCAGGCGTTACCTGGCACTCTGCCCTGTGGTGCTCGGACTTTCCTCTCCCGAACCCGACCGAGGTCGAGCCCGAGAGCGAATCCCCGAACCGCTTCGACGCGCACCCCATAGTCTTGGGGCACTCGTTTGGCAACGAAGGTGTGGCCTCCGCGTTCGAGAAGTCGGCGGCTGACCGCGCCGACTCGATCGAGAAGTCGAACGCCGCGCTTCGCGTTCGTTGCTCGTGGTCTCGTTCGTGATCGTGGGGTGTCGGTCGTGATCGTCGGGCGTCAGCGGCAGCGCTCGACCACGCGCTCCGCGTCGCCGCCGTGACACGTCACGCACGCGCGTGGGTTGCGCTCGAACGCGTCGCGGCAGCGCGACGTGAAGCCCGGCGGATGCGGCGAGAGGCCCACGCCGATCCCCGTCGCGCCGTGGCAGGTCGTGCAGTCGCGCTCGGAGTGGCAGCTCGCGCAGGTGGTGAGCGCGCGGCGCGCGTCGTCGCCGTGGGCACGCGCGAAGCCCGGCGGATGAAAGGGCGCGCCGCTCACCGCGCCCGGCGCGCTCATCGGCGAGAGGCCGAGCCGTGCGTGGCACTCGGTGCAGAAGCGCTGCGTGGTGTGGCAGCTCGCGCAGCGTGGGGTGTCGCGGTGCGCCTCGGTCGCGTGGGTGGTGAGGTAGTCGTTCGGGTGCACGCTCTCGGGCCGCACGCGTCCGTCGTGGCAGTCCGCGCACTCGCGCTCCGAGTGGCAGCTCGCGCACGTCTCGGGCGCATCGGCCGCGACCCAGCGATGCCGAACCAAGAAGTCGCGATCGTGCACCATGCCGTGTAGCCAATCGGGCGGCAGCAGCGCGCCCTCCGGGTACCGAGTGCGCAAACGACCGTCGGGGCGCGTGAGGTGGCAGGTGTCGCACGCGGTGCCCGCGCCTTCGACGTGGCGGCCGATGCCGTCGCCGCCGTGACAACGCAGGCAGGAGCGCATGGTCGGCAGGTGCGAGCGCGTCGCGAGCGTGGCCTCGGTCACGCCCTCGTGGCAGTCGAGGCAGCGCACGCCTTCGCGTGCGTGGGTCGCATGCGAGAAGTGCAGCCGCGCGGTCGGCACCGACGAGGTCGCGACCTCGAAGCCGTTGCGGCTTCCACCGTCGCCAACGTCGTCACCCTCGATCGGCGTGCCGACGTGACAGGTGCCGCAGCGCGCTTCGTCGGCGTTCTCCCGCGCCGTCTGCTCCGCGTGACACGGGTTGCAGCTTTGCTCGCGTGGCCAGAGCAAATCGCGCGCGTGCTCGCTCTCCGTCGCGCCCTCGTGGCAGCGCTCGCACCGGAGCGCGCGGTGTGCGGGGTGCGAGTGATCCATCCGGAGCGCGATGCGCTGCGGCGGATAGACCACCGTCGATCGCAGCGCGCGTCCTCGTGTCTGCGCGGTGCTCGCGCTCCACGATGCCCCGAACGCGATGCCCGTCGCGAAGAGGGCGAGCACGAGCAGCGCACGCGTCATCGCCACACCCTCAGCGTGAGCGACGCGAGCGCGCGCACACGGTGCCCCGCCACGCGGTTGTGCATCCACTCCAGCTCGGTGCGCAGCCGGACTTGCTCGGTGATCACGGCGCTCGCGCCGACCGCGGTCGCGACGCTCGTGCCGTGCAGCGCCTGCTGCCACGGGTGGTCGAAGTGCCAGACGGATCCGCGCGCGTAGAGATCGACCGGACCGACGCTCCGACCGAGATCGAGGTGCACGCGCGCGGTGTCGCCCGCGCTTCCGGCCCAGAGCTGCCCACCGACGCCGACGAAACGCGCGCCGTCGCGAAGGTCGAGCGAGAGCTCGAGGCCCCCGTCGAAGACGGCGTCGTTCGAGCCCTCCGAAGGCCCGTCTTCCGAGGCCCCGTCGTCGAAACGCGTCCAGCGCCCGTGCATCGCGCCGACGAGCGTCGCACGCCCGAGCCGCACGAGCCCGCCCAGCGAGAGCACGTCGGTCGGCACGACGTCGAAGAAGGCCCAGATGCTGCCGAGATCGAAGCGGGGCTCGCTGCGCCGCGCACTCGCGCGGACGATCCCGCGCCGCGTGTGGCCCTCGATCTCTCCGACCGCGTCCACCAACGTGCCGTCCGTCGGATCCCAGAGCGCCTGGGCGCGCAGCCCCAGGGTCTCGTGCGGACGCGAGCGCGCGACCACGCCGACCCGCCGCATCGCGACCGCGCCGCCTTCGTCGCGTGCTTCGCGCGCGAGCGCGTCGACTCGCAAGACGCGTGCGTCACCGAACGAGACCGCCCCGCCGATCACCCACGTGCGCACGGGGGCCATCACGAAGGGCGCGCGCTCCTCCGAGAGCTCGCTCGGCAGCTCGAAGCGCAGGTTGCCTTGGATCGCGTAGCCGTCGCTGCCCGCGAAGCTCGCCTCCTGCGCGTAGAGCCCTCCGTACGCGTCGACGGACACCCATCGGTGCGGGCTCGTCGTCAGACGTGCTCCGTCGAGCCGCAGAAAGCCGGTCGCGTCGAAGAGGATCTGCCGTCCGATCCGCGCGCGTGCGTCGAGCTCCGGCGGCACGAGCTCGAGGTACGCCTCCGGTAGATCGAGGCGCGTGATGCGCGCGAGCGCTTGGAAGTCGCGCCGCGAGTCGACGTTCGTCTCCGCGAGGCAGCGTTCGTCGCCGTCGCGCGCGCACACGTCGCCGAGCTCTTGATCGAGCCGCAGCTCCAGCACCACGCGCACCGTCCACGGCGCGCGCAGATCGCCGAGCCGCAGCGACTGAAGGAAGCCCGCGGTCTGGACGAGGCGTCGCCGCGCGAGCGCGACCGGGCTGCGCGGGCTCTGCACCGCGTACGCGACGAAGCGTGTGTCCGCGTGCAGGTGCCACTCGCTCCGATCCTCGACCGGCGCGGCGCGGGTCGGCGCCTCCGTGCTCCGCGTCTGCGCGCGCGCGCGCGCCGCCATCGCGAACGCGACGCAGAGCGCGAGCGCTGCGAGGATCGCGGGCCGTGCGCGAGGGAGCATCGGGGCGCATTCCGTCGCTCCTCGCGATCCGGGTCAAGCGCGGCGTGCGATCCAGACTCCGGCGCTTTCGCTCGCACACGGCGAAAGCGGGGCGTGCGATCACGAGTCGAGTGTGTTTGGACGGGCGCGCTTCGCGCACGCCGCGATGCCACGAAGGCAGCCAGCGCGGACGCACCCTGCTACCTTCCTCGGCATGGGCCGAAAGGACCGAACGTGATCGACGGCAGGCTCCGCGTCTTGGTCACGGCGTTCGGCACCGTGCCCGGCGCCAACGCGCACTCGTCCGCGCTCCTCGGCATGGCGGCCGGTCTGCGCGGCGATCTCGATCTCGTCACGCGCAAGACCGCGTCGCTCCCGCACCAGAGCCGCCTCGGCGAAGCGCGCCTCTTCCGCGTGCGCTGCGGAGGACCACCCGAAGAACAACGCTCGACCTTCGCCCGCGCGGTGAAGCGCCAGCTCGAAGCGGAGCCCTACGACGTCGTGCACGTGCGCGGCGCGTGGGAGGGCGATCTCGTGCGGGAGCTCCGCCGCGCGGTGGGCTTTCGTTTCATCTACGAGGTCGCGACCTTCGCGGACGAGAGCGAGGGCGCGCACGTGGAGCACGAGTGGTCGCTCGCGCACGAACGCTGCCTCGAAGCCGCGGACCTCGTGCTCGTGGGGGCGGAGGCGGCGGCGCGTGGGCTCGCGGAGCGCGGGCACGGCGGCAAGGTCGCGGTGCTCAGCCCCGGCGTCGACGTCGACGCCTACGATTGGTGGCCGGTCACCGAGGACGAGGTCACGCGGCTGCTCTACGTCGGGCCCTTCGGCGCCGATCGCGAGATCCCGACCTTGCTCGCGGCGGTGCGCGCGGCCTCTTCGCGGCTTCGCATGCGTGTGCTGCTCGCGGGTGAGCCCAACCCCGACAAACGCGCGGACGTCGAGCGTATGGTGCGCGCCTTCGGGCTCGAGCACCTCGTGAGCGTCCGGGGTGAGCCGCGCGCGGTCGCGCTGCCGTCGCTCATCGCGGCGTGCGATCTCGCGGTGGTTCCCGCGAGCACCACGCCGCGGTTTCAAGAGCTCGGCGATTTGCCCGAGCCGCTCCTCGAGTACCTCGCGTGTCGACGCCCGGTCGTCGCGGCGGGCGTGCCGGCGGTCGCGGAGGTCGTGCGCGACGAAGAAGAGGGCCTGCTCTACCTGCCGGGAGACGAGATCAGCCTCGCGGACGCGATCGTCAGCGTGAGCACCGACGCGGAGCTGCGCGCTCACCTCGTGGAAGGTGCGTACGCGCGCGTGCGCGCACGTTTCTCCGGCGCCGCGAGGCGACGTCGTCTCGCGGAGGTCTACGAGATGCTCGCGCCCGGATCGCAGAGCTACGACGCGTGGGGTGAAGCCTTCGAGCACGACGGCTCGGCCGAGTTCGCGGCGCCCGTCTCCGCCATGATCGAGACGCACGAGATCGAGAACGTCGAAGCGCGCGAGGGCGCGCCGCTGCCGCCCGAGCCGACACCTGCGCTCTCGGACGACAACGTCGGCGACACTCTGGTCGGGCAGTTCCCTGCGATGCGGTCGTCCGACACCTCGCCCGAGCTCGAAGAGCAGCTCGTCCCGCTCGCTCCGCTCGAAGGCACCGACACGTCCAGCGGGGCCTGACGTCGCGCCTCGACGCGTGCGACGCACGATGGATCAGTCGGTGCGCGCGCCGCCGAGGATCCAGTCTGCGATCGCTCGCACCTCGTCGGTCGTGAGCGCGTCGTCGGGCGGCATCGGCTCGCCGACCCGCGGATCGCGGAGGACCTCGTAGACGAGGCGGCTGGTGTCGGGCCGCCCCACGCCCGCGATCACGTCGATGCGCGGCAAACCGGTGAGCCCACGATCGCCGAGTCCGCCCGAGGAGCTCGCGACGCTCGGCACGCCGATCGCGGTCGCGCGCACGCCCTCCGCGCTCGCGAGGTCGAGCCCGAGCGCGGGCCTCGCGCCGCCGTGACAACCGTCGTCGGCGCACCGCGCGGAGAAGATCGGCGCGACTTCGGCCCACGTCGTCGTTCCGAACACCGGCGCCTCGCCGAGCGCGTCACCGGTGGTGAAGCGCGCGAGGAACGCAGGCGCCTCGAGTCCGTTCAGATCGCGCACCCCTTCCACACGCAGCTCGTGCTCCACCCGCGGCTCGAGCGGTGCGTCGGAGAAGTCGCGTGCGACGAGCGCACGTTCGACGGGGTCGTAGCTCACGGAGAGGAAACGTTGCTGCGGACCGGAGCGAAGCGAGACGACCGCGCGCGAGACGGTGCGCGGTGCGAGCGGGCGGTCGAAGAAGACACGGAGCTCGAAGCGTCGCGGGACGTCGGTCTCGCCATCCGCGGGAATCGAGCCGAGCGCCTGCGCCGGCTCGTCGAGCTCGAGCCCACCGCGATCGCATCCGAGCACGAGGAGCGTCGCCACGAGCGCGATGCTGCGTACGAGCGCGACGCTGCGTGCGAGCCCGACGCTGCGTACGAGCGCGACGCTGCGTACGAGCGCGACGCGGCGTTCGAGCGCGACGCTGCGTCGGACGACGACGATCGAGGCGCGACGAACAGGCACGACGCCCGCGCTTGGTCCTCAGGACTCGCCGTACGTCTTGAGCTGTTCGCGCATGACCGACTCGTTGATGCCGGTTCGCAGGTAGTCCTTCAGGATCTCCGCGATCGCGATCATCATCTCGTCGATGCCCTTGTCCTCGATGAGCTTCGAGAGGAGCTGACGCGATTCGCGACTGTCCTCGTCGCGTAGGAGCTGCCGAACCTCGTCGATCGAGATCGATCCGTCGAAGTCGATGTACATGTGCTCCATCAGGTATCGCGCGAGCTGATTCACGAGTCCTCCTCCTTGCAACGTTCGCCGCGTGCACGACGACGTCGCTCTCGTCCAAGCCCGGCCGCCACGCCGTGACGGCGCGGTGTCGCCACCCTCGGTAAGAGGTCTCTTAGTCGCACCACGCCGCGACTGGCAAGACTTTTCCCGGTTTTCGGCGACCTTCGCGCGCTGCGCGTCTCGTTGGCGCGGCGGGGGCGAGCGCTACGGACGACCTCGCGATCGCGCGCGATCACCTTCGCCTCGAAGGGTCGACGCGACGCGATCTCGAGCCTCGAAAACGAAGAGCCCGCCGAGGGGGCGGGCTCCTTCACGAGAGGTCGGACGCGCGTGGCGAGCTCATTCCGCGAGGAGCTGCTCGATCTCGCGCTCCATCTCGCGTGCGTCGCTCGCGCGGAAGCCCGCGTGGACGAAGCGCACGACACCGCGCTTGTCGATCAAGTACGACGAGGGCATGCGCGGCGGCGCGTAGCGATCGGCGACCTGATGACGGCCGTCGTGCACGATGCGGAAGTCCACCGGCGTCCGCTCCAAGAAGCGCCGCATGTTCGGCTCCTCGCGGTCGATGTTCACGCCCACGATCACCAACCCTCGCGACGCGAAGCGTTGGTGGAAGCGGTTGAGCACCGGCATCTCTTCACGGCACGGGCCGCACCACGAAGCCCAGAAGTCGACGAGCACGACCTTGCCGCGCAAGCCCGACATCTGGACGTTGTTGCCCGCCAGGTCCCGCAGCCCGATCTCCGGCGCGCGGGCGCCGCGCTCGAGCGCCGAAACGGGCGCGGCGACGAAGGCCGGGATCGTGAGGGCCGCGAGGAGCGCCGCGAGGCGCGCGAAAGAGCGTCGGTCACGCATGGGGCCCTTCGACGGGGCACGGGTCGAAGCATTCATCGTCGGTCCAGCTCCTCCGCGACATAGCGGCTCAGGTTCTCAAAGGGCTCCTCGAAGCGGCGCCCGTTGACGAAGACGGTCGGGGTCCCTTGCACCTCGAGCTCGCGCCCGAGGGTCTTGTCGGCCTCGACCGAGGCCAGCGACGCGGCGTCCGCCACGTCCGTGCGGAAGCGATCGAGGTCGAGCCCCAGGGTGCGCGCGTACCCCTCGAGGTCGCCGTCGGTCAGCGCGTCTTGGTTCTCGAAGAGCAGGTCGTGCATCTCCCAGAACTTCCCTTGGCGATGCGCGGCGAGCGCGGCGAGCGCGGCGGGCACCGCGCGCTCGTGCATCGAGAGCGGGTAGTGCTTGAACACGAGCTGGACGCGTCCGTCGTGCTCGCGCAGGACCTGCTGCAGCAGCGGATGCGTCTGTCGGCAGAAGGGGCATTCGAAGTCGCTGAACACCACGAGCGTCACGGGGGCGCCCATCGCGGCGCCTCGCACCGGCGCGTCGCCGCTCGCGATTTCGACCTTCTTGCTCGGATCGAAGCGGTTCGCGAAGAGCGCGCGGATCTCGTGATCGGCGAGCCCCTCGGCCGCGAGCCGCGCGACGTAGCGCGCGCTCGGCACGCAGTCGGCGCAGCCCGCGCTCTCGCTCACGCAGCGCGCGACGCTGATCGGCTCGCCGCAGGGCGACAGCAGATCGTTGAGGAGCCGCAGCGCGAGCCGGCGATCCGAGTTGCCGAGCCCGTCGAGCGAAACACCGGGCAGTTCGCTGATCGCGGGCGCGGCCTCTTCGCGCGGCGCGACGGGGACGTTCTCGATGACCTCTTCCTCGTCGGTGGACTCGTCGCATCCGACGAAAGCGGCGCAAAGAGCGAGGGCGAGTGCGAAGCGCGCGTTCATCGGGCGCGAGGATAGCAGGTGAGGGCGCCCGTCCAGCCTCGAACCGCGCACGACGAGACGTGAGCCACGACGACCAGGGCCCCGCGCGTTCGCACTGCGAAGGCGAGCGCGCTCGCAGGGTGCGGGCTCGAAGCGTCGCTCCCACGGAACGACGCGGGCTCGACTCGACGGAACGACGAAGCCGACCCGAGGGCCGGCTTCATCGCGTGTCGAGCGTGCCTCACTCCGGGGCGGGCTGCTCGCCGGTGGTTTCCGCGCTCGCGCTGCTGCGGATCGCCTGTCCACCGGGCTCGGGCGGCTCGATGATGAACTCCACGCGGCGGTTGAGCGCGCGACCTTCCGGCGTCGTGTTGTCACCCACCGGCTGGTCGGGTCCGAAGCCACGGGCCGTCAGGCGCTCCGCCGCCACGCCGAGGCGCACGAGCGCGTCACGCACCGCCTCCGCGCGCTGCTGCGAGAGCCGCTGGTTGTTCGCCGCGTTCCCGGCGTTGTCGGTGTGACCCTCGATCCGGATCCGTCGATACTGTTGGTTGCGCTGCAAGATCGCTGCGACCGCTGCGAGGATCTGATCCGAGATGCGCCCGCGGATACGCGCACGGTTCGTCGCGAACTGAATCTGCTGCAGGAGCACGATGCGGTCGGCGCGCTGCTCGACGAGCTGCTGGCCGTCCGGACAGCCATCCTCGTCGTTGACGCCGTTGAGCGTCTCCGCTTCGTTCGGGCAGCGATCCACGGCGTCCGGGATCCCATCGCCATCCGAGTCTGCTTCGGGGCAGCCGTCGTCGTCCTCGATCCCGTTGAAGAGCTCGGGCTCTTCGGGGCATTGGTCGCCGTCGTCCGGGATTCCGTCGCCGTCCGCGTCCGTCTCCGGGCAGCCGTCCTCGTCCTGCAGACCGTCCGCGTCCTCCGGTTCGTTCGGGCAACGATCCTGCGCGTCCGGGATGCCGTCTTGGTCCGTGTCGTCGTCGGGACAGCCGTCCTCGTCGCGATCGCCGTCCATGTCCTCCGGCTCCATCGGACACGTGTCGTAGCCGTCGGGCACGCCGTCGCCGTCGTTGTCGTTGTCGGGACAGCCGTCCTGGTCTTCGAAGCCGTCCATGTCCTCGGCTTCGTTCGGGCACGGGTCGGCCGCGTCGAGCATGCCGTCGCCGTCGTTGTCGGGGTCGGGGCAGCCGTCCTCGTCCTCCCATCCGTCCATGTCCTCGGCCTCGGCGGGGCACGCGTCGTCTGCGTCGTCGATGCCGTCGCCGTCGCGGTCGCCGCGAACCGGCGCATACGCGATGCCACCGATCACGCGGAACATCGGCACACCGACGCCGCTGATGATCCCTGCGCCGCCCGCCACCGTGAACTGAAGATCGCCCGCGCGCAGACGCGCACCCACGCGGCCTTCGAGCGGGTACTCGTCGACCTGTCCGCTGAAGCCGGCGGCGCCGTCGATCTCGCCGAAGACGAGCACGAGCTGCGTGACGTCGTAGCCGATCGCCGCGCGGTACGTGAGCTGCGGGCCCTGCTGCGTGGAGAAGAGCGTGCGCTCGGGGCGCCAGAAGCCGCCGACGTTGAGCGCGAGGTGGAAGTTGCTCTGCACGAGCTCGCCGACGAGGTGACCGCCGACGCGCAGGCTCTCGTCACCCGCGAAACCGTCCGAGTTCATCGCGTTCCCGACCGGGAACGTCGCGAACGCCACCGCGCCGAGGAACACACCTTCGTCGCCGTCGCCGAAGAAGCGCGCCTTGAGGCTCAGCGTCGGGTCGCTGACCGTGAACTGGGTGCCGCCGGGGATCGACGTCGGCTGTCCGCGCACGATCTCGGAGAAGCCGTCGCCGCCGGAGAGGATGAGCGGGAGGTTCAAGCCGATCTGCAAGCGCTCGAACAGCACGAGCGAGGCGTAGAGGTTGAACTGCAGTTGATACGAGACGAGCTGGGTGCGCTCGCCTTCGACCTCGCAGTTGGTCTCCGTCTCGTCCGTGCAGGACGCGTTGAAGAGCACGAAGGGCTGGTGCCCGTAGTCGATCGTGAGACCCGCGCCCGGCGTCAGGTGCCCGCGAACGCGCGCGCCGTCGACCTGCAGGTAGTTGTTGGGCCCGGGCGCCGGCGCGAAGCGCTGCACGTTGAAGCGCTCGAGCGGAACTTCTTGCGCGTGGGTCGCGAGGGGAAACCACGCGAGCACCGCTGCCACCAGGCCGAGCGCGATGCGCCCGACGAATCGAGGTTCCTGTCCCATGATCCTCCCGACGGCCGGAGCCGCGACCCGAGTATCCGCGACGTCGGGGCGCCGATTCAACGGTGAAGTCACGGTGGGAACGTGAAAATTGCGTCTGTCCGGACGAAACCCGTCAACGACACCGTCGCGTTCTTCGGGCGTCGGGGTCACCCAAGCCCCGGGCGCGCGTGAGCGTCCGTGAGCGTCGCCGTGAGGCGACCGAACCATCGAATCGAAGCTGTTTGCAGAACAGATCCGTAACGGAGCGCGTTCGGCCTCGACGGGAGGCGGACCGAGCCCCAGGACCGGGACTCGCGGCCCGAGGACGAAGGTCGAGCCGGAGTCGGTCGAACGACGAGCGAACGAGGTCGAGCGAACGAGCAGGAACGCGAGCACGAAAACCCACGGGCTGCTAAGCAGCGCGCGGACCGTCACGAAGAGCCCCGAGATCCCACGCTCTCCACGCGCCGCCGGCCGGCCAGGAGCGAGGTCTCGAGGCGCCCGCACCGGACGCGACGTCCGCGGGCGGGAGGGCTGAAGACAGCCCCGAGGAGAACTCGAATGGACATTCAGGAACGTCTCACAGCCTTCGCGATGCTCGGTGCCGGATGGGTGATGTGGCTGCTCGTGGCCCTCTCCGTCGTGAGCCTCGCCATCATCCTGGAGCGCCTCTACTACCTCCTCGCCTCGCGCGACGACGCGAAGCGACTCCAAGACGAGCTGCGCAAGCACCTCGCGGACGGCAACCTCGAGGGCGCCTCGAAGGTCATGGCGGCGTCGAAGTCGTGGGAGGCGCGGATCGTCGCCAGCGGCCTCGACGAGGCGTCGCGTGGTCCGGGGCCGGTCGAAGAGAAGCTCAACGGCGAGCGCCTGCTCGCGAAGGCCAAGATGGAGCGCAACCTCGCGTTCCTCGGAACGGTCGGCAACAACGCGCCCTTCGTCGGTCTGCTCGGGACCGTCATCGGCATCATCCGCTCGTTCCAGGCGCTCAACGAGAGCCAGGGCCAGGTCTCGACGGGCCTGATGGCCGAGATCGGCGAGGCCCTCGTCGCCACCGCGATCGGTCTGCTCGTCGCACTCCCCGCGGTCGCTGCCTACAACACCTTCAACCGCATGATCCGCGGGCGACTCGTCTGGGCCGACGCGATGGGCCGTGACCTGCTCGCCTACGTGAAGGGCCAGAAGGGCCCCGGCGGCTACCGCGGCGCCAAGGGAGAAGACTGATGGCCGGCGGAACCCTCGGCGGCGGTGACGACGACGGAGACATCATCTCCGACATCAACGTCACGCCGCTCGTCGACGTCGTGCTCGTGCTGCTGATCATCTTGATGGTCACGGCGACCGCCATCGTGTCCAAGACGATCCCGATGGAGCTCCCCTCCGCGGCGACTGCCGACGCGACCGAGAACACTCCGACCACGCTCGGCATCTCGATCGACGCCGAAGGAGCGCTCTTCCTCGACCGCGATCCGGTCACCGAAGACCAGCTCCGCGCCCGGGTGCGGAGCGCGCGCGAGGCGTCCGAGGACGTGCGCGCGATCATCGCGGCGGCGGGCACGATCCAGCACGCGAAGGTCGTGCAGATCATCGACTTGCTCCGTCAGGAGCGCGTCACGAAGTTCGCGATCAACGTGCGACCGTCGGAGCTGGAGCGGGACTGAAGATGCGTGCGCGGATCGCAAGGAGGCTTTCGTGAGCTCCACGACCGCGCCGCGTCATCGCGAGCTCGACGGAGACGGCCTCGTGGTCGTCGGCCTGCTCGCGGGCGTCTTGATCTCGCTCGTGATCCACTTCGTCGGGCTGCCGCTCCTGATGTGGCTCCTCGCGCTCCTCGATCTGCTGACACCTGCGAGCTTCGAGCCGCTCCCGCCGCCGGCGGAGGTCGAAATCGTCGCGTTCGAAGAGCCCGAGCCGGAGCCCGAGCTGCCGGAGCCCGAGCCGACGCCCGAGGTCGCGGAGCCGGAGCCCGAGCCGGAGCCCGAACCCCCGCGTCCACCGCCGACGCGCACGGAGGAACCCCCTCCGCCGCCCGCGCCCGGTCCGCCCCCGCAGGCCGAGCCCGCGCCCGAAGAGCCGCTCGATCTCACGGGCCTCACGCTGACGAGCGAGGGCGGCAGCTTCGCGGTCGCGGCTGGGGATGGCACCGAGCGGGAAGGTCCGATCGGTCCGCCCCCGCCACGCACGGTCCCGCGCGGACGTCCGGACGGAGTCCCGGGAGGCACGGGCGGAGGAGGTACCGAAGAAGGCACGGGACCCCCGGTCGTGGCGTTCCGGGATCTGAGCCGTCGCCCCGAGCAGCCCGCCGACTTGGGCGAGCGCCTCGCGCGGTTCTACCCGCCGGAAGCACGCTCGCAGGGGCTCGACGGACAGGCGGTGGTCCGCTTCCGCATCGACCCGGACGGCTCGCTCTCCGGCATCCGCGTGGTCTCCGAGAGCGTCGAGGGCTTCGGCTTCGGAAGCCGCTGCGTCGAGATGCTCCGCGAGGTGCGCTTCAGCCCGCCGATCGACCGCAACGGCAACGCGGTGGCCACGATGGTCACGCGGTTCCCCTGCGTGTTCCGCGTGCGGAACTGAGCTCGTGCCTCGGTGGTGCCCGCAGCGCGGGTGGCGAGCGCGTGTCCAGACCTCTGACGCTCAGGTCACGACGCGTGAGGAACGCTGCTGGCATCCCGCGTGCGCGAAGCGCAGAGAGTCCAAACGCGCGGGGCTGGCCCCCTGCGGCCAGGGGGCGAAGCCCCCGAAGAGCAGCCCGCCGGGAGGACCAGAGCGAAGCGTCGGGCCTCACGTGCGAGAGGGGGCTCGGGGGACACTTCCCCCGCCGTGAGCGAAGCGCGGAGCGCGCAGCGAACACAAAACGCGG
>CALJLK010000199.1 GCA_937982655.1 uncultured Sandaracinus sp.
CGCGAGGAAGACGCCGACGAAGAGCAGCGCCTGCACCAGGTCGCGCACGATGCGCGGCACCTCCGCGCCGCCGACGTAACGTGAGACCACCGAGTGCAGCAGCAGCAGGTAGACGCTGCGCGCGAGGCTCGCGAGGAGGAAGAAGACCCCGGTGATGTGCAGCGTGGACGACGTGTTCGCGGACAGCGGGACGTACGTCCTCAGGAGCACAGTGGCGACGTGCAGCAGCAAGAACGCGATCGGCAGCTTGAGATGCTTGCGCTCGCCCTTCGGGAGCACGAGCGGGAGCAGGACCACCGTGGCGACGCCGAGCGCGAGCCCCACGCCGCTCGTGAAGGTGAGGACTTCGGAGATCTCGGCTGGCCGCGGCATCAGAAGCTGAAGCGTCGCATGGAGACGTTCATCAGGAGCCCGATGCCGATCATGAGGGTGAGCACGCTCGAGCCGCCATAAGAAAAGAGCGGCAGCGTGACGCCGACCACCGGGAGCACGCCGCTGACCATGCCGAGGTTGATCACCGCCTGCCAGAAGATGAGGGCGGTGACGCCGACCGCGGTGACGGCGCCGAAGCGATCCTTGGCGGTGGAGGCGATGCGCAGACCCCAGACGACCAGGAACGCGTAGAGCCCGATCAGGAGAAGGGTGCCGACGAAGCCTTGTTCCTCCGCCCAGACGGCGAAAGGAAAATCGGAGTGTTGGTCGGGCAGGAACCGGAACTGATTCTGGGTTCCCTGCATGAACCCTTTGCCCCAGAAGCCGCCGCTGCCAATCGCGACCTGCGATTGATGCGAGTGCCAGCCGATCGTGCGGATGATCCGATCGTCCGCTTCGCCCATGAGCTGGGCCCAGAAGGCGCGCACGCGGTTCTTCTGGTAGTCGTGGAGCGCGTAGTTCCACGCGAGCGGGGCGCTGAAGACGAAGGCGAGCGCGAGCGTGACGAGCGACCGGATCTTCAGCTTCGTGAGCACCATGATGGTGCCGAACACGAACATGCAGAGCAGTCCCGTGCCGAGATCGGGCTGCAGGAGGATGAGCCCCATCGGAAGCGCGAGGATCAACCCCGGGATCACGAGATCCTTGAGGGTTCGACCTTCGGTCTTCGGGTCGTGGTGGAGGTACTTCGCCAGCGCGATGATCAGGCAGATCTTCGCGGTCTCACTCGGCTGGAGCGAGAAGCCTCCGAGGTTGATCCACCGCGTGGAGCCGCGGATGCTCGTGCCGAGCAGGAACACGAGCAGCAGCAGCGCGATGCCGCCCCCGTAGATGATCCACGCGTTGCGCTCGTAGTGGCGGTAGTCGATCGCGGCCACGAGCGTGGCGACGCCGGCGCCGAGCGTGAGCCAGTAGATCTGCTGGAGGTAGGCCTCGGTCAGCGCGCCCGAGGCGCTGGTCGCGCTGTAGAGGTTCACGACGCCGAGCACCGCGATCGCGCAGGTGGTGACGAAGAGCGGCCAGTCGAACTGGTCGCGGAAGGTGCGTACCGTCGCCATCAGCGGCCCTCCGAGGTGGACGCGCTCGTCGTCCGCGGCGACGGAGCGCGTGGCGCAGGCGACCTCGCAGGTGACGCCGCGGGGGAAGACGCCGACGCCGAGGTCCGCTCGCCGAGGTAGTCCTGGAGCACGCGCAACGCGATGGGGGCTGCGGCCCGCCCGCCGCCGCCGCCGTGCTCGACCAGCACCACGATCGCGACCTCGGGATCGGAGGCGGGCGCGTAGCCCGCGAACCACGCGTGGCTGCGCTGGAAGTACCACGCACGCCGCGGGTCGAGGTCCCGGCGCGTGCTGCCGCGTTGGATCTCCGCCGTTCCGGTCTTTCCGGAAGCGACGACCGTCCCGCCCACCACACGCGCCTCGTAGGCGGTGCCGCTCTGCTCGTTCACCGCGCCGAAGAGACCGGACGCGATGATCTGCGCGTGTTCCTCCGGGATCGCGATCCGGCGCGCGACCTGCGGCGGGAGCTCTTCGACGAGCGTTCCGTCGGCCTCGCGGATCGACTCGATGAGCTGCGGTCGGTAGAGCGTGCCGCCGTTCGCGAGCGCGCCGTACGAGAGCGCGAGCTGGAGCAGGGTCGCGCGCGTGTTTCCCTGCCCGATCGCGGTGTTCATCGTGTCGCCGACGCGGAAGCGACCGAAGTGATCCGTGTACCACTCGCGCGTCGCGAGGAAGCCGCGCGCTTCGCTGTTGATGCCGACGCCGGTGCGTTCTCCGAAGCCGAAGCGCCGAGCCCACGTGTTGATCGGCTCGAGCCCCACGCGCTCGGCGAGCACGTAGAAGTAGGTGTTGCAGCTCTGCACGAGGGCATGCCGCATGTCGACCTCGCCGTGCGCGCTCGTGCAGCGCTTCCGGTCGGTGCCGATCTGGTAGTAACCGATGCACTCGACGCGCTGGTGCGGATCGAAGCCGGGCTGGTCGAGCGCGGCGAGCGCGCTGAAGGGCTTGAAGGTCGAGCCGGGGAAGTACGACTCGTAGATCGTCTTGTCGATCAGTGGCCGAAACGGGTCGTCGCGGAGCGCCGCATAATCCGCTTGGGCCATGCCGGCGACGAGCGAGTTCACGTTGTAACTCGGCTTCGAGTAGAGCGCGCGGATTCGACCGCTGTTCACGTCGACCACGACCACCGAGCCGGAGGGGTGACCGGCGAAGGCGCGTTCGATCGAGGTCATCAGCTCCATGTCGAGCGTGAGCACGAGGTCGTGCCCCGGGGTCGGCGGCTCCACCTCCTCGTGCGCGATCCCGAAGCCGCGCGCTTCGCGCTGTCGTCGGCCGCGCGCGTCGACCAGGACGCGCCGATAGCCGCGGTGTCCGCGGAGGTAGGCCTCCCAACCCTTCTCCACGCCCATGCGCCCGATCACGTCGCCCGCGCGGTAACCCGCGTCGGCGCCGAGACGCTCGAGGTCCTCGGCGCTGACCTCGTTCAAGTAGCCGACCGCGTGTGCGCCGAGGTGACCGTAGGGGTAGGTGCGCGCGGGCTTCGGCACGACGTCGACGCCCGGAAGATCCGTTCGGTGCGTCTCGAGCGCTGCGAGCTGCTCGCGGTCGATGTCGCCGAACATCTCGATTTGATGCGTGCGGCGATGGGCGGGGATCTCGTCGAGACGGCGCTGGAGCGCGGCGCGCTCGGTCTCGTCGAGGTTCATCAGCTCCGCCACGCGCTCCACGTCCTCCGGCGTCAGGAGCTGCGGCGTGAGGTAGACGACGTACGACGGACGGTTCTCCGCGATGATCCGCCCGCGTGCGTCGCGCAGGATGCCCCGCGTCGCCGGGAGCGAGATGGTCTTCGTGATGTTCTCGCGGGCGATGCGGGCCCACTCGTCGTGCTGCACGAGCTGGAGCTGGGCCAGGCGCGCGATCAGCAGCGAGAAGACCACGATCGCCGTCAGCGCCATCCACTTGTAGCGTTTGCGGAACTCACCGACCTCGCGTCGCGGGGAGAGCTGCATCAGGCCTCCGAGGTCTCCCGCCGGGTGCCGAGGCGCAGCTCGATGCGCTGCACGAGCGCGAACACGAGCGGCGCGCAGAGGGCGGTCGCGAGCGAGGACGCGCCGAGCAAGATCACGGTGCCGAGCGCGCGGCCGACGGGGAAGGGCGAGGGCGGGGTGAAGATGGCGCGCAGCGCGAGGGTGGTGCCTCCGGCGAGCAACGAGACCACGAAGGTCAGCACGATCTGGTAGCTCGGGGAGCGCAGGAAGAGCCGCAGACCCGCGCCTCGCGCCGACATGAAGGTCGCGACGCAGACGAAGGTCTCGAGGCTCATGCGGTTGCCCGCGAACACGTCGAGCACGTAGCCGAGGCCGAACGCGACGAGCGCCCCGCGAACGAGCGGCACCTCGGGCGAGACGCCGAGGAAGAGCACGACGGGGAGCACGAGGTTCGGCGAGAAGGGATGGAGCGACACGAGCCCGAGCACGACGGATTGCAGCACGAGGAGTGTGAGCCCGAGCGCCAGCACCACGATCATGCGAAGGGCGGACTCCACGCTCACTCCTCGTTGGCCGCGGTCGGCTCCGTGGGCACGCCGGGGCGGCGTTGGCCGGCTTGCTCGCGCGAGCCGGTGGTGAGCACGAGCACCTCTTCGAGATCGGAGAAGCTCACGGAGGGCGCGACCTCGACCTCTTGGTAGAGACCGAACTCCTGCCGCTCCACGCGCACCACGCGCCCGACGAGGATCGCGGCGGGGAAACGACGGCCGAGACCGCTCGTGTAGATCTCGTCGCCGACCTCGACCTCGTCCTCGCGCCGCAGGTACTGCATGCGACAGAGATAGCGGTTCGACTCGCCGGTGCCCCGCAGCATGCCGCGCGCGCCGGTGCGCTGGACGACGACGTCGATCGCGCTCTCCTGATCGACGGTGAGGAGCACGTCGGCGTAGTGGCCGGTGGTGCGACGGATCTGGCCGACGAGGCCCTGCGCGCTCACGACCGGCATGCCCGCGCGCACACGATCGCGCGCGCCGCGATCGAGCCGCACCCGCATCACGCGAAAGTAGGGCGAGAACTCGCGCGTCACGACCTCGGCGCTGATGCTCTCGCCGGGCAGGCGCTCGCGGAGCTCCAGCAGATCGCGGAGGCGATCGTTCTCACCCGCCTGCACGCGCAGGAGGCGGTTGTCCTCGCGGAGCCGATCGTTCTCGTCGCGGAGCCGATCGTTCTCTCGGCCGACCTCGACGAGGTAGACGTACTCCTCGAGGAGCCCGCCGAGCGCGCCCGCCGCTTCCGTCGCCACGTACTGGAGCGGCGCGCTGATCTTCAAGAGGCCCGCGTCGACCAGGCCCACTTCGTCCGGATCCTTGAGGTTCGCGCTCAAGAAGAAAAACGGGAGCACCAGCAGCACGACGGCCACGGCGGCATCCCGAAATCGGCGGAGCTGGTTCATGAGCGACTGACGAGCGAAACGCTCGGGTCGAACGCGTCGTTCCCGAGCGGACGGTGTGCGCGGCTCCGCCTCAGCTGATGGTGACTTCCTTCAGCAGGTCGAGGTGGTCGAGCGCCTTGCCGCTTCCGAGCACCACGGCGCTCACGGGATCGTCGCAGACCATCACGGGCAGGCCGGTCTCTTCGCGGAGGAGCACGTCGAGGTTGCGGAGCTGCGCGCCACCGCCCGTGAGCACGATGCCCTTGTCGACGATGTCGGCGGAGAGCTCGGGTGGGGTGCGCTCGAGCGCGGTCATCACGGCTTCCACGATCGCGTTGATCGGCTCGGCGAGCGCGTCGCGGATCTCGTCGCTGTTGACGACGACGGTCTTCGGGACGCCGGCCACGAGGTCGCGTCCCTTGACCTCCATCGTCGCCGGCTCGTCGTCGGGGTACGCGTTGCCGATCGTGCACTTCACGCGCTCGGCGCTCTGCTCGCCGATCAGCAGGTTGTACTTGCGCTTCATGTACGCGACGATCGCTTCGTCCATCTTGTCGCCGCCGACGCGCACGCTCTGCGAGTAGACGATGCCGGCGAGCGAGATGACTGCGACCTCGGTGGTGCCGCCGCCGATGTCGACGACCATGTTGCCGCTCGGCTCGGTGATGGGGAGGCCGGCGCCGATCGCGGCCGCCATCGGCTCTTCGATCAGGTAGACCTCACGCGCGCCCGCGCCCTCGGCGCTCTCCTTGACGGCGCGCTTCTCGACCTCGGTGATGCCGAAGGGAACGCAGATGATGATGCGTGGCTTCACGAGCGTGCGGCGGTTGTGCGCGCGGCTGATGAAGTAGCGGAGCATCGCCTCGGTGATCTCGAAGTCGGCGATGACGCCGTCGCGGAGCGGTCGGACCGCGTGGATGGAGCCCGGCGTGCGGCCGAGCATCTCCTTGGCTTCCTTGCCGACCGCGAGGACCTTCTTCGCGCCGCGCGGGTCCTGCTGGACGGCCACGACCGAGGGCTCGCACGACACGATGCCGCGGCCCTTCACGTAGATGAGGGTCGTCGCGGTACCGAGATCGATCGCGAGATCGTTCGAGAAGAGTCCGTAGAGCCAATCGAAGAGCATGTTCTCTGCCCTCGACGCGGGGGGCCGCCGTGTCGCTTCCAGTGTCGCGTCCAGGGTGCGAGAAAAGTCTCGCAAGTGCCTGGATTTGTTGAGTTCGTGAGCGCCTCGGGGGCCCCGAGCGGTTGGATGTCTTAGCACCGGGGTGGGGGCGATCAAGCGCGGCCCGACCCCGCCCCCCTCCCACGCCGCTCCCAGGTCGGGACGCGGCGGGATCGGCCGAACGGGCGGTCGCGGGCGAGCTCGGAGCTCGCGGACCGCCGGAAATCCGAGCAACACCTTCGAAAAACCACAAAAAAGCAGGTGAACCCAATTCGAGTGGCCGCTAGGGTTCCAAGGACTCGATGGCGGACCGGGAGACCACGACGGAAGCAGAACGTCGCGGCCGAGAGGCGGCGGCGCTGGTCGCGGCGGCGAAGGCCGGCGACCATCGTGCGTTCGAAGAGCTCTACCGGCGCTACCAGCCGCGCATCTACGCGCTCGCGCTTCACCTCACGGGGCGGCCGAGCGACGCGGACGACATCACGCAGGACGCCTTCCTCAAGGCGTACAACCACCTGCACGAGTTCGAAGGGCGCAGCGAGTTCTTCACCTGGCTCTACCGCATCGCGCTGCACCGAGCGCTGAACATCCAGCGCGACCGCGGGCGCCGGAAGACGGTCGGGCTCGACGATCCGCGTCTGACGGCCGCCCTCGCGGTCGACGCCGCGGGAGATCCGCGACGCGCGCTCGAGCTGCAGGAGAGCTACGCGCACCTGCTCGCGGCTTTCGACGCGATGTCGCCGACGCTGCGCACGACGGTCGTGCTCACGACGCTGCAGGGCCTCTCGTACAAGGAGGTCGCGGTCGTGCTCGACACGACCGAGGGCACCGTCGCGTGGCGCGTGCACGAGGCGCGGCGGCAGATTCGCGCGCACATGGAGCGGCTGCAGAAGGAGCCGACGCCGGTGCACATCCGCGCGCGCGCGCGGCGCATCAGCCAAGAGAACGACGCCGCGAAGCTGGAGCAGGCGATCCTCGCGCTGCTGCCGGACGCGAAGCCGCGTTTGGCGTGAGCGTTTCGCTCGGCTCGTGGTTCAAGGCGTGCTGGGCGAGGTCGCGCCGTTCGCGATCGTCGCCTCGTAGACGCGCGCACGCGGGGTGCCCTGCGCGACGCGAGCCTCCGCGGCCGCCTTCACCTCGTCGATGAGCGTGGCGAATCGATCGACCGGCTGCGCACCGACGAGGCGTCGGCCGTTGACGAAGAAGCTCGGGGTGCCGGTCACGCCGAGCGAAGAGCCGAGCTGCTGATCGGCCTCGACGGTGGCTCGGTGGCGGCGGTCGGCGAGTGCCTGTCGCACCTGGGCGCCGTTCGCGCCGACCTGCGTCGCGTAGCCCGCGAGATCGTCGGGCCCGAGCGCGGTGCGGTTCGCGAACACGAGGTCGTGAAAGCGGAAGAACGCCTCGTCGCCGCGCTGGGTGCGCACCTCGATCGCCGCTTCGTGCGCGCCTTGGGCGTTGGCGTGGAACGCGAGGGGGAAGTGGCGCACGACGATGCGCAGATCGCGACCGTAGCGCTGCTCGAGCTGGCGGAGAGTGTCGAGCACACGACCACAGAACGGGCACTCGAAGTCGGTGCGGTTCGCGAACACGAGGTCGTGAAAGCGGAAGAACGCCTCGTCGCCGCG
>CALJLK010000200.1 GCA_937982655.1 uncultured Sandaracinus sp.
GTCCGGTAGGGCGGCTTGCGATAATCGGCCATCAGCTTCTTTTCCGCCGCGGGAAGCACGAAGCCTCGGGAAGCACGAAGCGAAAGGCGTGCGCTCCCGATTCGTGGACACGCGCCCTCACGCGCCGATCCCTCTCACCGCGCACGAGCACGCGCCTCACGTTCGCGAGCTGCGATCTCGGGCACCGGCGCGCGAGCGAGTGCCGCGAGCCGGCCGTCTTCGGTGCGCCCCGCGCTCACGCTCGTGCGGCACGGGCGCGCGCGACGGTCGCGCCGAAGAGGGCGACCCCGTCCGCTTCTCGCACGAGCAACACCGGACCGCTCGCGCATCCGATCCGCAGCGACGCGCCTGCGTCCGCGCTCGCGATCGCGGCGCGCGCACGCTCGGCGTCCTCCTCGCGCGCGAAGCACGCGAGCAACGCATCGACGCCGCGCTCGACCACCGCGCCTCCGCTCTCCCGGACGAGCCGATCCGTGCGATCGAGCGCGTCGTTCGCGAGCTCCAGCGCGCGCGCATCGCCCTCGTTCGCACACAACGCTTCGAGAGCTTCGAGCGACACGTGCAGCACCGCGAGGGTCGCGCGTCCGAGAGTCGCACGCGCGTCGCCGCCGAGGAGCGACGCGAGCGCCGGGACCGCGAGCGCGTCGCGCAAGGTCAGCGCCCGCACGTCGAGGCTCGCGCGTTCGATCTGCAGATCGGGTACGCGACGATCGCCGGTGTGCACCACGCGAAGCACCGGCTCGTCGAGGCCCTCGACCGCGAGCGTCGCGCTTCTCGTCCCTTCGTCGTCGGTCGTCTCGCCGATCGTGATCGCGAGCCCACGCGCCACGATCGGCGCCGACGCCTCGTGCCCCGCGAGCCGCACGATCACCGGCGATCGTGGGAGCTCGATCGGCAGCTCCCGCGTGCCCCCCGGCGCCGGACGAAGCTGCGCGATCACGTGCGGTCGCCAGCGCGGCGCGCCCGCGCACCAGAGCTCGGGCGGCACGTCGCGCACCGCCGCGTGCACGGTGAAGACGACGTCGACGTTGGCGTCGACGTCGAGCTCGAAGTCGCGCCGACATTCGGCGCAGCTCCCACGCGTGCCGATCGCGAGCACGTCGTCGACCACCTGCGCGGCCACTCGACAGGTCGGACAGACGAGCTCGAAGCGCAGATCGAGCAGACCCGCGTGCGTGCCGTCGACGAGCAGACGCGTGGCTTCGTCGACCCGTGCGTCGAGCGCCGTCGCGAGCTCGATTGGGCGCAGCACCCGCAGCGCGTCGTCGGGCGCGCTCTGGAGCATCTGCACGAACGCCTCGCGGTGCGGGCTCTCGGGCAACGCGTCGGCTCGGGCGCGGAGCTTCGCTTCGTCGGTCGCGCGCGTGGATCCGACGAGCGCGCGATCGGACGCGGACGCGAGCACACGCGCGGCTTCGATCACCGCCGGCACCTCGGGATCGAGAACGAAGGGTCCGTGCGACTTCGTGTGCTCTTCCAAGAACGAACGCACGGCCTCCACGTAACGTGCGAGCCGCTTGTCGAAGTGTTGCGCGAGCATCGCGGCCGCGGCCGGAGGCGCGGTCGGTGACGCGGTCGGCCACGTCTCCACGAAGAGCTCGGTGCCTCCGTCGTCGGTCGGCGTGCACTCGAAGTGGAGCACGCTCGCGACGAGCGGACCGTCGTCGTAGCGACGCTCGCCCCAGCCGAAGTGGCCCTCCACCCACTCGCCGAGCTCACGCCACGCGACCGGGATGCCCGCGACCGCGCCGTGTCCGACCCGCGCGACGCTCGGTGCGTCGTGGGTGTAGGTCGCGAGACCCGAGCCGACGAGGCGGTTCCAACGATCGGTGTCGGAGAAGATCGCCCACACGAGCGTGGGCGGCGCTGCGAAACGAACACGACGCGAGGTGCGCGGCGTCTCTGCGGGCGGCTCGGTGGTCGGACGAAGCAGCTCGAGCGCCGCGCGCACCGCGAGCGCGTCCGGCGGGCGCTGCTCACGGTCTTTCTTCAAGAGCTGCGCGAGCAGCCGATCGAGGTGCGCGGGCACGCCGGGCGCGAGAGACGACGCGGGCGGCGGATCCACGGTGAGGAGCTGCGCGAAGACCACGATCGCGTCGGAGCCTTCGAAGGCGACGCGGCCGGTGAGGCATTGCCAGAGCAACGAGCCGAGCGCGAAGAGATCCGCGCGACCGTCGATCTCGCGGTCCGCGCTCGCTTGTTCGGGCGACATGTACGAGGGCGTGCCCACCACCATGCCCGTGCGCGTGAGCGAGAGATCGGTCGCGGTCTCGTCGCGCGCGACGCCGAAGTCGACGAGGCACGCGCGATCGAGGCGCCCGCCGGGGAGCATCACGTTCGCCGGCTTGAGATCGCGGTGCAGCACGCCCGCCTCGTGCGCGGCCGCGAGCGCGTCGGCGAGGCGCACGCCGAGCGCGAGCGTCTCCTCGACCCCGAGCGGCCCCTTCGCGAGGCGCTCGCGCAGATCGTGGCCGTCGATCCACGCCATCGCGAGCCACGGCAGATCGCGATCGATGCCGTGATCCACGTAGCGGACGATCGCGGGGTGCTCGATGCGCTGGAGCGCGAGCGCCTCCCGCTCGAAGCGCGCGCGTAGGAGCGGCTCCCGGCTCGGCAGGACCTTCAGGGCCACCTGCGTTCCGTCCGCGTCGCGGGCGGCGAACACGAGGCCTCCACCGCCCGCCCCGCAGGAGCGCTCGAGGGTGAAGCGGTCGACGCGACCGCCAGCGGCAGGCATCTCGAGCGTGGAGTGCTCGGGTCGGCTCATCGGAGGCGAAGGATAGGCGAGCGCTCCGATCGTTCGAAACGGATTCGATCCCGCGGAGCAGGAGAATCGTCGTCACGAAGGAAGGAATCCACCGCGTTCCGTGGTAACCGCCTCGCGTGCTCCGCTCTGCTCGGCTCTGCGTGGTGCTGCTCGTCGCGCTCGCGGCGGGAACGGTCTCGCGTGCGCGCGCCGACGAGACGCTCGCGGACCTCGTCGCGCGTCATGCGGACGACGAAGCGCTCGCGCTCCTCCACACCCTCCCCGCGTCGGGCCCGCACCGCTACCTGCGCGGTCGTCTGCTCGAGCGCGCGGGGGACCTGACGCGCGCGGCCGAAGCCTTCGCCAGCGTCGAAGGTCTACCCGATTCGATCGCGCGCGACGCGCGAGGTCGCCACGCGCGACTGCTCGCGCGCCTCGGTCGTTGCGCGGAAGCGATCCCGCTCCTCGACGCGCGCCGCGACGGTCCTTTCGGGTCCGCGAGGTCAGCCGCGGACGGTCCTTCCGGGTCCGCGGGGTCAGCCGCGGACGGTCTCTCCCGCGCGCTCGCCACCGAGTGTCGCGTGCGCCTCGCGCTCGAAGGCACCGACACGCACGCGCTGGAGTCACAGCTCGCGCCCTTGGCGGCCACCATTCGCGACACCGCGCCCGTGCGTGGCGTCGACACCTTCGCGCTCCGCAGCTTGCGCGCCGAGCTGCTCGACCGGCTCGGTCGCGCGGACGACGCACGCGCGGAGCGACGCGCGCTGCACGTCGAGCTCCCCGATCACCCCGAAGCCGACGCGCTCACACGTGCGCTCGGCCCGATCGAGCTGACCCCGGAAGAACGTCTGCGCCGCGCCGACGCGCTCTACGAAGCCCGTCGCTACGCCGACGCCGCCGCCCAGCTCCGTGGCATCACACCGCCGAGCGAGCTGCGGCCCGCGTGGCTCCATCGCTTCGGCATGTCGCTCTACCGCGCGCGCCACTTCTACGCGGAGGCCGCGCGCGTGCTCGCCGACTCCGCGCGACTGCGCCACGTCCACCGCGAGACCGACGCCTTCCACGCCGCGCGCGCGTTGGCTCGCGCCGATCGCGACGCCGAGGCGATCCGAGCGCTGCGCGCGTTCGTGCGCGCCTACCCGCGTGGCCCGCACTCCGCCGAAGCCGAGCACCTCGCGGCGTGGCTCGAAGCGCGCCTCGGTCGCACCGCCGCCGCACGTCGCGCGTTCCAACGTTTCCTCGCCGGCCCGCGCGCGTCACTCGATGCCGGAACGCGCCGCGAGACCCATTGGCACCTCGGCTTCGAGGCCTACCGCGAAGGCCGACACGTCGAAGCCGCGCGACACCTCGCGTCGTACGCGGAAGGCAGCGACGCGCCGCTCGTGGCGGGCCGCGGACACTACTGGGCCGCACGCGCGCACGAGGCACGTGGCGCGCGCGACGCCGCGATCGAGAGCTACCGCCGCGCGGGCGTCTCCGATCCGCTCGGTTGGTACGCGATCTGGGCGCGCCGTCGGCTCGTCGCGCTGGGCGCCGCGAGCCAGAGCGATCCCCCGAGCCTCGATCCCGCACGCGGCTCGCCGCCGAGCGCCGCCCCGCTCACCGACGAAGCCCGCTTCTACGCGGCCCTCGGTCTGCGTGCGGACGCGATCGCCGCCCAGCGCGCCCACGAGTCGGGCGACTCCGCCAGCAAGGCGCTCGCGCGTTTCTCGATCGGCGACTTCGAAGGCGCGTACCGCCTCGCGGCCGCGCAGCGCACGCGCCTCTCCGAGCGACCGGAGGGTGGCGCCGCGTGGGCTTGGCAGCTCGCGTACCCGAAGCCCTTCGAGAGCGCGGTGCGCGCCGAAGCGACGCGGCACGCGATCCCTTGGGAGCACGTCTACGCGACGATGCGCCAAGAGAGCGCGTACGATCCCGACGCGGTCAGCTTCGCGGACGCGATCGGCCTCTTGCAGGTGATGCCCGAGAGCGGAGCGCGCGCTGCGCGACGCATGGGCCTGCCCTTCGAGCGCGATCGCCTCTTCGATCCCGCGTGGAACGTGCGCCTCGGCGTGGCCGAGATGTCCGAGCTCTTCCGTCGCTTCGACGGTGTGCTCCCGCTCGTGATCGCGGCCTACAACGCGGGCACCGCGCGGGTCGAGCGCTGGCTCGCGGAAGAGAGCGCGGCGATGCGGCCGACCGAACCTCGAAGTCGGCCGACGGTGCCGACGACGATCGAGCCTTCGAGTCGGCCGGGTCAGCGGCCGACGATCGAGCTCGATCTCTTCGTCGAGCGCATCCCCTTCGACGAGACCCGCGGCTACGTCCGCCGCGTGATCTCACACTTCGCGCGCTACCGCTTCGCCGAGGATCCCTCACGGTTCCCGGACGTTCCGCTCCCCGCGACGCTCCCGACGCCCACGCCGCTTCGTTGATCGAGCCGCGACGTTCGACTCGCGATCGATGCACCACTGCGACAGTTCGTTCGTTTCGCGGCGATTGTTCCGCGCGGTCTCCTGCTCCACAACGGTTCCATCACTCGAGGGAGAACCGTCATGCCGAACGTCGCCGTCATCTACTACTCGTCCACCGGAACCAACGCCGCCGTCGCGCAGGCCGTCGCCGAGGGCGCCAAGGCCGCGGGCGCCGAGGTCCGCGTGCGCCTCGTCGCCGAGACCGCGCCCGACGCCGCCATCGACTCGAACCCGAAGTGGCGCGCCTTCGTCGACGCGCAGAAGGACCAGCCGAAGGCCTCGCTCGACGACCTCGAATGGGCCGACGCGATCGTCTTCGGCACCCCGACCCGCTTCGGCAACATGGCCGCGCAGCTCAAGCAGTTCATCGATACCGCGGGCGGCCTCTGGTTCCAGGGCAAGCTCGCCAACAAGGTCTACGCCGGCTTCACCAGCGCGATGAACGCGCACGGCGGCCAAGAGTCGACGCTGCTCTCGCTCTTCACGAGCATCTACCACTTCGGCGGCTACATCGTGACGCCCGGCTACACCGACCCCGTGGTCTTCGCGTCCGGCGGCAACCCCTACGGCGCCAGCGTCACGACCGGCCCCGAGGGCAAGGGCCCAAGCGAGCAGGACGTCGCGCACGCGCGTTACCTCGGCAAGCGCGTGGCGGAAGTCGCGGCGAAGGTCCGCTGATCGACCCCATGGGAGGGTCGCGGGAGGGACGCCGACGGGTACCGGCCCGACAAAAGCGCGAAGCCCATCGCGGACGAAAGCAAGTATTCTCGCCCGCGACATGGCGCTCCCCCCCACCCTCGCCTCCACGTCTCCGCTCGATCGCGCCCACGCCGCGCGTCTGAACGGCGACCTGGACGGCGCGCTCCGGCTCGCGACCGCGCTCCTCGAGCACGACACCTCGCAGCTCGGCGCCGCCGCGCTGATCACGACGACCCTCGTCGCCGAAGATCGCGGATTGATCGCGGGCGAAGCCGCGCTCCGGCTCGTCGACGCGTTCATCCGCCGCGGCGATCTCCCACAAGCCCTGGTCGCCGCGCGCACCGCCGCCCGCGCGGGCGACGACGCCGAGCCGCTCTTCGCGACCATCGCGGCCGCCTTCGGCAAAGGCAGCAAACGTGTGGCCGACGTCTCCGCGAGCCCCCCGCCCCTGCCGGACGACGTCGAGGTGCCCAAGGCGATCGCGGCGCTGAAGGGCGAGGCGCTCTTCGCCCGCGCGGAGGCCGCGATCGAGAAGTGGCTCGCGACCGACGATCCGCTCGCGACCGACACCTCGCTGCCGCGTCTGCCGCTCTTCGGCGACCTCGAGCCCAAGCCGCTCGCGAGCCTGCTCGCCGCGTTCGAGGTGCGCGACGTACCCGCCGACCGCGAGGTGGTCGCGCAAGGCGACGAGGGCACCGAAGCGTTCGTGGTCGCGCGTGGGATGCTTCGTGTGATCCGTCGCGACGGCGACGAAGGGCTGACCCTCGCGATCCTCGGCCCGGGCGCGATCTTCGGCGAGATGGCCCTCGTCAGCGAAGCACCGCGCGCCGCCGCGGTGACCGCCGCCGAGCCCGCGACCCTGCTCGTGATCGCGCGCGACGCGCTCGAGAAGGTGGCCTCGAAGGCCCCCGTGGTCGGGCAGATGCTCTCGCAGTTCTGCCGGCAGCGCATGGTGTCGAACCTCCTGCGCCACAGCGCGATCCTGCGCGCAGTCGACGTCGAGCACCGCGAGGCGATCATCGGCCGCTTCGAGACGAAACACTTCGAGGCGGGCAGCGCGCTCGTCGAAGAAGGCGCCGAAGGCCGCGGCCTCTACCTGATCGCGAGCGGCGCCGTGGAGGTGGTCGGCAAGGACGCCGACGGCGACGAGCTGCGCATCGCCGAGCTCGGTCCGGGCGACGTGGTGGGCGAGATCTCGCTCGTGCTGCGCCGCCCCGCGAACGCCACCGTGCGCGCGCTCCACCCGACGGTGGCCCTCGAGCTCACGCGCGAGGAGCTGCACAAGGTGATCAAGGCGCACCCGACCCTGCTCGCACAGCTCTACGAGCTCGCGACCCAACGCGAAGAAGAGACGCGCAGCGTGGTCGCCCAAGAAGCGTTCGACGTCGAGGACGTGGTGCTGCTCTGAGCCGCGCTTCTCCGAGCCTCCGCGCGGCACCACGCTCTCGTTCGACGGCTCTCGTTCGACGGCTCTCGTTCGTCGGCTCACGTTCGCTGGCTCTCGTCCGACACCGCTCGAGCCTCCTCCACGCCTCGAGCGCGCCACGCGCTCCCTTGGACGTGAGATCACGTGCGTGATCGTCCCGTGACACCCCGCTGGAACCCCGAATGACCGTCCCTTCTCCGCGCCCTCTCCGTGAAGCTCTCGGTCGCTACGTCCGCGGAAAGGACGACGCGATCGGCGTGGTGCTCGCCGCCCTCGTCGCGGGCGGCCACGTGCTGCTCGAAGACGTCCCCGGAGTCGGCAAGACCACGTTGGCCCGCGCGATCGCGGGCCTGCTCGGCCTCGAGTACCGCCGCCTGCAGTTCACCTCGGACCTGCTGCCCGCGGACGTGGTCGGCGGCAGCGTCTTCGACCGGGAGCGCAACACCTTCGTGTTCCGACCGGGACCGGTGTTCGCGAACGTGCTCCTCGCGGACGAGATCAATCGCACTACCCCGAAGACTCAATCCGCACTCCTCGAAGCGATGGGCGAAGGTCAAGTCTCGATCGACGGCACCACCCACCCGCTTCCGTCGCCCTTCTTCGTGCTCGCGACCCAGAACCCGATCGACTTCTACGGCACCTACCCGCTCCCCGAGTCGCAGCTCGATCGCTTCCTCGTGCGGCTCCGGCTCGGCTACCCGCCGCGCGACGTCGAGCGCGAGCTGCTCCGCACGCGCCGTGACCGCGATCCACTCGAAGGGCTCGCGCCCGTGCTCTCCGCGTCCGAGCTGCGCGCGATGCAGGCCGCGGTGGCGGACGTGCGCATCGACGACGCGATCGTCGACTACCTGCACGCGATCGTGCTCGCGACGCGACAGAGCCCGCTGCTCGAGGTCGGCGCCTCGACCCGTGCTGCGATCGCCTTCGAACGCGTGGTTCGCGCGCGCGCCCTCGTCGAAGGCCGCACCCACGTGCTCCCCGACGACGTGAAGCTCCTCGCGCCGCACGTGCTCGCACACCGCCTTCGGAGTGCGGGCGATGGCGCGCGCGACGACGCGGAGCGTGCGTTGGCGGAGATCCTGGAGCGCGTACCGGTTCCGCTTTGAGCCGCAGCGGACCACACCCCCGGTCAGCCGACCTGTGAACGTGAGCCCCACGATCGCCGCGGCTGTGGTGAGCGGTTCACGTCCTCGACGGCGGTGTCCGCGGCCAGATCCGCGAAAACACGAGGATTCGCAGGGGCACCCGCCTTGCAGTGCGCGTCCAGCCCCGGCAAGCTCGCCCACATCGGCGGAGTGAGCAGAGGGAACGCGGCTCCGGCCGCCGAGGAGGGAAGATGAAGTCGATCCAGACGACCAAGCTCGCGCTGTTGGCGCTCGTCGCCGCGCTGCCTTCGACCGCGATGGCGCAAGACCCCGCCCAGCCCGTGGAGCCCGCGCCGGCCCCCGGCGGTGACGTGGTGGTGGTGGAGCACGAGCAAGTCGCGCCGCCGCCGGGCTACGAGCAGCAGCCACCGCCGCCGGGCTACGGCCAGCAGCAGCCGGTCTACGGTCAACCGACGTACGGGCAGCCGGTCTACGGGCAGCCCGCCTACGCGCCCTACGCGCCCCAGCCCCGCCGGATCCGCGAGCCCTTCGATCCGAACGCGACCTATCCGGAGAACGCGCGCATCTACAAGCGCCTCCGCATCGGCATGTTGATCCCCGGCGCGGCGGTCTTCGCCGTGAGCTACGCGCTCGCGGCTACCCTCGCGCTCGACGAGGGCCTCAACATCCCGAACCGACTCGCGGTGCCCGTCCTCGGTCCGTGGATCTCGATGGGCGACGCCGACACCTCGGGCGGTCGCCTCGGCTACGCGTGGGCCGGCATCACGCAGGCCGTCGGCTTCGCGCTGCTCATCTTCGGGTTCATCCCCCGCACCTACGTCGAGTACTACGCCGGCAACGACGCGGGCCCGCGCGTGACGCCGCTCGCCAGCCGCGACGGTGGTGGGCTGCAGCTCGACTGGCGGTTCTGATCGCACGCGCGGCTCCGAGCCGTGAGCACGACGAGAGGCTCCTTCGGGAGCCTTTCGTCGTTTGGACCCACCGACTCCGACTCCGACTCCGACTCCGACTCCGACTCCCACTCCGACACGCATCGAATCCCGCGATCACGTCGCGCCTCGCACTCCGTGTACCCTTCCCCACCGTGAGCTCCACGGACTTCGACTTCGTCATCGTCGGCAGCGGTTTCGGCGGG
>CALJLK010000201.1 GCA_937982655.1 uncultured Sandaracinus sp.
AGGGTCTGGCGACAGACCCTCAAGGAAGCTGAGACCGCCTGCTATCGTCTCGCGATGCGCTCTTTCGTGCGGTGGGAAGACGGCGAGGCCCTGTGGCTGCGACGCGCGCCGCTCCCGGAGGCACACGGGGCCGAGGGTCTTCGTTTTCCGGAAGGCGACGGAGATCGCACGCTGCTCGAGCGCGTCGCGAAGGGTGACGTCGAACGGGAGCCGTGCGTCGTGCGCGCGCGTCGCGGGAGCCCGGACGACGCGACGCTGGAGCGATGGGATCGCGCGACGCTCCACGAGGCGTGGCGATCCGGCGAGGTCTCGTTGCATCCGACGGTCCCGCCGATCGCGTTCGAGCGCCCGTCGCTCGATCCGAACGAGTGGGAGGTCGCGCCGAACGTGCGGATGTTGCCCGTCCGCACCGCGACGTTGCTGCCCGCCACCCACACGAACACCTTCCTCGTGGGGGACGAGCGCCTCTGCCTGATCGAGCCCGCGCCGACCGACGCGCAGGAGCGCGAGCGCCTCGTGCGCTGGATCCGCCGCGCGCCGGGCAAGCTCGTCGCGATCGCGATCACGCACCATCACCCCGATCACGTCGGCGCGATCGATCTCGCGCGCGAGCTCGGCGTGCCGCTCGTCGCGCACGCGGCGAACGCGGATCGGGTCCGCGCGACGATCGACGAGCGCCTCGAAGAAGGCGACGTCTTGCCGCTCGATGCGATCACGCTGCGCGCGATGCACACGCCGGGACACGCGCCGGGGCATCTCTGCTTCGCGGAGGATCGGTCGCGCACCACGATCGTGGGCGACATGGTGGCGGGCGTCGGCACCATCCTCGTCGCGCCTGGGGAAGGCGACATGCGCGAGTACCTCGCCTCGATCGAGCGTCTCCGCGCCGACGACGCGCACTTCGCGTTGCCCGCGCATGGCGGCGTGCTCGTGCGACCGGCCGCGCTCTACGCGCACTACGTCGCGCATCGGCTCGCCCGCGAAGCGAAGATCCTCGCCGCGCTCGTGGAACACGGCCCCGCGACGGCGGACGAGCTCTTGCCGACCGCGTACGACGATGCCCCGAAGGCCGCGTGGCCGCTCGCGGTGCTCTCGACCGCGGCGCATCTGGAGAAGCTCGCGCACGAAGGACGCGTGGTGCGCGACGGCGCGCGTTGGCGCGCGCGCTGAACCGGTTCGACCACCGTCGTTCGTGACGGTCGTGACGTGACGGAGTCGTTCGTGCTCGCGTCGAGCGTCGTCAATCGTCGTCGAGGCGCGGCAGCGCGGGCGCCTTCGGGATCGCGACCTCGGGCGTCGTCGCCTCCGCCGCGCGGTACATGCTCGCGCGACGGCCGGGCACGATCGAGGGCGAGCGTCCCTCCGGGATGGTCGCCGGATCGCCGAGCACCTTCAGGCACGCCTTCGTGATCGCCTTGAGCGTCTCGAACACGCCTGCGCCCGTGGCGGCCGACGCTTCGAGCTGCTCCACGTCGGGCGGCACCGCGAGCACCTCGCGCAGATCGTCGACCGAGAGCACGTCCGGCAGGTCGCGCTTGTTGTACTGCACGACGAGCGGGATGCGGTCCGGGTCGTCGCCCTGCCGTCGCAGGTTCTCCGCGAGGTTTCGGATCGACGCGACGTTCGACTCTTCGCGCCCGCGCTGGGAGTCGACCACGAACACCACACCGTCGACGTGCCGCAGCACGAGCTGCCGCGTGCGATCGTGCGCGATCTGACCCGGCACCGTGCAGAGGTGCAGGCGCACGCGGTAGCCGCGGAACACGCCGATCTCCATCGGCAGCAGATCGAAGAAGAGCGTGCGCTCCGCTTCGGTCATCAGCGAGACGAGCTTTCCGCGACGATCCGGCGACGAGTGACGGTGGATGTGCTCCAGGTTCGTCGTCTTCCCACCGAGACCCGGGCCGTAATAGACGACCTTCACGTGGATCTCGCGTTTGGCGTGGTGGACGAGCGGCATCCGAGACGATCGCTCTACGCGACGGACGCGGCGTGGGTCAATGGTGGGCTGCCGGACGCGACCCGCGCGAAAGGCGCGTCGTGGGTCGCTCGCGGCACGACACACGACACGACACACGCGGCGACGTGCAACGAAACAGCTCGCCTCACGCGGCCTCCACGCGCCCGACGGCCCCCTTGCGGTAGGCGTCCACGAGCGCGAGCGCGACGTCCGCGGGCACGCCGAGGAACGCTTCGTCGTAACGAATCGGCGGCGCGTCGAGCCGATCGAACCGGAGCTTGCGGGTCACGCTGCGACCTTCGAGGAGCGACCACCCGGTGAGGGTCTCGACGCTCGTCGCGGGGACCTCCGACCATCGCGCGCGCAGCACACCACCTCGCGTCCGCAAGAGCGCTTCGTCGGCGGTGAGCACCAACGCGAGCCCACGCCGCGGCGCGACGTGTCGCCAGGTGAGCGCGATCCAGGTCGCGGGGATCGCGAGGCAGACTACGAGCGCGGCGACCGGCAAGATCCCGAGCGAGATCTCCGACGGCAGTCGCAGCGTCGCCTCCGCGAAGACGAGCGCGAACAGCAACGCCGCGTAGGGGCCCCGACGAAGCCAGCCGGCGCCGTGTCGGATCACCGCGACGCCCGCGCCCGGCTGTCCGCGCGCAGCGTCGTCGTAGATCTTGCTCGCGAGCCGTTCGGCCGGCGCCGCGACCTCGGGGACGTTCGCTTCGTTCGCCCGCGCGGAGCTCACGCCACGCCAACGCACGAGTCGTTCGGCGAGCACGCCGGGGCTCTCCTCGAAGATCGGCGGAAGAGGAAGGATCGCGCGCCCGTCGCGATCGGGCGCGACCAAGAGGTAGACGAACGAGAAGCGACGAAAGCCCGCGCGGGCGCCCCAGTCGCCGGGCTCGACGGCGCCGAGCACACGCTCCCGCGCGATGGCGTGCTCGCCAGTCGGCGTGCGGAGCAAGAGCCCGTCGTCGGTGAGCGCGAGCCCGTAGCGATCGCGCGCGGCCGAGAGACGGAGCCGACCCACGAGCGTCCATGCGCCCACGAGCCCTCGCAGGAGCGCGACGATCCCGACGAAGCGCATCGGCATCGCGAGGCGATCGAAGGGGTTCCCCGTCTGCAGCTCACGGAAGATCGCGCCCACGAAGAAGAGCACACCGACCACGAGCGTGACGAGCGCGACCGCGACCGCGCGATCGACGAGCACGGGTCGTCGAACCGCGATCCGCTCGGCGTCCGAGCCCTCGCTCGCGCCGCCGTCGAGCGCCACGCGCGCGCGCGCGATCCAGGCGTCGCTCATTCGGCGCACCGCCGTGCCGCCGCGCGATGTCCCACGCACCGCTCTCGCGCGCGCTCGCAACGAAGCGCCGCGTCGCGATCGTCGACCTCCGCGCTGATCTCACACACGCGCTCGGCCGCGGCGCAGCTCACCTCCGCGTCGTCCGCCGCGTCCGGGCACGGCCCCTCGAGCACGCTCGCCTCGACCTCGTCCTGCCGCGCTTCCTGACGCTGGATCGCCTCGAAGTGCGCGTGCGTCGCGGGCGGGAGCGGAGCTCCTCCGCACGCGAAGAGCGACCAGGCCAAGACGCGCGCGAGCTTCATCGCGACGCGAAGTAGCACACTCGCGCGCGCTCGCGCAGCCGTCGCCGCGGACTCCTCGTAGCAGACGGGGGCATCGTGCGTCGCGATCAGCCCTCGGGCCGCGCCCCGTGGGAGAGCACGCGCGCCGAAGGACGCGCTGCCTCGCCCGAGCCTCCCGGTGACCCATCCGACCCATCGGTCGCCGACGACGAGCCCGTGGGTGCGTTCGCCGCTTCCGACCCTTCCGGCGCGCCCGACGAACCGCTCTGCGCTTCGGCGTTCTCCTCGGCGCCCTCCCACGGCTCGGGGGGCGGCGGAGGAAGCTCATCGCTCGCCGCGACGACCACGACCGCGATCACACGGACCGCATCGTCCGCGGCGAGCGCGTAGCGACCGTCCTCGCGGGCCGAGATGGAGATCTGCGTCTCGCCGCGCACCGCGCTCGCGACACCGTCGATGCGCAGCGAGCCTTCGCCCTCGACGAGCCACACCGCGCGCGCCGGACCTCGCGGGGCCCGAGACGTCGGGAGCGCGACGACCGCGCCCTCCCCCGGCGCACAGCCCACGTCGTCACAACGCCACGTCCCCTCGCGCGCACCACGTCGCAGGTCGACCCCCGCGCCCGACGCGCTCGCGAGTCGACCGTGCTCGAGGAGGAGCCGCACGCCGCCGGGCACCGGGCGATCCATCCCGAGAAAGCGCCGCAGCAACGGCTCCGCGCGCGGATCACGGAGCGCGAAGAGCGCGCTCGCCTCCGCGCTGCGCGCCGCGAGATAACGTTCGCCCTCGAATGCGCGCGCGATCGCGTCCGCGGCTCGCGCCCCGCCGATGGCGCCGAGCGTCGCGACCACCTCCGGTCGAAGACGCACGTCGGCCAGCAACGTCACGAGCGTCGGCACCGCGCCGGCGTCGCGCACCCGCGCGAGCGCACGCAGCGCCGCGACCCGCGCGCCTTCTTCTGCGCTCTCGTCCGCCGCGAGCCCACGCAGCACCTCGGCGCCGGCCGCGTCGTCGTGCTCGGCCAGCACCAGCGCCGCCCGCCGCGCCACCTCGGTGTCGCGCTGCAACGCGTCGCGCGTGGAGGACACCGCGTCCCGATCGCCGAGCTCGAGCCCCGCGATCGCCGCCTCCGCCGCCACCGCGGGATCGTCGTCCTCGCGCAGACGCGCGAGCGTCGGGGCTGCCGGCGCGTACGCGAGCTCCCCGAGCAAACGCGCCGCGGACGCGCGCACCGTCGCGCGTCGATCACCGAGCAAGGGCACGAGCTCTGCTGCAGCGCCGCGATCGCCGAGCTCGGCGCGCGCGAGCGCGGGTGGCCACCCCGCGTCGTCCGCCATCGCCATCGCCTCGTTGCGCGGCACGCTCGCGAGGAACGCGCGCGACGCGCCGAGCAGGGTCGAGACGACGTCCGCCTCACGCGCGCTGCGATCCTCGAGCTCGCGTGGATCGTGCTCGAGATCGAAGAGCACACAGCGCGCGTCCTCGCAGAGCAGCTTGTGGCGGCCGTCGGTCGTCATGCGCCGCGTGCCCACCGACGCGAACGCGAAACGAGGCCCCGCGTCGTCGACCCCACGCAGCACCGCGCCGAGATCGTCGCCTCGCATCCGCGCGTCGCGCGGCACGCCGAGCGCAGAGAGCAGCGTCGGCGCGAGGTCGACGAGCTCCACCGGCACATCCGTCGCGCGCGGCGTCGCGACACCGGGCGACGACCAGATGAGGGGAATGCGCACCTGCTCGTCGTAGAGCGTGGTGCCGTGGTACCAGCCGCCGTGATCGCCGAGCTCTTCGCCGTGATCGGCGGTGACGATCACGGTGCCGTTCGGACGGCGTGCGCGGAAGCGCTCCACGAGCTGGCCAATCGCGTGATCGACCGCGGCGACCTCGCCCTCGTAGCGCTCGACCGTTCCGTCTCCACGCGCGAACTCGGGCGGCGGTGCGTACGGCTCGTGCGGCTCGAAGAGATGCATCCACACGAAGACCGGATAGCCGGGCGCGACCTCTTCGAGGTAGCCGTCGAGCTGCGCGACGCGCTGCTGTGCGGACGCGAACATCACCTTGCGGTACTCGAACCCGAACCCGCCGCGCGAGAGCTCCGAGAAGCGCGTCGCGTCCACGAAGAAGATCGCTGGCGGATAGAACGCCGCGGTGCGGTAGCCGTACTCGCGCAGCAGATCCGGCAACGCCGCGTGCTGCGACGGCGCGCCGGGGAGCTCCAGCACCTCGCGCATGAACTTGCCGGTCAGCAAGCTCGTGAGCGCGTACGACGTGTGCGGCGTCGGCGTGTACGCGCGCCGGAACACGACGCCGTCCTCGGCGAGCGCGTCGAGCGACGGCGTGAGCCCCGGGGGCCCGCCGTACGCGCCGAGCCGGTCGGCCCGAAGTGCGTCCACGGTGATGAGCAACACGTCGCTTCCGCGCAAATCGATCCCACGGCGCGCCGGCCGCGCGAGCTCCACCGTCGGCTCGGGCGTCGGCGCGACCTCGCGCCCCGGAACCAACGCGAGGAGCTTGCCCGTCCAGCTCGCGTGCGTCCGCGCGACGAACGCCGCGTTCGGTGCTCTCTCCAATGCGAAGAGCGCGACGGGGCTCGCGATCACGATCGGCACCGCGACGAACGCGAGCGCGAAGCTCACGCGACGATCGAGCGGGCGCAGCGAGAGCAAGCTGGCGGACGCCAAGGCGGCCACGAGCGCGAACGACGCCGCCGCCAAGTGCAACGCGGGATACAAACGCGGAAGCACGAACGCGTCCGCGGCCACCGTCACCACGCTCGACAGCGCGAGCGCGACGACGATCCACCATCGTCCCCCACGCGTGCGTGGGTCGCGCGACGCGTTCCAGCGCGCGAGCGCACCACAGGCGAGCCCCACGCTCACCGCGCCGACGAGCACGGCCGCTTCACGCCACGACGCGTCCGACACGCGCGGGCCTGCGGTGAGGCTCCATCCGATCACGCTCGCGAGCGCCGTCGCACACGCTCCCGCGAGCCGTCCGAGCGCAGTCGCCGGATCGGTCGCGCGACGCACGAGCACGTGGTGCACGAGCGTCGCGACACCCCACGCGAGGAGGGCGACCGCGAAGCACGTCGGCGCCGCACCGAGCACGTAGCGGCGTCTCTCCCCCGAGCCGAGGAAGAGTCCCCAACCTCCTGCGAGCGTCGCGGAGATCTCCGCGACCGCGAGGATCGCGCCGGCGAAGAGAGGACGCCGGAGGTCCATCAACGTCCTCGAAGAGCTGTCGACCGATCGGCCATCAGCGTCTCTCGGCCATCAGTCCCAACGGATCTCGACGACCTCGTAGGTGCGAAGCCCACCGGGGACCTTCACCTTCACCTCGTCGCCGACCTCCCGACCGATGAGCGCCTTGGCGACCGGCGACGTCACGCTGATCGTGCCCTCGTCGATGTTCGCCTCGTCGGGACCGACGATCTGGTACGTGACGGACTTCTCGGCGTCGAGGTCCTCGAGCACGACGATCGCGCCGAACTTCACGCGCTCCCCCCCGAGGTTGCTCGGATCGATGACCTCCGCACGCGAGAGCTTGTCCTCGATGTCGGCGATGCGCGCCGCCACCAGCCCCTGACGCTCCTTCGCGGCGTGGTACTCGGCGTTCTCCTTGATGTCGCCGTGGTCCCGCGCGACGCCGATCTCCTGCGAGATCTTGGGCATCTCCGCCTTGAGGCGGGCGAGCTCGTCCTTGAGGGTCTGCTGACCCTTCGGGGTCATCGGTACACGTTCCATGGCGGATTCGCTTCGGGGTGGGGCCGCTGAGGCGGCGTGGTCGTAAGTCGGGCGGTCGGGTCGAGGCGACCCATCGAAAGCAAGCGCGGAGACCTCATCGAGCGCGTCCTCGAGGCGTCCTCGCTTCGAGCGTCGAGGTTCCTCGTTGCGAGGGGGGACGCGCTGCCTCGCGACGCGGGGCGGCGCATGCAGCGCCCGGCGTCAGTCGAGCGGGATAGGTAGCAGAACGAAGGCCGCACGCCAACGCGGTCCGCCGTGCGAGCCGACGGGTCGCGTGCGGCCCATACCGCAGGTCACGACGCGTCGAAGACTTCCGCGAGCGAGCGCGCCAGCAGGATCCGATCCGTCCACGTCGTCAGCTCGTCGTCGCCCGCACCCTCGATGCGCCGTCGCGCGCCTTCGTCGAGCGGCCCGAACTTCTGCTCCAGCAAACGCAAGAGCGTGGCGACCCGCCCGCGCACCATGCCCTGCTCAATGCCCTGCTCAATGCCCTGCTCGAGCCCGCGACGATGCACGCTCTCCGCCAAGGTCGTCGCTCGCTGCTTCATTCGATCCCCCATCGTCGTGCGAACCGCCTCGAAGAACGGCGCCGGGTCCTCCACCCGCGCGACCTCCCAAAGGTACCGGATCGCGGCCTCCGAGCGTCGACAAGCGCGCTCTCGCCCCCCTCAGAGCACGCTCGAGCACACCTGCGCGACGCAGCGCGAGTCTTCCGCGCGCGCACGGCACGTGAGCCCGCCCGCGCAATCGCCGTCGTCCGCGCAGCGTTCGCCGTCCGACAGGCGCTCGGCGAGGCACACGAAGCCGCCGTCGTCGCCGAGCGTGCACGCCCCCGCGCAGTCTCCCGCGCCGAGCACACACGTCTCACCGGGCGCGACGTCGGGCGCGCACGATCCGCTCGGCGCGCAGTGATGATCCGCGCGACACGCTTGATTGTTCTGACACGGCTCCCCCGCGCCGCGCGGCACGACGCACACGCTCCCCGTCGCCTCGAACGAACAGCCGAGCCCCGCCGCACACGTGTCGAGACCCGCACACGCTTCGCCTTCGTTCGGCAGCGCGCCGCACACTCCGTCGCGACAAGCGAGCCCTTCCGCGCACAGGAACGGCCCACGCTCACCGAACAGGCACGGCTCGCCGCTCGTTGGCAACGCCGCGCACGTGCCCGATCCGCCGTCGGCGTCGCACCCGAGCCCGACACCGCAGATCACGCCGTTGCCGCAGCTCGCGCCTTCCGCGGGCCGCGTCACGCACGTCTTGGAGTCGTCCGCGCAGAAGAGCTCGGCGCGACAATCCGCGTTCTCCACGCACGCCTCACCGACATCGGCCGGCGCACGACACGCCGAGAGGCGCCCGCACGTCGTGAGGTTGCCGCACGGAGCTTCGACGTCGTCGCACGTCGGCGCCGCACGCTCGGCGCATCGACCTGCGACGCATACCGACCCGAACGCGCACTGCGTCGTGTCCTCGCAGGCGCCGTCGACCGCACGCAGCAGCTCGCAGCGTCCGCCGACACACTGCGCCGGCGGTCGGCAGCCGCTCGGCTGCGTGCACGCCTCGCCGACTTCCGCGAGCCGCGCGCAACGCTCGCCGTCGCACGCGAGCCCCGTCGCGCACGAGAACATGTCGGAGCATGCCTCGCCCTCGGCACCGCGCGTGGTGCAGATGCCCGTCGGACCTTCTTCGCGGCGACAGAAGCCTTCGCCGTTCGCGCAATAGATCGTGCTGCACGCTTCCCCGATCGCGACCGGCTCGACGACGAAGGGCGCGCACACCGCGAACGCCGCCAGCCCGCTCGGCGCGGCGCATTCGACGGTCGCTTCCTCCACCAAACGCGCGCATTCGGTCGCAGCGACGCCGTCCACGATCGCGCCCGCCGCGACCAGCGGCTGCCAGCTCTCGAGGCACGTCGCCTCGAAGCGCGCCGCGCAGGCCTCGACGTCGAGCGCGCCGCTCGGGAAGACCTCGCCACACCCGCAGCTCTCGGCCGATTCGCAGAGTTGGCGCGCGAGCGGTCGGCAGTAATCGGAGAGCTCCCCCGGCACGACGCTCGCGTCGCTCCCCGCGTCGACTCCCGCGTCTCCGCCCGCATCGCCCGCGTCCACGCCGGGCCCATCGTCGTCGGAGCCACAAGCCAAACACACGAGCGAAACGAGCACGAGCGAACGAAGCATCCCGTTCACTGGCCGGGCGCCGACGTCGACGCAAGCGAGCGGTGTCGCAGATCCCCTCGCGGCGGCGCACGCCCACGTACACGAGGGCTCTTCGTCGATGGCTCGTTTGGAGGTCCGTCGAGCCTCGGCCATCGTCATGGCTCGAGACATGGTTACGGACTCGCTACTCGACGCAATCATCCTCCGCTCCCTCGACGCGCGCGACGAGATGGTTCCGCCCTGGGAGCTTCGCCCCGACCTCGTACACGGCTCCCTGGGATGGCGCATGGGTGCGGGCGAAGCGCTCCTCCTCGCGTGGAAGCGATGGCTCGATCGCCAGCCGACGCAGCGCACGTGGCGCGTGGCGTACTTCCGTCGGCACGTCGCGCCTCGTACCTGGACGCCCGTCGTCGTGCGCGGGCTCGTCGAAGGTGCCGAGGACGAGCGCCACGCGATCGTCGAACGTGAGCGCTGCGTCGCCGACGACGTCGCGTACGCCGCGTGGGTGCGGCGGGGCGAACCACCTCTCTTTCGTCCGCTCCACGGCGGCGACAGCGCGTTGGGCGTACGCGAGTGCGCGTTCTGGCTGCGCCTCGCCCGTCTGCGTCGACGCGACGCCGCGTGGCTCGCGTCGCACGAGGTACCGGAAGAGTGGCGACCGATCGTCGCTGCGCTTCACGGAGGACCGGTTCCCGAGCTCCCTGGCCTCGCGCGAGTCTACGGCTACCTCGCGCGCGAAGGCACCGCCCCCCCGCCCAGCGTGCTCGGCGAGCCGCTCGACGTGCGTGCGATCGATTCCTACGCGTGGGCGTGGCACGCGTGGATGGAGCGCGCGTTCGACGATCGCGCGACGCTGGCACCCCACCTCGCGCGAGCCGACGAAGCCGAGTGCGCGGTCGCGCGCATGACGCCCGCGTTCGCTCCCCACGCCGCGCCCTACGATCCAGATCCGCTCGCTGGGCTCGACGAGGTCGATTGGCGCTCGCACGCCCGTCCGACGTGGAGCACCGACGACGAGGTCATGCACGCGCTTCGCGATCTCGCCAATCCCGAAGATCCCGATCGCTGGCGCTCGTACCACCGGCTCCTGTACGCGGTCGGGAACGACCACGCGGGGACCTACTTCCCGATCGTGCTCCCGGTGATCTTCTTTCTCGGCCGCGTCGTTCGCCGCGGGAGCCCCATCGCGCGACTTCGCGCCCTCGACGCGCTCGTCGATCTGGTCGGCTC
>CALJLK010000202.1 GCA_937982655.1 uncultured Sandaracinus sp.
GCGTCACGAGCTCCCGCGCGTGACACGAGCCGCGCGCGTACGGGCCCTGGGAGCTCCGGGCGTGCGTACGTCCGCCTCGTGTCGTGAGCGGAGCGCACGACGCGAGGCGTGACCGATGGCCGCACGGTGCTTCGGGAGGATCGTGAGGGTGCGGTCCGGGCGAGCTTCGCTCGGACGGAGCGCGCGGTGATCACCGAGCCCTACGTGCGACGTGCATGCGTTCGTCACCGCGCGAGGTCGCGTCCTGCGCTGCGCGCACGACACGACTCGCTCAGGACGACTCCGAGGTCGCTTCTTTGCGCGTCGGTGCTGAAGAGGTCGAGAAGCTACGCCCAGCGCAGCTTCTCGACCTCTTCCAACGCCTCCTCGTGCGCGACGCCCGCGTCGAGTCGAGCGATCAGCCTCTCTGCAAAGTCACGAACCTGCGGTGCGGAGTCGCTCATCCAACCCCGAATCGATTCCGCTTGGGCGCGCTTGAACTGCGCGATGCTGGACACGGCACGTTCGGTCGAGAAGACCGAACGCTCGATCGCGCGCGCAAGTGGTCCGTCCGGGCCGAAGCGCACGAGGAGCTCGCGTAGGATAGGAGGGACTTCTGAAGTGCGCGGTGAGGTCATCGCCACGAGCGCCGAGGCTCGCCAAAGATCGTGGCCCGTCCAATCGAGGCACGAATCGACGGGAAGCGCGATTGCGCGTCCCCGATACGGTGCTCGCGATACGAACCGCTCGGCGTCTGAATCTCTGCGCGCTAGCCGGGCGCTCAGCGTGTTCCACGTGGCCTCCGCATCCTCCCTCGACGCCTTCGCCAGAATCTCCCACGCGTGCTCACCGGCCGCACGAGGGCGCGATGCCGATTGGTATGCGAGACCGACGACGAACGACAGATCGTCTTTCAGGATTCTCTGGCAGCCATCCCGCCAGGAAAGGGCGCCGAGGCTATCGAGTTGCAGGGTCGCGCCAAGCTCCAGAGCGTGGATCAGCAGTTCACGAAGCTCGACCATCGCGGACGGATCGGCCTCGAGCCGCAAGGCACACTGTCGAAGGACGAACGACGTCGGAATGGGGCGCTCGGGGACGAGGACCGAGCGAAGGAATGGCTTCAGCGAAGGGACCGAAACGCCTTTGAGCCATTGCCCGAAGCGCAGGTAGAGAACGAGCTCGTCTTCGAGCGGGCGTTCGCTCGTGAGCGCGGTGAGCCGGTCGAGCCGCCCATCCGTCACGTCGAGTGAGGCGAGGCACAGGGCGAGACGACGAACATCACCTTGCTCGGCCAAGTGGTCGAGGACTCGCTCGACCTCGACGCCGCGCTGTTCCTCGCGCTGACCCGAAAGGTACGCCGCGAGGATTCTCGCCCCGTGCAGGTCCGCTTCGCGCCCGAGCATCCAGGTGCGCGCGTGCCACTCTGAGTCCTCTCGTCCGAGCGCGAACGCGAATGCCACGCTTCGCGGGTGGGACTCGTCCAACGCGAGCTCGAACAACCGTTCGCGGTCTTCCGCCACCAGCAGCTCGCGTGCGACCCCCCGGTCGGCGTCGAGCCACTCGTCTTCGTCCTCACCGAACCGATGCCCCGCCACGCGGTCGAGCAGCTTCGCTCGCAAGTCCATGGGCGCGACCTGTCGAGCGAGTGGTCGAAGCTCGTTCGACACCTCGGGCCCTTCGGACCGCCGAATCTCGTCGAGCGCGCTGCGGAGCTGCGCTCGCTCCTGGTCGTCGAACCGGTCGAGTGCACCGAGAAGCGTGTCCGCAGCAGCCTGCGCAAGACCGACCCGACACATGCCCCGAAGGTTCGCGATCATCGCCGACCGGGCATCAGTTCCGACGTCGTCCAAAGACGTCGCTCGCGCCAAGAGCGCCCACGCGCGTGAGCGTGCGGTTCGAGCTTCTTCGAGCGTGGCAGGCATCGGGTCACCGTCCTGGCGTTCGCCGACCCGACGCATGTGCTCGAGCTCGATCACGTGCACCAAAGCCCGAATCACGAGGGCACGCTCCTGCGCGGTCGAGTCGTCGAGCCGACGCGAGAGCAAGGCGAGGCGTTGGTCGAGCGATCGATGCGTAGTGTTCAGCTCGACCGAGAACAGACCGAGCCACACGCCAGTCGCGTTGTTCGCGTAGGACTCGTTCTCCGCGACCGCCAATCGGAAGAGCGCCTCTTCCGCATCCTCGAAGGTCCGCTTTCGGTCGGCCAGCAGCTCCAGCGCCCACACCAGCGCACGTCGACCACGGGTGGACTCTCGGAGTTCCTCCGAGCTCGCATTGCTGATGCGGGCCCGCAGCAGCGAAGCCACGCCCTCCGGGTTCACTCGCGCCGCGCTCAGAAGAGGCGTGGGCGACAAGCGGGCCGCCCATCGGTCGAACGGTCCGCTCCAGTCGAGCTCCTCGAGCACGGACTCGGCGACGGCCCGCGCGGTTTCGGGGGCGACACCCGCGCGTGTGAACGCTTGGTCGAGACCTTCGGTGAACGTAGGTGCGCGCTCGCGGAAGCGCCGTCCACCGCGGTCGGGCCCCCGCGGACCGAAGTGCTCCGTGAGGATCGCACGCTCCAGCACGCGTGGGGTCACGTACTGAAACTCGCCTCGGCGACGGATCAGACCACGTCGATGGCACTCCTCGGCGACCGCGTGGAGCGACTGCCAGTCGAGGTCGACGGCGCGCGCGAGCTCATCTTGTCGGGCGGGCGTGAGCAAGCTCCACTCTACGCCCAACGAGGCCGACACTGCGATCAACGCCGCACGACGCGTGCGTTGTTCCTTGGCCCTCGTCGAGGGGTCCGGGAACTCTTTTTCGGACGCCAAGGCCCAGTTCACGGCGGTGCTGAGGGATGTGGGTGCGCGCCCAACGTCCTGTGCTTCTTGAGCGAGGAGTGCCGCGAACCAGGGATAGCCTTCGGAGAACTCGACGATGCGCGACACGTCGTCGGGAGAGACACTGCCTCCGACCAACACGTCGACCAAGCTTTGGGTCGCTCTCTGCGTAAGCGCTGGCAGATCCCAGCGTTGGCCCACCCTCGGAGAGCTCTCGGTTCCTTCTGGACTTGCTGGCGACAGGATTAGAAGGCGCGCGCGTGGGTACCCGAGTTTGCGAACCCAGAACTCGAACGAGCGCGTCAACTCATCAATGTCGTCGGCACCGCAGTCATCGACGACGAGTAGGAGATCAGAGTGTCTCTCGAAAATCTTCGAGAGGTTGTCGAGTGCTTCACGGGCCGATGTTGCAACCCTCACAGCAGCGCGTGCTTCATCATGTTGCTCGAGCGAGTCCAGCACCAGCCGTGTCTTCCCCACACCAGGGGCGCCAACGAGCCATGCGACACGCTCCGCTGCTCGGGTGGTAGACGCGTCCCCGCCGAACCAAGCAAGCAGCTGCCGCTGGATGGCACGTCGCGTTTCGTCGAGCTGGAACGGCTCTGGACGCTTGCGGTCGTTCTCGTGCTGCTGCCACCAGTCCCTCGTCGAATGAAGCACGGGGCTGAGCTCGAACTTGCCCAACCATCGATCGAAGTTCGTCGGCCTTCTGCTCCGAAGCCAAGCTGCAACGCGGTCAGGTGTGACGATATCGATGCGATCCGCAATGTCATCGACGGCACATTGCATCCGCCCCGCGAAGGCGCGGATGATGTGCTCCCTCGGCTTGAGACTACCCTTCTTGCTTGTCGGATCCTGGATGGGCTTGTCCAGCGGCGATCGCGTCGTCGCAATCCAAAGTTGGAAGAAGCCACCCTCGCGAAGCACTTCCACCGATCGGGATTCTCGCTTCTTGTTCTTGATGTCCTGTAGGCAGAGCTTGAGCCAGTTCTTGCCAGTCTTGCAGCTAAATGCCGTTTGAACTAACTCATCTCGCGTCAACGGTACGCATTGAAAGCGTTCCACGAAGGCGTCGTGGTTGATCTTCGGCCGATGCCTCACGGTCAGCAGAACATCTCGCCCTCCATCGGTGACGCCCACGCCTCTCGCAGGTCCATCGACTAGCGCGCCGTTGTGTCGCGTGTCCGCCTCCAGGCGCACGATGTCTTCACAGAGCTGCTCGAACTCGTCGAACTCGAGGCTCTCGATCATCCCAGCGTCGACATCGGACCACCCGCGCTCAGCCACACACACAGTGTCCGAGCCTCGATCGGAGCGGTCAAGTTGAGTCAGGTCGACGTTTCCACCTGCGCTTCGAGCCACCTGCGGAGCGCCTGCTCGCCAGACCTGCAACTCCGCGTCTCGAAGCAGGAGTCGACAGTCAGTCCTCCAGACTGGCGCCCGGCAACTTCTACCTCACGAGGTACGTGCGAACTGGGCCCTGGCTCAAAGCAGGCGCCGTGGCTGGATCCTCGGCCCATGCGGTCGAGGCGACCATCGAGATCGACGCGAGGACGAACGAGGCGCGCATCGCCCCTCGGACGCACGAGCGCCCAGAGAGCTCTCGCGACCCCACACGTGGACGCCGCGTCGCTCGACGCGCGGTCCGGCTCTACGCGGATCATGAGGACCCCTCGAGCGGGAAGCCCTCCGTACCCTCCGCGAGTTTCGCAGCTGAGCACGTCAGATGTAGTCGCTGACCACCCGCGTGCGCATCACCCGCGCCGCGTAGCGCCAGCGCAACGTGGTGCGCACGCCGTAGAGCACGCTGGCGACCAGCAAGAGCACCAGCTTCGGCCCGGCCTCCATCAAGATCCTCCCCCCGATCTCCTCCGGCAGCGCCAGGACCAAGGCGACGATCAGGCCCATCGCGAGCACGAGCGCGCCGAGCAAGCCCGCGCCGAACCAGAGCGTCAGCTCCCTCGTCGAGTACACCGCCGAGAGATCCGGTACCCACGACAGCCAAGCGTCGAACGACGACTCGATCGCGGCGGCGCCGACCACCACCGCGGACAGCACGCCGACGAAGGCCAAGCCAGCCATTCCCGTCGCGATCGCGAAGCCGATGCACACCACTGCGAGCGACGCGGCGCCGAGCCACGTCCACCTGGTCGTCGGCCAGGCATCCCGGAGGAGGCCGAAGAACGTGGGCATCGGGAGCCCGGACTCGGAGGTCTCGACGGGGGTCGGCTCGAGGGCGCTGCGGTACATACGGGCGCGCTCCTCGACCGCTCCGCTCGCGAGTTGCGTCGGTAAGACGCAACCGTTCGAATCAGTCCGGCAACCGCTCGCGCGCCTCGAGCCAGCCGCTCGGGATCTCCGCACGACCCGCCACGATCCCACCCACGATCGCACAGGTCGTGTCGCGATCGCCGCCGCCGCGGACCGTCCGCCAGAGCGCGGCCGCGTAGTCGTCCGCGCCCTTCGCCACGCTCCAGATGCAGAAGGGCACGGTATCCGACGACACGAGGCGGTGGCCGCTTCCGAGGATCGCGGCCGCGCTCCGTGGATCCTCCAGGTGCAGGAGGCTTCCCGCCTGGAGAACGCCACGTCGCGTGTCGCCCTCCGGGGTATGCGCGAGCACGACCTCGAAGAGCTCGTCCGGGCGGCCGCCCCCGAAGACGTGGGCCGTCGCGACCGCGATCGCGATCGCCCCCGCCCGCGCGTCCGGGTGCGCGTGTGTCGGGAGCGCCGACGCCTCCGCCATCGCCGCCACCCGTTCGAGATCGTCGGAGGCGTACGCCCCGATCGGCGCCACCCGCATCGCCGCGCCGTTGCCCATCGAGCCCGTCCCGCCGAACGCCGTCGACGCGACGACGTCCTCGAGCACGAACACGCCGTGCGAACCCTCCGTGGGCACCAACGAGCCGTCGAAGGGCGTGGCGTCGACGCCTTCCCGCCCGTTCGCGACCGAGACCCGTTCCTCGAAACGAAACGACATCACGTGGGAGAGGCCCAGGTGCCGTGGTCGAACGTCGGCGGACGCGAAGCCCAGGACGCGGTCGAAGCGGCAGCCAGCTTCTCCGACCACGAATGGGTAGGTCGTGCGTTCGCGTTCGCATCGGGACGCGAGCTGGCTCGTGAGACGGAGGGAGTTCATCGCTTCAATCTCGCAGAGGTGCCGCGGGAAGCTGCCACCTCAGAGGTGCGGCGGAGAAGCGGCCACCCATCGAAGCACCGGTTCACGACGTGGAAAGTTGTGTTGTCGCAGCTGTGCAGCCCGAGCTTCGAGGTCAAACATCGGGGGCATCCTAGCGCCCCACGCGAAGGTCTCGAGCATCGCGCCCGAGAGCCGCGCGCGCCAAGAGCCCGACCAGCGCGAACGCGCGCCCCTCGACTTCGCGTTCGCCCGTCTCCCAGCGCGACAACGTCACGACGAGCGCGACGACGTGCTCGCCACACTTCGTGCGTTCGCGAGCCCGCGTCGCTCGAGTCCGGTGCGGATTGTGGGATGAGCCGTTCGCTCGGGGAATCGCACCTGAGCGCCTCTCCGTTCCCCGGAGGATGTCGACGACGAAGGCGATCCTCGTGGCCCTGATCGTGTGGAGCTCTACCGCGGCGGCGCAGGAGGTTCGGCTCCATCGCACGGGACGCGGGCCCGCGCCCGCCATGGACGGGTCGGTCGCGGGGACGTTCGAGCAGCTCTGTACGCGGCTCGCTGGAGCTCCGGCGGAAATCCACGCGGGAACGATCACCTGCCGCCGAGTCGCCGCGAGCGCGGGGCTCGTCGCGATCGACACGTGGCACCTCGACGGGACCGACCTCTACCTCGCCGACGCGCTGCCCGACGCGCGCCTTCGGTTCGTCGCCAAGCTCGCGAACGTCTCGTCGGGTCCCACCGAGGGGAGCGATGCTCGGGTCGTGCGGGTGCTTCGACCTCCGGCGTGGACGGCGCACGACTTGGTGCTCGTCGAGTACGAGACCTCGTACGTGAACTGGGAGAACACGGAGGTCGTGGGATGGTCTCGACGGAGCGCGACCGTGTGTCGCCTCGGAGAGCCCACGCGGTGTACGGGCGAGCTCCCTCTCGCGTGGGATGCGTTCCACGGTCGAAACGAGGCCGGCGGCTTCGCCGCGGTCGAGGGCTACGAGGTCGTCGCGCGCGTTCGCGCCTCGGCCACGATCGTGGCGAGACCAGACGGCACCCTCCGGCATCGCCTCGTTCGCGGGACGTGGATGCAGCTCTTCGGGAGAGACTGGGGCTTCGACGTGCCCGCGGCGTACGTGGACGGGTCGACTCGGGTCGACCACACGCCTCTCGTCACGCTCGCTCACGATGCGACACGATCGGTGAGTGCGAGCACCGACTGATTCGTCGACAATCGCTCGAAGCGGGCTCCAACACGCGCTCACTTCGATGAACTACACGTTCGTCCGCGACATTCTTCCCATTCTCCGCTGGTCGGAGGCGCAGGCGCTTCGTCGGGCCGGGACGTGGACCGACCGCGATCTGGTGGGCTTCGCGCGTGACGGGGATCTCGACGATCCGCTCGTGCTCGCGTTGGCCGCGTGCGAGGCGTCGGACCGCGAGATCACCGAGCTCGTGGAGCGCCTCGCGATGCGCGACACCGACGGCGAGCCCGCCCACGTGAGCCTCGTCGTCGACGTCGCGCTCGCACTCACGCGCGACGTCTCTTCGGCGCTCTCCGAGATCGAAGCGCTCTACGCCAGCCTCGAGTACCCCGAGTGTCTGCGGCCCTTCGTTCGCTACGAGCAGGTGGAGGAGGCGGTGCCAGCGACCGTCGAGGAGGCGGAACGACGCCTCGTCGTCGAGGCCGCACGCTTCGTGAACGAGGAAGCCGCGCGGCTCGGGGCGCGTGATCGCAGGTCTCGCTGACGGAGTCTCCGTCGATCCCCCGAGCTCGCTCTGCCACCAGTCTTCCGTCGGCCGTTGTGACCGGTCGCGGCGCTGGTTGGTCGCGGGTCGCGGAGCACTGGTTGGTCGGGTGGATCAGTCGGTCGAGGAAGCGGCGAGGACGGTGACCCACCCGTGACGGTGGTCTTCGACCGTCCAGCAGAAGCGGCCCCACCACTCGGTGCCGGCGTCGAAGTAGCTCGACCAATCGGTCGGCCATCGGTGGATCGTGAGGTGATCGGCGCGCTTGGGATCTTCGAGCGAGAGGACCTCGGCGCAGAACTCGCGCAGCACCTGACGCATCCGAGCCTGCTCGCGTTGGCCCGGGGTGTCGAAGCTCTCGTCGTCGAGTCTTCGCGGAAGATCTCGCAAGCCGTACGGAGGATTCAGAAGGGCGTACGCGAGCCCTTCCATCGTCGTCGTGGCGCTCGCGGTGCCTCGGTACTCGAAGAGTCGAATCGTGTCGTCGTGGAGGTCGTAGCCGGGCCCGAAGAGCTCGAGCGTGGTGATCGCCTGCCCTTGGAGGATCCGGCGCCCGGACGCCACGTCGGGGTCGAGCGTGATGCGAAAGAGCTCGTCGACCTCGAGCGTCGTCTTCAGGTAGGCCTCGTCGAGGGTCTTCAGGTAGTCGTCGTGGCGTCGGGCGAAGACGCGCATCGCGCGAACGGGGAGCTCGTGGAGCGCGCTCGTGGGAAGCGGGAAGCGGGCGACGTCGAGCACCGCGCCGAGGGCGCGGAATCGATCGTAGGCGCTCACGTTGGGGGTCACGGGGAAGAGCGTAGCGCTTTGCCTCGCGAGGCTCGTCGTGTCTCTCGCGCGGCGTGAGACGCACGCTTCGGGCCGTCCGCCGGCGAGTTGCGTGAGCCGCAGGTCACGAGAGGCCGAAAAGAGGCTTCTACGTTCGCCTCGTCGGTCTCGAGAAGCGCCGAACGGAGTTTCAACTCACGATCGGCAGTCCACGGACCGCTCGATCCGAGTGACGACCGAGGAACGCGGTGTCGTGATCGCCGAGTCCGAGCTTCGGCTTTCGTTCGACGCTCTGTCGAACGTCGCGACGACGTTCGTAGGCTCCGCCGACGCCGACGAAAGCGCGGCACGCAACTCGAGCTGCGGCGCGTCGATACGCAGGCTCGTCGCGCGTCTCTCGGCATTCGCGCGTCCGAGAGCCCGATCCGAATCGTCGACGCGCATCTCGGATCGGCTCCACGTCGAACCTCGGAGAGCCATCGATGCCTACGCCTCTCGCTTCGTTTCGTTCGGAGCCCACGTTCCACGACGCGCTGGAGTCGCGTCGAGCCCATCTCGACGCGCTGGACCCGAAGAAGCTCCCGTCCGTGCGCCTGAACGCGGCGGTGCTCTTCCAGCGCGCGGTCGGCGCGGCGCATCGCCTGGAAGCGTTTCGACCGGAGCTGGTGGCGCAGTTCGGGGACGAAGCCACCGAGCTCCTCGACTCGCTCGTGCCTGCGGCGCAGGCGGCCAGGCTGGCCGACACGATGCTGAAGGGGTTGCCGAAGCGTCCGAGTGTCGCGCCGATCCACGCGGAGCTGGTGTCGAAGCACGCGCTCCTGCTCGCGGATGCGCGGGCGCTCGTGGCGCGCGGGCTGCTGCCGGCCGAGGTGTTGCGGAAGACGCGTGATGCGCGTGGGTACGGGTCGGCCGTTCGAAGCGTGTTGGTCCTGGTGTCCGTGTTCGAGCGGCACTGGGCGCAGATCGCCGAGCTCACGCCCACCACGCGCGCCGACCTTCGAGCCGCGAATCGACTCGCGGCCGAGCTCGTCGACGCCGCCGCCGTCGACACCACGTCGGAGCATGCCGCGACCGCGGAGCTGCGACGACGCGCGATCGGCGACGCGGTCCGCATCTACGAAGAGCTGCGCCGCCAGATGAGCTACCTGCGCTGGCATCGAGGCGACGTGGACACGATCGTCCCCTCGCTCTTCGCGGGCCGCGGCGGGCGAAAGAAGCGGCGTCGACCGAACGCGTCCGAGCCCGCGGTGCCCAGCGCGTGAAGTCGGCGGCTGACCCCGCCGACCCGGACGAGAATCGACGTCTTTGGAGCCGGCCGCCAGGCCGAGCGACCCGACGTCCCGTGAGCGTCGCCGTCAGGCGACCGAACCATCGAATTCGGGCAAGCAACCACCGGGCGCTCCTCCGTCGCCCGCACGACGGCGCCTTCGCCCGGCACGTCGTGGAGTCGGCGCGTACGCGGCTACTCCAGACCCTGCGCGCGTGTCGCGAGGAACGCGTAGTACTTCGGATCCTCGTCGCGGAAGATGGCTTTGCCTTCCGCCATGTAGGCACGGATCAGCTCGTCGGCGGCTTCGTCGAGGCGCCCTTCTTCGAACATCACCTGGCCGTTGCGGAGGTGGAGGAACGGGTTTCCGACCGAGCCCTCCAAGCGCATGACGTCGTCGAGCGCGCGTCGAGCGGTCTTGAGGAAGCCACCCAAGAACGCCGCGTCGGCGATGGCGGCCAAGAGCCAGGTGGCGGCATTCCACTCCCCTTTGGGCTTGGGGATGAGCTGCCACGCCTCGTTGTATTCAGCGATGGCTTCCTTGTAGCGGCCTTCCTCGGCGAGCGCGTCGCCTCGCTTGGAGCGCTTGACGATCTCTTCGTGGACGGCGGAAGGAAGCTCTTGGCGCATCGGCGAGAACCTCGACGAGAGGGTGCCACGAGATCACGCGTGGCTCCGTGCGGAAGAGCTCGTCGTCATGTGTTGTACGCGGACGAAACGGACATTGTTCCGTCGAAGCACGGCGTCGACGGGGCCGTCCGCGGGGACGCGTCGCGCTTCGACGTTCGCGAGTCCTTCGGCTTCGGCGCGTCGGCGCAGGTGCTCGACCATCGCGGGCTCGGAGTCGAGCGTGAGGACGCGACCGCGTGGACCCACCGCCGCTGCGAGGAACGGCTCGTAGTAACCCGTGCCGGCGCCGAGGTCCGCGACGGCCAGAGCACGACACGTACCTCCGCGTTCCGGCGGCGAGACGTTCCACCAATCTTGCAAGGTGCGCGTTCGCGGGCTGCGGGCCCGCGGGTACCCTGTGTGCGATGTCGTTCGACCTGATCGTCCGAGCTCCGAAGGAGCCCGTCACGACGAAAGACTGGCGTGAGGCTCTCGCGGCGGTCGGGGTTCGATGCCGGTTTCCCGCGCGCTTTTCGCTCGAATCGTGGGACGGCGGCGCATTGCCTCTGCGCGTGAGTGCCAAGGCGGGCGAGTGGTTTCGCGAGCGTGTGGTGGACGAAGAGATCTCGGTCGAGGTGGATGGCAGCGACGACGTCTCGTTCTCCAGCTCCGGCGACTCGGTCGAGCTCGCGCTGCAATGTGCGCTCGCCGGTACGTTGGCGGCGCGGTCGAAGGGCACGTTGGTCGACACGTGGTCGGGGGAGTCGGCCGAGGGGGCCGGCGCGCTCGAGCTCGCGCGGAAGAGCGTGGCCCGGGAGCGGGCGCGTCTCGGGGAAGTCGCGCCAGAGGTGCCGTTCGCGAAGCGGGTGTTCGATCGACTCGCACCAGCGCTGCCCGACTTTCGCGTGACCGGCCGACGCGCCTCAGGCATCGGCTTCGGCCGCGTGCGCGACGGCGTGCGGATCGTCGTGAACTTTCGGCGTCACCACGAGGACGCCGTGCTCTTCGAGTCGTTCTTCAGCGTCGACGACGCGTTCGCGCGGGCGTTTCCGCGCTCGGTCGACGGGCCTTTGCCGGTGCCGCACACACGCCCGGTGCGCAACGCGCCGAAGAGCACGACGCCCCCGCCACGCCCGGCGAAGGTGGTGTCGTGGAAAGACGGCAAGGAGATCACCGTGCCGTGGACCCGGCCAGCTCCGTTGCCACCGTGGGAGGTTCAGACCGACGAGTTGATGGCGGCGATTCGCGTCGGCATCGACGCGTGTTCGACGCTCCCGGCGGTGCGGGCCGAGCTCGAACGCTCCATCGCACAGGCTTCGACTCGCGGGGAGCCGCCCGTCGGCATGCTGTGGTCGCTCGTTCGGGCACGGCTCGCGCTGGGCGAGGACGTCCCGCGGGAGGAACGGATCGCCGTTCGGGATGGCTACTACGCGCGCACCCACGAGGACGTCGAGCCACACCGTGCGGCGTTCGACGCGATGCTGGGGCTCACGTGACGGATGGTCTCGGTCAATCGTCCAGGCTGGCGATTGCCGCGTCGAGGTCGGCTTCGAACTCTGGCCCCGCCAGCGGGAACCCGAGGTATCGCGGGATCCAGACTCTGACGCGCTCTCCGGTCCAAGGGTGCTTCTCGGCAGCGCGTTGCAGCGCGGCGTCCAACGCGTCGAGGTGGTGTTGGAACGCCGCGCCGCCATCCGGTCCGGCCTCCCACAACTGACGGAGCCCGCTCTCGACGGAGTGAAGTTGCTGCGTGAGGACACGCGCGCTTTGAACGGCCTGAGGGAGAAGCGCGGGCTGTGGAGGATCCGGGATGGGGAGATCGCTCGGCCAGACGTCTCGGCCGAAGCCCTCGACCCAGAGAGCGACGACGCCGGCGAAGGTCGAGGCGTCTCGGTCTTCCTGCCAGCTCGTGGGCCACGGGCTCTTCGCCGCTTCCTCCACGTTGGCGAAGGGCGGCGTACTGCCCAGCGCCTCGTCGCTCCAACGCACGACCAACGAATCGGGGTGCGCCTGGAGACGATCCAAGAGGCAGCGAAGCGACACCGCGCTGGCGAGGGGGTGAGGCGTGAGCCGCTCTCGCTCGCGAGCCCAGACTTCGGCCATTCGTTCACGAAGCGACGCGAGGCGCTGCTCGGGCGACGGAGCACGCGTCGGCCGCCGCTCGCCGCGCGCGATCGCCGCGAGCTCCGCGCGATCGTGCTCGTGGCACACGTCGAGGTCGCGGGCCTCGTCGAAGCCGACCCAGTCGAGCTCGCGCGCGCGAGCCGCACCGACGCCGTAGATCGCGACGGAGAATCGGTCGACGTGCGCGTATCGCTTGGTCCCACGGAACACGCGCGCGAGAGGGGCGGAGCCCAAGACGCGTGCGCCGAGCACGACGGAGGGTTGCACGACGACGCGATGCCCCGCACGTCCCGTCAACGCGCGAAGGTCGTCGTCGGCCTCGGTGAGCGCGCCTTCGAAGACGACGACTTCACGAGCCGAGATCGTCTGCGCCGCGAACACGAAACCGTCGTGAACCACCGCGAGCACGTCGCCCTTCTTCGGCTTGGCGATCGCCTTGGGTCCCGAGGCGGCGTCGACGAGTCGGCCGCGCAGGTCCTCGAGGCGAGCGCGGAAGGATTCGTCGTCGGGCGACTCGGCCCACAGCTCCGCCAGCTCCGATCCTTCTCGCCCGAGCCGCTCGATCGCTCGGAGGGCGAGGGCGCGCAGCGTGTCGTTCGGCTTGATGCGCAGGACGAGCTCGGCCGCCGAAGAGGGGAGGTCCGTGAGCTCCCCACGCCCGAACGCGAGCGCGACGATCTCCGCCGCTGCCCACGCGCGCCCGCCGGCGTCCACTTCGACGTAGTCGCCCTGCGCCGCCTGCAAGGCCACGCGCAGCGTCAGCGCCGGGCTGTCGACACATTCGCTCAGGAGATCGAGCGCGTCGTCGTTGTCGAAAGGGCCGGTGCCGAACGCTCCCATGCGTGCCTCACTCTCGAATCCGCGCTCTCGGTTGCGCGCGTACATGACGCTGCGTGAGCTCTTCGTCTTCGACGGCTTCGAAGATCGATTCGAGGCTCACGTGGCCGCGGTCGGAACGGGCTGCGCCGAAACGTTCGAGCTCTTCGTGCTGATGCTCGATCGCCGGGTCCAGCCACTCACCTTTGGGCAACACGTCGAAGACCCGCGCGACCACCCGCTGGCACTCGGGTCCCTTCTCTTCCGCGTCGAACGCGAAGTCGGCGCCGAGCTCGCCGAGCTCCTGACCTCCTTCGAGGGTCTCGAGCGGAATCTCCGCGCGAACGAACGCGAGCAGAACCCGAAACACGCGCGGAGCTTAGCGGCCGCCGTGCGACAGGGAAGCTTCCGTTCTTTCCATCGATGATGTCGGGAAGGCTTGCGCCCAGCCTCGCGTCGCGCGTGAAGCACCCGACCCCGAGCGCCTCTCACTCCGCCGAGCAGCTCGCGCTCTCGGGAGCCCAACCTTCGGTCACGAAGCGGATGGGGTGACCGCCGCGGAACGACGACGCGACCGTCCACGTCACGCCGTCCTCGCTGTGCCAGAAGACCTGCCGGTCGTACCAGGTCTGCCAACCGCCGCGCACCGCGACGAAACGATCGAGGGTGGCGTGGTACGCGACCGGTCCGGGATCGACGTCGTTCGGCGTGGTCGCCACGCGCTCCCAGCTCGCGCCGTCGGCGCTGCGGTAGGCGCTCCCACGCGACCAGACCCAGAAGCGCTCTCCGTCGAAGACCGCTTGGCTGCCGATGCCTTCGGCCACGCGCGACGACGTGAAGGTCGCGCCGCCGTCGGTGGAGCGACACGCGTTCCCGTCGCCGCCGACGATCACGATCGTGCCGTTGCCGAAGACGATGCCGCCGTCGGTCTGCAGGCCGTTGCCGCAGGTGCCCTTCGGGAAGGTCGGGCGATCCCAGGAGACGCCGCCGTCGTCGCTGACCACGATGTCCGGCCCACCGTCGCCGTCGCCGACGATCACGAAGAGCCCTTCGCCTCCCGGTACTGGCAACCACGCGCTGCGGCGCACGTTCCAACCTTCGAGGTTCGTCTCGACGTTCGACCACGAGTCGCCGTCGTCGGTGGAGCGTCGCGCGGTGCGGGCGGTGGCGACGAGCGACTCGGTGCCCACCGCGATGCCGCCGAAGGTCGTCTCTTCGAGGAGCGGCTCCCAGGTCACCGCGTCGGTGCTGCGGAAGACGCCGCCCGGCGGGCCCCAGCCGAAGGTCGCGAAGAAGTGATCGCGTCCGTAGACGATGCCCTTGCCGGCGCCAGGGTGGTGATCGCAGTCGAAGCCGTCGGTGAAGCAGCGGATCGCGTCGTCGTGGCTGGTGTCGTCGATCCAGGTCTCCCCGCCGTCGCAGCTCCGCACGATGCGGCCGGCGTGGCCCTGTGCGACGAAGACCGGCACGCGCCCGCTCGGTGGTGGGCCCGCGTCGACGCCCCCGCCGCCGTCCACGTCGGGGACCGTCGCGTCCTCGCCCGGAGTCGTGCCGCCGTCGCGATCGCCCGCGTCGCGGCCGGCGCCTCCGTCGGTGTCCGGGTCGGTGCCGTCCATGGTGCCGGAGCACGCGAACGCGACGGAGAGGAGGGCGCTGAGCGAGGCCGCGAGGAAGGCACGAAGCGTCATGCGGCGGGAAGGTACCCGCTTCGCAATGGAACGGCTCAGCTTCGTGTGCGCCGCGCTCGCGCGTGGCTCTCCGCAGACCGTTGGCGATCGCGATCCCCGGCTCGTGGCTCGACGTCCGCGATCAGAGCACGGGTGGGAAGAGCGCGTCGTCGAGATCCGGATCGCTCGGCTGTTCCCCGACGAGCCGCCACCCCGTGCCGCCGAGGTTCATCTCGACCCGCAGATCCTTGCCGTCGAAGGGCATCGCGCAGCGGACGATCACGATCTCGATCGGCACGTCCCCCGCGGGAATGCTGCGCGTCACCGTGTCCGGGGTCGCGTCCGGGTTCGACCAGTTGTGTACCTCGAGGAAGAGGTCGCCCACGCTCGAGCTGCCGACCTGGTCGCCCACGAAGGCCCAGACCGCGTCTTCGAGGTCGTCGTCCTGCTCGCGCATCGCGAAGCTGCCGCCGGGGTGCCGGATGGTCCCGGTGTAGCGCACCGCAAAGTTGAACTGATCGTCGACCAACGTGCCGCCGAGCCGATCGAAGCCGTGCACGTCGACGGCGGAGAAGTCGTTGGCCCCGCTGCTGCTGTCGTCCCATTCGAGGAGGGGCGCGCCCGCGACCACGTCGTAGTCGAGGGTGGGCGCCGAGCTCGTGCCGCGCGCGAAGCCCCAGAAGCTCTGCCGCTCCGCGTCCGAGAGCGTGAAGCCTGCGCCACAGAACGCCTCCCAGGCCGCGCCGGAAGCGCCGAAGACCCGAAGCTCCGCGGTGAGACCTTCCGTCGGCTCCGGCCACGAACCTTCGACGTAGACCTCGGTCACATCCGTCGCGGTATCCGTCAATCGGAGCGTGCGTGGATCGGCCTCGACGATCTCGATCTCCCAGGTTTGACGAAGGCCGTTCTGCGGATGCGGCGGCCAGCCATCCGGGCTCAGGATGATCGATTCGATCGTGCGTCCGTCTGCATTCACCGTGAACGAGCGGAGCGTGCGCATGCGGGCCGGCCCGAAGGGGTTGCGGATCTCGCCCCACTCGAGGCTCGTGGCCGAGAAGTGGTGCTCGTAGGCGCGCTCCACGAAGCCCGTCCGCTCTTCGCGCTCCTGCAGGGCGTTCCACACGGAGTCGCCGAGCGCGTCGAGGAGCTGACGTCGGAGGTCGGGGCCTCCGTCGCGATCGCCCGCGTCGTCGGATCCCGCGTCGAAACCCGAATCGTTCTCCACGGTTGCGTCCATCGAGCCCGCGTCGTCGGTGCCACCGTCCAGGTCGCTCGGGCCGTCGTCGTCGCCGCAACCGAGGGCCAGCACGCCGAGGAGCGCGACCGCCAGACGTCGCGTGGTCCGGCGACGTCGGCGCCACGCGAGCGCGAAGAGCCCGAGGAGCCCGAGGCCGAGCGGCGCGGTGCTCGTCGCGTTCCCGGACGATGCCCCCGCCGCGTCGCACGAGCAGCCTCCGCCGCTCCCGCCGACGTCCTCTCCCGCGTCCCTTCCGACCGTTGCGTCCGAATCCACGATCCCTCCATCCGTCTCCGGTCGCTCCGGGGGCTCCGGCAATCCGGGAACCACGATGTCCAGACACCGCGGAACCACCGCCGCCCAACGCGGCGGATACGAACGCGAGAGCGAGCCCGTGCGGTCGTCGAAGAGCGCGTCCAACGTCGTCACCATGCACGAGATCGTGGTCGGGGTGCCGAACATCGTCAGCGATCCGTCGTGGCATTCCACCGGGGAATCGTCCTCCGATCCGGCGGGATGAAACATCGTTTCGTCGCGGAGCGAGAGCACCGCGCCCACGCTCGTGCCCTCCGGGAAGATCGAGGGCTGCAGGTAGTCGCAGAGCCCCGCCTGCGTCCAATGGTGCGTGTACGACGCGTCGAACGAGGCGGGACCGCTCGCGATCTCGTCCACCGAGAGCACCAGCTCGCGGTTGGCGAGGGTCGCGGCGAAGAGGTTGAACGAGTACGCGAAGAGGCCGCCGTTCTGCACGTCGTCGAGCACGTGGCCTTCGGTGGTCGCAGGCTTCGAGGCCTCGAGCTGCGCCTCCACGCGGGTCTCCCAGGAGTCTCCGTCCTCGCGCAGACGATCCGAGAGCTCCCCGAGGAAGGCGGCGGCCTCACCGATCACGCGCTCTTCGATGAGCGTGCGGATCTGATCGACGTAGGGACGGAAGAGGATTTCGAGCAGCCGACCGACGGTGAGGTCGACTCCGACCGAGTCGAAGAAGTTGGAGAGCTGCGTGTACCAGGCGGGCACGATCGCGTCCGCGAGCAGGTCGTAGTCGATCGCGAGCAGCGCCTCGACCCACGCGCGCATCGGCGCGATCGCGCCTTCGAGGGTGGAGATCGAGAGCTCGAAGCCCGGATCGTCCTCCGAGCTGAGCGGCGCGTTGAGGACGTTGATCAGGTTCTCGATCGTCTGCAGCAGCGCGGGCACGAAGAGGTCGAGCTGGCGGCCGAGATCGTCCGAGAGCGCGTCGAACGCGGAGGGCAGCTCGGTGCCGCCCGCGCTGCGACGCGGCTGAAGGATGCGCACGAAGACGTGGTAGCGCGCGAAGAGCTCCGGACACGACGCGCTGCACGCGGTGGTGTCGTCTTCGGTGGAGAGCATGCCGTCCGGGCCCGCGCCCACGAGCAGCTCGGAGCCGCGATCGCTCACGGGGCTCTGCAGATCCGCGATCTCCGCTTCGACGAAGTCGCGCAGCTCGCCGCGGCTGTCTTGCAGGTTCGCGAGGAAGAGCGGCGCGAGGCCGACCTGCTCCCACGGCGCGAGCTCCGTCGATCGCACGAGCTCCAGCAGCGTCGCGTCGGGCATGCGCGCGCGCGTTGCGTCGAGCCGATCGTTGGCGCCGCGCATCATGTGCTGCCAGAGGCGGCTGCGGGTGTCGTGGTAGTTGCGGCGCACGAAGCCCTGCGGGAGGTCGAGCGCGAGGGCGCCCGCCGAGAAGTCGCTCGGCTCCGCGCGGTAGAACGCGCGCTGGATCATCGACTCGGTGACGATGTGCCCGACGACGTTCGAGAAGTCGGACTCGCGCGCCGCGGAGAGCGGGTTGAGCGTGAAGGTCTCGCCGGTGAAGTGGTTGACGAAGTGGTGCGCGATCGCGTCGGTGGTGCCGTGGAGGAAGCAGCCGAGCGCGAAGGCGCGCTCTTCTTCGACGACCGCGTCCTGATAGAGCATCTCGCACATCACGAACGGGTTCTGCCCGAGCGCGTGTGTGGCGTCGGTCATGCCCGGGAACACGAAGCTGTCGGGCCCGATCGCGCCGGCGCGAAACGCGAGCGGCTGGTTGATGATCGCCTGCGCGTCGACATCCGCGACCCGAACCCGCGCGCCCGACCACTGCAACGTGATCGTCCCGTCGCCGCTCGCGATCAGCGCCTCGCGCACGTCGTTGGCGATCTTCATGTGCACGCGCGTGGAGAACGCGTGCGCGGATCGCGGCGTGGCCACGGACGCGATCACGCCCAACAGAAGCAAGCTCTTCCTCATCCCAACCCCTCTGGAGGACACGTCTGGAAAACGACGCGGATCCCCTCTCGCTAGTACACCCGCCCGCAAGTTCGTTCCGGGTATCCGCGGCCCTCGACCCGGATCTCGAATAGGCTTCGGCCTGTCCTTCGTCGGCGCGGCAAACGACCTCCACGCCGATCATCCACGGCAACCCGGAACGAACTCGCGGGCGGGTGTACTCGAGCACCCACGCTAACCCGAACGGCGCTCACCTGCGAAGTACGGGCGCGCGAGCCAGAACCTTCTCGCCGGGTCGGCGGGGTCAGCCGCCGACTTCTCGGTCGGCCGGGTCGACGGCCACGAAGATCCTCACCCGCCGACGAACGCGAGCGCTTCCGTCGGCGGGAAGACCCAATCGTCGGAGGCGACGTAGCCACGGAGCCAAATCCCGTGCTCGTCGCGCCGCAGGTAGAAGCCGCGGGGTGCGGTTTCGTCGGGCGTGGGTCGAAGCGAAGGCACCGTGACGCGCACGCCGAGGGGTTGGTCGAGCCAGGCGAGACGAAGATAGGCCGCCAGCTCGAGCGGACCCGGCACGAGGCCCGACGTGCGCGCACGTTCGATCAGTCCGTCGAGCGTGTCGCCCTCGGGTGCGCCGAGCTCGGCCGCGCTGCGCACGACGACCCGAACCGGCGTGCGTGCAGGGCTCGGCGCGACGAGGCCCTCGTCGAAGAGGCGCGTGGCGTAGGTGTTGAAGAGCACCCCCGCGTCCACGAGCGCCTGCCGAAGCGACTCGGGATCGAGGCGACCGAGCTCGACGTTCATGCTCACGCGACCTTGAGCTGCGCCTTCATCTGCTTGGCCGCGAGCGCGTAGCCGCCGTTCGCGCCGTCCACGAAGTGCACGTGGTTGGCCTGCAGATCCGTGATGATGCAGGTCATCAGGGCCGCGTCCGCCGCGTGCACGCCGTACACGAGCCGACCCGCTTCGTGCTCGGCCGCGAGGTACGCCTCGATCGCGCGGCGCTGGGTCGCGCTCACGTCGAGCACCATGCGCAGCGTGTCGTCGAACTTCCGGTAGTCCGTGTTGGCTGCCACCGACTCGCGGTAGGTCGCGCCGGGAAAGCCGAGCGCGTTCCAACCCTTCGCGAGCAGGACGCGTCCGATGCTCGTCACGGTGCTCGCTTGCAGCCGTCGCCACGCGAAGCCGAGGCCCCGCGCGCGACCGCTCAAGAGCTTCGCCTCCGCCTCGAAGAGCTTGGTCTGCGTCGCGAGGCGCAGGCTCTCGACCGCGACGGGACGACCGCCGCCTTCGACGATGCCCTCGAGGCGCCGCACCACCTCGCCGTAGATCGCCGCCGCCGACGCACGATCGCTCGCGCGCGCCTGCACGAGGAGGCTGATCACCTCGCCGTGTCGCGCCGGGATCGGCTGCCAGCGGCATTGAAAGCCCGTGAAGTCGGCCGACGCCGCGCCCTCGCCGACCTCGTGCGTCGGGCCGAGCTCGGGATCCTTCACGCGTCGCTCCGCCTCCGAGAGCCCGCTACCCCCGAACATCGCGAACACCGCGTCGGAGCTCGCGCGGTAGCGCGCCACGAGCACCTCGTGCCCCGACTCGCGCAAGGTCGACACCGGCACGAGCCCCGCGCGGAGCCCGAGGTCGAACGCGCTCTGTGCCGTCTTCTGCAAACCACGCAGCGCGGGTTTGATCGCGTCGAGGCGCGAGCCCGGGACGAGCAAGGTCGCGCCGTCGCCGCCGAACACGAAGGGGATCTCGACGTCCGGGATCGCGTTGCGCACCGCGACGATCGACGCGACGCCGAGCGCGTTCACGTCCTTGTAGCGGCCGGCCTCGATCGCCTTGGTCGAGCCGCGCACGTCGGTGATCACCACCACCCAGCTCGACGGCGCCGGCGTGTACGCGGCGAGGCTCGCGACGTCCTCGAAGCGCGTGAGCTCGCCGAGCTCCGCGTAGAAGCGTTCGTCACCGGTCGTCACCAGGGCCCCCATCGACGCGGCAGAGTATCACCGACCGATCGTGGGCACGTGACGGACGCGGGAGAGCTCGCACGTACCAGTTGCCGGTCGTGGACGCGCCGCGGACGCTCTCGGCGCCCGAACCACGGCGCGATCCGTCGGCGTGGGTGGGAAACGCGCTCACCGCTCGATCGCGTACACGAAGGTCGCGCGCGGCGCGCGACGGTGACGCTCCACTACCGCCGCCATCGGCACCACGTCGCCGTCCACGTACCGCGCCGCGAGCGCCTCGGCCGCCGCCGCGTCGCCCGTCGCCTTGATGCGCAACACCTCGGTCATGAGCGCGCGCGCCACCCGCGGGAACGCGTCGAAGTCCAAGGTGAAGCAGCCACGATCGGTGCCGTTCGCGGCGAGGGCCTCGGGATCCCAACGGAACGCGCCGTGCTCCATCAAATAGCCGACCTGGATGGCCGCGAGCTGGCTGTACGCCTTGCGGTTGCCTTCGGGTGTGTACATCGGGCGGCTCACGTGACCGAGCGCCCAGACCATCGAGTCGAGCGCGGTCTGACGGATCTTCGTCGCATCCCAGAGCTGCCGCTCGTTCAGGAGCTCCAAGAAGAAGAGCGCGCTGGTCTGGGCCTTGAGCTCTTCGAGCATCGACGCCATTCCACCCCCGAAGATCGCGGTGTCGTCGCGCCCGTTCACACGATATTCCTGCGCGGGCCCGAGGTTGTGCGCCGCTTCGTGGAGGATCGTGGAGACCAAGCCCGGCTCGAGGTCGTCCGTGAAGGCCGCGAAGGTCTCGGGCGAGAGCAGGCTGGCCGCGACCTCGCGTCGGCGCGCGAGGCTGTCCGGATCCGTGTAGAGGTTGGTCATCGCGACGGTGCGACCGCGGCTCTCCTCCGCCACCGGACCCCAGTTCGGCAAGCTCTGACCGAGGGTGCCTCCGAACGCGTCGCGATCGTCCCCGAAATTCGCGACGATCGCGATGAAATCCGGCAGATGGAAGCCGACGTCGCGCGCCTCGTAGACACCCGGCACGAGGGCAGCGAGCGAAGTCTCGAGGTCCTGACGCACTGGCGCGAGGCGGTCCTGCCAGACGAGAGATTCGCGATCGATGCGCGCGAGCGTCAAGTGGAAACCCGCTTTGAGAGAGCACGGATCCCAATAGACTTCGTCCGGACCGACCCGCACGTACCACGCGCTGTTGCGGACGTTCATCGCCGCCCACGCCTCGTCGGCCGGGACCCAGTCGTTGGTCTCGAACGCGGTCGCCGCCGCGGAGAGGTACGCGACCAGCGCGGCTTCGTTCGGGTCGGACGCGATCGCGAGCGCAGCCGCGCGGAGCTCGCGCGCGATGGCGCCCATCTGCGGCGCGTACGCGGTCGTGTAGGGCACCGCGGCGAGCGTTCCGTCGTGGTCCACCAGCACCGTGAAGGGATCGACGAGCTCGCCGCCCGCCGCTTCGAGGCGCGCGCAGAAGCCTTCCGTCGCCTGCAGCGCCTCGGGGTAGACGCCCACCGGCTGCTCACTCACTCCGGGCGCGGCCGTGCACTCCGGGTCCGACTCGAACGCGGCGGACAGGCAGCGCACACCCCAGTTGCGACGAAACACCGCGCGCGACGCGGTGTCGCCCGCCACGCGCGACGCGAGCGTGTCCATGCCGACCTGCGTCGCGTAGAGCGCGTCGACGAGCGCGCCGACCTCGAGCATGCGCTCGGCGAAGGTGCGGTGCGCAGCCGGCAGCGTCGTCAGATCGGTGCGGAGCAAGGTCGGCGCCGCGCTGTCGAGCTCGTCGTGCAGGCGACGCAGCCGCGGATCCTCGGGTGCCGCGTCGCGCGCGGCGCTGCGGATCGACTCGAGCGCTTCGCCGTACTCGGCGGTGAACGCGCCGTCACGCACCCACGTCACGCGGCGGCCGTAGAAGTCGAGCGACACGATCTCGTCCGGATCGGCCTCACCGTCGGCGTCGCGATCGACCTCCCACAGGAGCGGCAGATCGAGCCGAAGCGCGAGCTGGTTGAAGCGGAGCCGATCGAGCGCGGGCGCCGCATCGGGCGGGGTCGTCGTCGAGGAGCGCGCGCCGCCACAAGCGAGCAGCAGCACGAGGGAGAGAGCGCGTGCGCGAATCATCGCGCGTGCATAGCACTCCACGTGCGGGTCAGCTTTCTCGAGGGTCTGTCGCCAGACCCTCCCCCAGGAAGCCCCGATGGGGCCCCCTCCCACGAGCCTTCGCTCACTTCGTCCATCGGCTCCACGC
>CALJLK010000203.1 GCA_937982655.1 uncultured Sandaracinus sp.
GCCGCAGCCGAGGGACACGAGCGGGACGAGGGTGAGCAGGGGCTTCATGGACGACCTCGAACGATGTCTAGCATTCTGTGCATCATTTGTCTAGATACCCAGCACCACACGTCGACACACCGACGTAAACACCTGAAAACAAAGAGATACAAATTTAGACAACTCCTTAGACACGTGGCTCCTGCGCCTACGAAGCGCGCTCTTGGGGCTCCCTTCGGCCGGGCTGGGTCGGTGCCTCGCGAGGGTTCGCGTGACTTCGCGTGCGCGTCGCCCTTCCGACCCGCGCGCGCTTGCCCCACCCTTGTCGTCGGGGTCGGCGGGGTCAGCCGCCGACTTGTCGAGTCGGAGGTCGGAGCTTGGAGCAGCTCTCAGGGTTGGACGCGGCGTTCCTCTACTTGGAGACGCCGCAGATGCACATGCACGTCGCGCTCTGCGCCGTGCTGGATCCCAAGGACACGCCGGGCGGGTACCGCTTCGAGGCGCTCGAAGATCATTTGCGCGCGCGGCTCCAGCTCATGCCGCCTTTCCGCAAGAAGCTCCTCGAAGATCCGCTCGGTCTCGACCATCCGCACTGGGTCGACGATCCCGACTTCGATCTGATCCACCATCTCCGCCGCGTCACCTGCCCTTCTCCCGGCGGTCGACGCGAGCTCGGCGCGATCGTGGGCCGCATCACGAGCCGCCCGCTGCCGCGCGATCGTCCGCTCTGGGAGATCTGGGTGGTCGAGGGTCTCAAGCACGGGCGCGTGGCGATGGTCGCGAAGATCCACCACTGCGCGGTCGACGGGATGATGGGCGCGGGCCTGCTCGCGAGCCTCTTCCACATCGACCGTGGTCGCTCGATGGAGAAGCCGACCCGCACGGTGGAAAGCCTGCCGCCACCGCCGGACGGTGAGATGTTGCGGCACGCGGCCCTCCAGCGGCTCGCGCAGCCGCGCAAGCTCTTCGATCTCGCCAAGCGCACCGCGAAGGCGATGGGCGCGGTGGTGGAGAAGCGGCTCGATCCGGAGAACGAGACCAAGGGCGGCACGCCCTTCACCGCGCCGCGCACGCACTTCAACCACGCGATCGGCGCCGCGCGCGACGTCTCCCTCGGGCGGCTCTCGCTGGCGGAGCTCAAGCGCGTGAAGAACGCGGTGCCGGACGCGAAGCTGAACGACGTCTTGCTCGCGGTGATCGCGGGCGCGCTGCGACGGTACTTGGAAGAGATGCACGATCTGCCTGCGGAGCCGCTCGTCGCCACGTGCCCCATCTCGACGATGAAGGGCTCGGGCAACAACAAGGTCTCGGCGATGTTCGTGCCGCTGCCCACGCAGCTCGACGATCCCCGCGCGCGCCTCGAGCAGATCATGCGCGCGACGCGGGGCGCGAAGGCCGAGCACGAGACCCTCGGGGGCGTGCTGATCCAGGAGTGGGCGCAGCTCGCGCCGACCTCGACCTTCAGCTTCGCGAGCAACCTCTACACGCGCCTACGGCTCGCGGAGCGGCATCGACCGATCCACAGCCTCGTGATCTCGAACGTGCCGGGGCCGCCGGTGCCGATCTACCTCGCGGGCATGGAGCTACTCGCCGCCTACCCGATGGGCCCCGTGATGGACGGCGCGGGCCTGAACGTGACGGTGATGAGCTACCGCGGCGACGTGGACATCGGGCTCATGGTCGCGAAGGACGCGGTGCCGCACCCGTGGGCGCTCGCGCTGCAGATGCAGCCCGCGCTCGACGAGCTGGCGCACGCGGTGCTGGAGCTGCGAGAGACGAACGACGCGAGCCCCGTCGACGACGTCGTCGGACCGACGCGCGCGTGATCGAACGACGCGCGCGTGCTCGAACGACGCGCGCGTGATCGAACGACGCTCCGCAGAAGCTGCGATCAGACGCCGCGCTCTTCGGGGCGCAGCTCGACCATGCGTTCGGAGAGCGCCCACAGACGACGCGCGTCCTCCACCGAGGTCGCGCTCTTCGCGGGCTCCTTCTCGGCCGAGTCGGCGAAGTAGCGGCCGCTCTTGCCGCGTACGCTCGGATCGCTGGCCACGAAGAGCGTCGTCGCCGCGCCCTCTTCGGGCGTCTTGAGGATGCCGGTGACGAGCTTCTGTCCGAACGCGAGGAGCGGGCTCTCGCGCGTGACCTCGGTCGCGACACTGCCGGGATGCACGGCGTTCGAAGTGACGCCGCTGCCTTCGAGTCGACGCGACAGCTCGTTCGAGAAGAGGAGCTGCGCGAGCTTGCTGCGCGCGTAGGCGGCGAGGCCGTGGTACTCGCGGCGCATCGCGAGGTCGTCGAAGTCGAAGCCGGGCTGGCCGAGCGGCGGACGCGGGAGGTTGAGCACGCCCGCGAGGTGCACGAGGCGACCGGCGAGGGTGCCGACGTTGCCCGCTTGTTCGTGCAGACGCGAGCTCACGTGGACGATGCGCGCTTCACCGTTCGAGCCCGCGTGTGAAGACGCGCGCGCGCCCTCGCGCAAGCTCGGCAACAGGAGGTGCGTGAGCAGAAAGGGCGCGAGGTGGTTCACCGCGAAGGTGTCCTCGAAGCCCTCCGCGCTCTCGTGACGCTCTTGGTGCCAGAGGCCCGCGTTGTTCACGAGGCCGTGCAGCGGGCGCCCGGTCGCGCGGATCTCGGCCGCGAGGCGCCGCACGTCCGCGAGCGACGAGAAGTCGGCTCGAAACGCGCGCGCGTCTCTCGCTCCCGCCTGCTCCAGCAGGGCGCGCACGCGCTCGGTGCGTTCGGGGTTGCGACCGACGATCCACACGTCCGCCCCGCGCGCCGCAAGGCCTTTGGCGGTCTCGGCGCCGATGCCGGCCGACGCGCCCGTGACGAGGAAGAGCCGTCCCTTCATGCGCGGCGGGTGTAGCAGGTCGAGGCGCAGGCGTCGTGAGCCGCCTCCGAGCGATCGGGCGCTCGCGCCCTCGAGAGCGAAGCGAGGTCAACAGTCTCCGGGCCGCGGTACGAACGTTGCTCAGTCGTCCATCCAGCTCGAACGATGGTGTTCGAAGACCCCACCGACTCGAGCGAAGACCCACCCCGCGGAGGAAACGAGATGCGACGTTTGGCCCTGATCCTCAGCCTGCTCTGTGTGACCGTCCTCGGCGCGGCCTCGGTGTCCGCGCTCGACGAGGGACAACGCGCACCCGAGATCGGGCTGCGCACCCCGGACGGCCAGACGATCCGGATGGCGGATCTGCGCGGCAAGGTCGTGGTCGTCGACTTCTGGGCCTCGTGGTGCGCGCCGTGTCGCGAGGAGCTGCCGGTGCTGCAGCGTCTGCACGAGCAGTACGCCTCGCGCGGCGTGGTGGTCGTGGGCGTGGGCATCGATCGCAACGAACGCGACTTCCGCGCGTTCAAGGACCGCATGGGTCTCACGTTCCCGGTGGTGCACGACGGCGCGCACCAGGTCGCCGGTCGCTACGAGCCGCCGCGCATGCCCTCGACGTTCTTGATCGATCGCAACGGCGTCGTGCGACACGTGCACGAGGGCTACCGCGCCTCGAACGCGCGCGAGCTCGAGCAGCAGATCCAAACGCTCCTGCGCTAGTTCTTCCCGCCCGTTGACCCCCTCTCTGAACGTTCGATCGGCGTTCCCTTTTCGGCGTACGTTCGCGCGCGATGAAGAGCCGTTGGTCCGACGACGAGGCGCGCGCGTTCGTGGCGCGGTACGCGAGTCTCCCGAACAGCAACGAGGACGTCGCGCTGCGCGTCTACACGTCGCGCCTGATCGGGAGCGAAGCCGCGCTGGTGCTGCACGGCGGCGGCAACACCTCCGTGAAGACCCGCCTCGTGGACGACGCGGGGGAGCTCGTCGACGTGCTCTGCGTGAAGGGCAGCGGCTGGGACCTCGACGCGATCGAGCCCGCCGGTCTGCCCGCGGTGCGGCTCGACGGGCTCCGCAAGCTGCGCGCGCGCGCGGCGATGGACGACGAGGCGATGGTGAACGCGCAGCGCACTCGGCTGCTGGACGCGAGCGCGCCGAACCCTTCCGTCGAGACGCTGCTGCACGCGTTCCTCGCGCCGAAGTTCGTCGACCACTCGCACGCCGACGCGATCCTCGCGCTCGTCGATCAACCGAACGCGGAGTCGATCGCGCGCGAGGTCTTCGGCGACACCTTCGCGATCGTGCCCTACGTGATGCCGGGCTTCGCGCTCGCGAAGCTCGCGGCGGAGGTGCACGAAGCGCATCCGCGCGTGTTGGGGCTGCTGCTCCTCAAGCACGGGCTCTTCACCTTCGGAGAGACCGCGCGGGAGTCGTACGAGCGTCACGTCGACGCGGTCACGCTCGCCGAACGCTTCGTGCAGAAGCACCGCGCGACCGTGGTCCCGCGCGCGCCGAAGCCGACGCTCGACGCGACGACGATCCTCCCGATCCTGCGCGGCGCGCTCGCGAAGACGCGGCCGACCGTGCTGCACGTCCGGTCGAGCGACGCGATCGAGGCGTACCTGTGTCGCGAGGATCTCGAAGACGTCTCGCAACGCGGCACTCCGACCCCGGATCACGTGATCCGCACCAAGCGTGTACCGATGGTTCTCGCCCTCGACGGCGCGATGGACGAAGGCGCGATCGCGCGCGAGGTGGACACGAAGCTCGACGCGTACCGCACGGCGTACCGCGAGTACGTGGCGACCGAATCCGCCGCGAAGAACCGCACGGTGAAGCCGCTCGATCCGGATCCGCGCGTGATCCTGATCCCGGGCCTCGGGCTCGTCTGCGCGGGCGCGTCGCCGAAGGACGCGGCGATCGCGGCCGATCTGCACGAGCACCTGATCGACGTGGTCGAGATGGCGGAGACGATCGGGCGCTACGAGGTGCTGCCGCTCGGCGACGTCTTCGACATGGAGTACTGGTCGCTCGAGCAGGCCAAGCTTGGGAAGTCGGCGGCTGACCCCGCCGACTCGGGTAGCAAGTCGAGCTCGAAGCCGCTCGACGGACGTGTGGTGATCGTGACGGGCGCGGCGAGCGGGATCGGCGCCGCCACCGCGCGACGCTTCGCCGCGGCGGGAGCGCAGCTCGCGCTCTTCGATCGCGAGCAAGACAAGCTCGCGGCGGTTGCGGCGCCGCTGAAGGCGCACGCGGTCGCGCTCGACGTGACCGACGCCGCTGCGGTGACCCGCGCGATCGACGACGTCGTGCGCCGCTTCGGAGGCGTGGACGGGCTCGTGAGCAACGCGGGCATCGCGCCGCAGGGGACGATGCACGAGGTCGACGACGCCACCGTGCGCGCGAGCTTCGAGGTGAACTTCTTCGCGCACCAGAGCCTCGCGGCCGCGGTGACGAAGGTGCTGCGACGCCAGGGCGCGGGTGGCTTCTTGCTCTTCAACGCGTCGAAGGCCGCGTTCGATCCGGGACCGGGTTTCGGTCCCTACGCGGCCGCGAAGGCAGCGCTGATCGCGTTGATGAAGCTCTACGCGGCCGAGCAAGGCGCACACGGCATCCGCAGCAACGCGGTCAACGCGGATCGGATCCGCACCGCCCTGCTCCCGCCCGACTTCGTCGCGCAGCGCGCGGCCGCGCGAGGGCTCGACGCCGACGCGTACTTCCGCTCGAACCTCCTGAAGCGCGAGGTGACGGCGGACGACGTGGCGGAGGCGTTCTTGTTCCTCGCCCTCGCGAAGAGCACCACCGGCTGCACCGTCACGGTCGACGGCGGAAACCCGAGCGCGTCGCCACGCTGAGCCGGACGCAGCCCTCAACCAACCTTCGGCGCGAGCGTGCGGTACCCGCCGTCGAAGTAGAGCAGCGGCTCTCCTTCGCGCACCACCACGTCGAGCACCTCGCCGATGTAGATGCTGTGCGTGCCTTCGAGGTGCGCGCTGCGGACGCGGCACTCCATCTGCGCGAGGCAGCCGTCGAGGAAAGGCACGCCCGTGCGGCCTTCGCGAAACCCGACGCCCTCGAAACGTGTGGTGTGATCGCCGAAGGCGAAGCGCGAGGAGAGCTCGGCCTGATCCGACGCGAGCACGTTCACGCCGAAGACGCCGCCCGCGAGAATCACCGCGTGCGTGGTCGACGAGGTGTTGGTGCAGACGAGCACGAGCGGCGGGCTCGCGGAGACGCTCGCGAACGCGGAGACCGTCATGCCGTGGATCTCGCCGTTGGCCTTCGAGGTCAGGATCGTGACGCCGCTCGCCCAACGCCGAAGGGCCTGCTTGAAACCGTCCGCGCTCACCAGATCGCTCATGGGCGTCCTTTGTAGCAGTTTGCTGGTCGGCTTCGCCGACTTGTCGCTCGAGTCGGCGGGGTCAGCCGCCGTCGGCGAACGAACCGAGGAGTCGTCAGGAGGGGCGGCGCGCGCGACCCAACGCGGGCGAGAAGCCGCGTCGGTGCAGATAGAGCAGCGGGAGCACGATCGGCGTCGCGACACCCGCGTAGAGCAGACACACGTAGAGCACCTGCGCTTGTTCGGGCTGACCAGGGAAGAAGCGACCCACGAGGAGGAGCGCGATGCTGGAGTTGCGCACCGTGACCTCGACCGCGAGCGCGATTTGATCCGCGTCGGTGCGGCCGAGCACGCGCAGGAGATGCGGCGTCGCGTAGGCGTGGATCGTCGCGTAGGTGATCACCGCGAGCGGCGGCACGATGCCGTAGTCGAAAGGTTTGATGCGCCCCGTGCCGAGCGAGCTGCCCGCGATGAGCACGATCGCGAGGATGCTCAGCCGCACGCTCCAATCGCAGACCGCCTGCGCGTGTTTGGGCCACACGCGCTGGATCACCATGCCCACGAGGAGCGGCGCGATCAGATACGCCGCGATCTCGATCGCGAGGCGGCCGATCGGGAGCGCGAAGTCGGTCGGCAAGAACTCTGACGCGAAGAGGCGCAGCACGATCGGCGCGGTGAGCGCGCAGCCGAAGGTGCTCACCACCGTGACGGCGATGCTGAGCGGCACGTTGCCCTTGCCGAGGAAGGTGAGGAGGTTGCTGATCGCGCCGCCGGGCACGGACGCGATGAGCAACATGCCGACCGCGAAACCGGGGGTGAGCCCGAACGCGAGGGTGAGCGCGACCCCGAGGAGCGGGACCATCACGAGCTGGAGCGTGAGCCCGAGGAGCACCCCCGTCGGATGACGCGCGACCTGCGCGAAGTCGGCGACCCGGAGCGTCGCGCCCATGCCGAGCATGGCGAGGATGAGCTGCGCGGGGACCAGGTACTGCTCGGCGAACGCTTGCACGGGATTCGAGAGGTCACGCGTCGCGAGCGGCTCGAGGGCGTCGCGGGCGGTCGATGGAAGGCGCGAGAGTAGCCGTTCGAGCCGCCGAAGGTCGTGCGATCGTCGGCATCCACGGGCCCCGGTGGATCCATCGAGAGGCGCTCTCGTCGGACCTCGATGGCTCGAACGAACGCCGTCGAATCCGACGAGGTGTCTTTCGCGAGGCGTCCGGTCGTGGTGAAATCCTGCAGTGAGGCTCGGCACCCGGGCTCGCTGGGGAGGTTCGAATGCGCACGTCGCCGATGCTCGCGGCTCTGTCGTCTTTGCTCGCGCTCGTGGGGTGCGACTTCTTCGACAAGGGCGATCCGCCGCCCATCGTCTCGGGGCGTGGCGTCGGCGAAGCCTGCGAGAACGTCGGCCAGTGTCGCTCGGGGCTCGTGTGCGCCACCGACGGCGCGAGCGCGGGCACGTGTCAGCCGAGCGGTAGCGGCATCGAAGGCTCCGTCTGCTCGCTCACCGGCGACTGCGGCGAAGGGCTCTTCTGCGCGGGCGACCGCACGTGCACGCCGTCGGGCGACGTGACCGAAGGCGGCACCTGCGCGTCGACCGCCGACTGCGAGCGTGGGCTCTCGTGCGAGGTGACGGGCTTCTATCCGACCTGCGAGGCGACCGGCACCGGCGATCTCCAGGCGAGCTGCACGAACAACCGCGATTGTTTGGCGGGATTGAGCTGCGTGACCTCCACCAACGGCATGCTCGCGTGTGTCTCGCCGCCGCCCTTGCCCGCCGGCACACCGACGCCGCCCACGATCCCCTTCTGGCCGGGAGTCGACTGCGGCACCGACGTCGCGACGCCGACCGCGTACTTCCGCGTGCCGCGTGCGGAGAGCACCGACGACTTCTTCCGCCTCCCCTTCCCCAACGACGCGCGGCGCAACGCCGACGGATCGTTGAACCTCAGCCCCTTCCCGGGACCCGGCGAGACGCTGCCGCTCGACGTGCTCGGCCGCTACGTCGAGGTCGCCGAAGAAGACCTCGACGGCTTCGGTCGCAACACCGCGATGCACGTGCGCTTCAGCGCGCCGTACGACTGGGAGAGCGTGGGCGGCGCGCTCCACCTGGTCGACGTCGATCCCGACTCGCCCGATCGCGGCGCGCGGCGCGGGCTCGGCTGGCTCACGACCGCGGGACCGATCTCGCGTTACCTCTGCGAGAACTGGCTCGGCGTGCGCACGGGTCACGGCGATCCACTGCGCGCCGGCACGACGTACGCGCTCGTCGTCACGCGCGACGTGGTGCCCGCGGCGGGCGGCTCGTTCGCGCGCGACGCGGATCTCGACGCGCTCTTGTCCGAGAGCGCGCCGAGCGACGCCGCGCTGACGAACGCATGGAACGCCTACGCGCCGCTGCGGAGCTTCCTCGCCGACGACGCGACGCTCGGCTTGGACGACGTGCTGGTCGCGACGGTCTTCACGACGCAGAGCGCGCCCGATCACGGCGCGTTGCGCGCCGCCGTGCACGCGGCGCCCTTGCCGGCCGCGAGCGACGTGGTGGCCTGCGGCGCGGGCGTGACCTCGCCCTGCGACGACGGCAGCGATCAGCGGAGCTGCGTGGGCGCGGACGGCGCGACCTACACGGAGCTGCACGGACGCATCGCGTTGCCTCGGTTCCAGCGCGGCACCGCGCCGTACCTGCAGCCGAGCGACGGGGGCGACATCGTCTGGAACGCGGGAGCTCCGCAGGTCGCCGCGACCGACTCGGTGTGCTTCGCGCTCACCGTCCCGAACGGCACGATGCCCGAAGCAGGTTGGCCGCTCGTGATCGTCGGCCACGGCACCGGCGGCTCGTTCCGCAACGCCGCGCGCAACGGCTTCGCGGGCGTGCTCGCGACCGCGACCCACGAGGGCGCGCCGCTGCCGATCGCGACGCTCGCGATCGATCTGCCCGCACACGGCGCGCGGCGCGGGACGAGCACGGAGAGCCCCGACGTCTTGTTCTTCAACGTGCAGAACCCACGCGCGGCGCGCGACAACGTGGTGCAGGGCGCGGCGGATCTCTTCGCATTGATCCGCTTCGCGACGGAGAGTGGCCTGCCGACTTCGCCGGTCGGCGAGGTGCGCTTCGATCCTTCGGCCATCGCGCTCTTCGGGCATTCGCAGGGCGCGATCCACGCCGACCTCGTGGTGCCCTACGAGAGCGCGCTCGTGGCCGCGGTCCTGAGCGGCGCGTCGGGCGATCTCACGCTCTCGCTCTTGAACAAGACGTCGCCCACCGACATCGCGTCGATCGTTCCGTTCGCGTTGCTCGACGCGGACGGAGGCGGACGGCTCGCGGCGGGCGACTTCCACCCGGTGCTCTCGCTCTTCCAGATGGTCTTCGACGCCGCCGATCCGGTGAACCACGTCGAGCTCTACGCTCGGCGTCCGATCGAAGGCGTGGTCGGTCGCCACCACTTCACGACCTACGGCGACGGCGACACGTACACGCCACGCGCGGTCCAAGAGGCGCGCGCGGTCGCGGCCGGGTTGCCGCACGTGGCGCCGCGCGCGGTGGAGCTGCCGCTCGTGCAGGTCGAGCCGGGGCTCGCGGGGAACGTGTCGATCGAAGGAGCGCCCTACACCTTCGGGCTGCGCTCGTACGTGCCGCCGGTCGGCGTCGACGGACACTTCGTGGCGTTCGAGAACGAAGACGGGCGCGCGGACGTGCTCGACTTCCTCGTGGAGTCTCTCGCGGGGGCCATGCCGGTGATCGACTGAGCTCGTACACGAGCGGCATGCTCGAGCACGGACTCCGCGAGCCACGGACGCCCGTATTCGAGGACACGAGAGCGACGTTCCGTGCGTGAGGGGTCCCCCGGCTTCGGCATGCGCGATGCGCGCACGACTTGTATGGTCCCACTCCTATGCGCTTCCTTGCCCTCGCTTGTGTGTCGCTCGTCGCCTGCGCCGAAGGTGGCGGAACCTCCGGAAAGACCGACGCCTCGTTCGACGCGTACTTGGAGCTGCCCGACACGGGCACCGACGACGACGGCGGAGAGGACGGCGGTCTCGACGACGGCGGCGGCGAGGACGTGATCGTCGTGGAGCTCGACGGCGGGGACCTCGACGGCGGAGATCTCGACGGTGGAGTCGACGGTGGAGTCGATGGCGGGGTCGACGGCGGCATCGACGCGGGCGACCGCTGCCTCGGCGTCGACTGCAGCGGCATGGACGGCCCCTGCGTGGTCGGCGTGTGCATGCCGGGCACGGGCACCTGCACGACGATGGCGCGCACGGACGGCACGAGCTGCGACGTGGACGCGATGGACTGCGTCTCGTCGACGTGCATGGCGGGCGTGTGTCGGAGCACGAACGTCGCGGAGTGCACCACGTGCGCGACCGGGGTGTGCTCGGCGGACGGAACGTGCGGCGCGGAACCCACCACGCGCCTGATCGAAGGCTTCGAGAGCGGCGCGTTCGCCGCCGGCTGGACGCCCGGCGGCGCGAGCGGCTGGATCGTGACGTCGGGGGATCGGAACAGCGGGACGTTCTCCGCGCAGAGCGGCAGCATCGGAGGCTCGCAGACGTCGACCCTCACCGCGTCGATCACCGCCCCCGTGGCGACCGGGCTCAGCTTCCACAGCCGCACCAGCACCGAGACCAACTACGACTGGCTCGAGGTGCGCATCGACGGAGTGCTCGGAGGTCGGTGGTCGGGAACGACGCCGTGGACGGCGCGGGTGATCCCGATCGCAGCCGGCGCGCACACCGTCGAGTGGCGCTACACGAAGGACGGCACCACCGACAGCGGCCTCGACACCGTGTGGATCGACGACGTCCGCTTCGTGCCGGTCCCGGCGGTCGAAGGCGGATTCGAGAGCTCGCTCGCGCCTTTCACGTCGGTCTCGCCCGCGTGGACCCGCGTGACGAGCGGTCAGCGCACCGGCACCGGCGCCGCACGTGCGGGCGCGATCTCGGACAACGGGGTCACGTCGATGAGCACGCCCTTCACGCTCGACGCGACGCGCACGATCTCGCTCTGGTACCGGGTGAGCAGCGAGTCGGGCTACGACTACTTCGAGATCTACGTCGACGGCACGCGGCAGGCGCGGTTCTCCGGCGAGGTGCCGTGGACGCAGTGGACGATGAGCCTCGGCGCGGGCAACCACACGCTCGAGCTCCGGTACGACAAGGACGGCAGCTTCGCCGACGGATCCGACACCGTGTGGGTGGACGACGTCGACCTCGCGTGGCCTCCCGCGAGCAGCGGGCTCTGCCCGGATTGATCATTCCGACGAATCTTTTGGATTGATTTATCGCATTGATTTCTCTGGCTGATTTCTCGGGCTGATCTTTCGAACGAATCTCTCGAACCGACCCACCGGCTTCGAACCACAGATCCGTCGAGTCGGCGGCTCCAGTCGTCGAGACGACTCAGTCGACGGAGCCCCGTCCCGTGAGCCACGGGCGCTCGAAGCCGATCGGGCTCGCCCACGCGCGCGCCACCACCTGCTGGTCCTGGGTGATCGTCTCGACCTCCACCACGAAGCGCGCTCCTTCGGGCGGCACGTCGACCCACGCGCGGTAGGTCCCGCGCGGGAGCGGCGACGTGAGGTAGGCCGGCGTGACGTCCTCCGGTCGCGCGCGCGGCGTCACGCGGTGGATGCGGATCCGAAAACGTGCGCCGAGCGTCTCGCGGTCTTCGAGCTTCACTTGGATCATCGCGCGCTCGGCGCCGGTCTCGACCACACCGCCCATGAAGGCCCCGCGATCGCCCGCGCCCGCACGCACGTCGAGCCGCAGCGCGCCGCCGTGCCGCACGAAGGTTCGACCGCGCTCGACCACGCGTTCGATCGTGTCGCCCTCCCCGAGCACCGCAACGGCCTCCCACTCGCCGCGCGCGAGAAACGTCGGGACGATCTCGCGGCTCGCCGTCGCCTCCACGACCTCCGCGCGCAGCTCGACCGGCGAGCTCGCGCCGATGCGCACTGCGACCTCGTCGTCGTGCGTCGCCGGCACCGTCTCGAAGCGCACGTGCGAGGACGGCGCGCGCTCGTCGCATCCGAGAGCGAGGGTCAGCGTCGAGAGCGCGAGAACGAGCGGGAGCGCGACCCACCAAGGAGCGCGGTCTCGAACGTTTGGGCGATGCGACGTCATGGGAGCTCGCGAAGAACGTCACGCGGCATCACGGCTCGCGCCGAGCTCAGGCGCCGCGCACCTCGCGCACCATCGCGAGCAGCGGCTCGTGGAGCGCGCCGTTGCTGACGAGGAAGTCGTGCGCGTGGATGGTGTCGCGACCTTCGAAGTCCGTCAGACGCCCGCCCGCTTCGCGCACCAGCACCGCCACGGGCGCGACGTCGAAGGGCTGCACCGCCGGCTCGATCACCGCGTCGACGCGCCCTTGGAGCAGCTCGCGGTAGCTCGCGAAGTCGCCGAAGCCACGCTGGGTGTACGTCTCGCGCGCGAGCCGCGGCAGGAGCGCGTCGAGCTTCGCGTCCGCGAACTGCGAGAGCGCGCCGTGGCAGACACACGCGTCCTCGAGCGCCGAGATGCCCGAGACACGACACGGCCGCCCGTTCACGTGCGCACCGTGACCTCGCACCGCGACGAAGAGCTCCTCGCTCGCCGGCATCGCGGCGACGCCGATCACCGGCTCGCCGTCGACCTCGAGCGCGAGCAGGATCGACCACGTCGGGATGCCGCGAAGAAACGCGCGAGTGCCGTCGATCGGATCGAGGATCCACCGCATCGACGAACCTTCTTTGCTGCCGCTCTCTTCGCCGAGAAACCCCGCTTCTGGATAGTGCCGCTCGACGTAGCCGCGCAGGCGCTCCTCGATGCGTCGATCGGCTTCGGTGACGGGGCTGCGATCGGGCTTCTTCTCCGCGCGTTTGCCGACGCCCGCGCGGTAGAGATCGAGGCCGAGCTCTCCGCAGGCGAGCACCTCGTCGAGCAGCGCGTCGAGCGCGCGCGGGCCGCCGATGCGGTCGAGATCGAAGGTCGTCATGGGCGCGGAGCATCCCACTTCGGGCGCGGCGGATCGAGGGCGGTGAGGTCACGAACGCGGAGCGCGAACGCGGCTGCTCCGCTCCTCGCCGCGACGGTGCGATCGCGGCGCTCGACGAACCGCGATCGTCAACGCTCCGCGCTCGCCCGCGCGAGCCGGTCCGCGATCGCGACGCCGAGACCCACGCGCGCAGGCGGCGTGGTGGCGACGAGGAAGTCCGCGCGGGATGCGTCGAGGCGACGAAGCGCACCGAAGAGCCCACGCGCGGCCGCGTCGACGTCGACGCCGAGCGCTTCGACCGCGACAGGCGCACCGAAGGTCGCCTCGAGTGTGCTCGTCGCGGTCGGATCGAAGACCAAGAACGCCGCGCGACCTTCGAGGGGCATGACGGCGATCGAGCTCGCGGGATCGACGAGGAGGAGACGTTTGCGCGGCGCGTAGTGGCTCGCGAGCATGCCGGGCGCGTGGGGGGCGGCGGTGCGACGCGGAGGCTGCAGCGCGCGACCGAGCGCGGCTTCGATGCGTTCGATCGGACACGCGCCCGGTCGGAGCAGACGCGGCGTTCCGTCGTCTTCGAGCCCCACGATGGTCGACTCGACTCCGAGCGCGCAGGGACCCCCGTCGAGCACCGCGTCGAGGCGGCCGTCGAGCTCCTCGATCACGTGCGCGGCTTCGGTGGGGCTGATGCGCCCGAAGCGGTTGGCGCTCGGCGCGACCACCGGCGCACCGAGCGCGTGGATCACGGCGCGCGCGAGCGGATGGGCGGGCACGCGCACGGCGACGGTGTCGAGGCCGCTGGTGGCGAGCTCGGGGACCCGCGCGCCGCGGGGAAGCACCAGCGTCAGCGGCCCCGGCCAGAGCGGGAGCAGGCGCTCGACGTTCGCGCGCGCTTCGGACGAGAGGCGCGCGCCGTCGATCACGCCCGCGTCGATCGCGGCGTCGAGCGAGGGCCCCGCGAGGTGCACGATCAGCGGATCGAACGCAGGTCGCTCCTTGGCGCGGAACACCGAGAGCACCGCCTCCGGATCGAAGGCGTGCGCGGCGAGGCCGTACACGGTCTCGGTGGGCAGACCGAGCAAGCCACCACGCGCGAGGATCGCGGCCGCGTCGCGGACGCCTTCGTCGGTCGGAGGGAGCGTGCGAGTCCGCGGCACCGCGGAGGTGTAGCAGCAGTCCGCGGGTCGGCTGCGCCGACTTGTCGACCGGGTCGGCGGGGTCAGCCGCCGACTTCTGGGGAGTGACCTCCCCAGCGCCCCAGCCCCGTCCCTCCTCGGAGGCCTCCCTCCGCTTCGCTCCGGTCGGTCTCC
>CALJLK010000204.1 GCA_937982655.1 uncultured Sandaracinus sp.
CGTCGTAATCGTCGTCGTAATCGTCGTCGTAATCGTCGTCGTAATCGTCGTCGTATTCGTCGTCGTCGTCGTCGTCGTCGTCGTCGTCGTACTCGTCGTCGTCGTACTCGTCGTCGTCGTACTCGTCGTCGGATTCGTCGACCTCGGCGGGCGCGGGCTCGCGCAGATCCAGAGGCCCTTCGCGCCTTCCACACCACCCGCGGTGGAGCTGCCCTTCGAGATCCACGACGAGGTCGCCCTTCGGCAACCCCGCCGCGAACAGCCGCGTGAGCCGCGCGTTGCGCTCCTGCATTGCGCGGCTCGGCGTGTACCCACGCGCCACCGAGAGCTCGTCCTCCGCGTCGAACGCGAGCACCCACACGCGCCGCTTCGTTCGGCTCACGTCGGCTCCCAACCCTCGAGCGCGTCGAGGAACGCGTCGTCCATCCCGGCCCGCATGCGCCGCTCTCGATCGAGCGGCTTCCCCCGCAGCACGAGCGGCGTGATCGGCGCCGGCAAACGCGCGCGCCACCCTTCGAGCGAGAGCGGCGTCTCGGTGAAGCGCGCGAGCCACGTCGTCGCGAAGCGCACGTGCGCGATCTCTTCGTCGCCCACGCGATCCTGGAGCGCCGCTCCCTCGGGGTCGCCCGCGTCGCGAAACGCCGCCGCGAAACGTCGCGTGTGGTCGAGGTTCGCGCCCTCGAAGCCGACCCCCAGCAGCGCGACGAACGACGCCGGATCGTCCGCGCTCGGCACCCGCTCCCAGAACCAATCGCGCACCGGGAAATCACCGACGCGGTGCCCGAGCCGCTCGAGATGGGCGGCGTAGAGCGCGAGATGCCGGATCTCGTCGCGCGCGACGCGGAGCAGGCCACGTCGAAACGCAGCGTCGGTGTCGGCGAAGCGCAGCATCGCGCGCAGCAGCAGCTCCGCCGCCTGCAGCTCGTGGTGGAAGAACACGTGCAGCAGCTCCGCGCGCTTCTCGGGTCGCACGAGCGCGCTCGGCTTCGGCGTCTTCGCGCGCCGCTCGATCGCACGCAACTCCGGCGGCCGCCCCGGCGCGTCGAGGCGACGCGTGATCGGCACGTCTTCCCAGCGCTCCGGCGGCGGAGGCGGGGCGAGCTTCTGCTCGAGGGTGTCCGCGAGCACGTAGTCCCATGCCCACCGCTCGACCGTCCCCTCCTCGGGCGCCGCCGTCTCCGCGATCACGTGCGCTCCTCTACCTCCGTCGGCGACCGGTGCGTAGCCGACCGCGTCGTCGTTCGTCTCGCGCGCGTGCGATGCGGCGCGCTGCGCGCGTGAGATGCGTGGTGCCGCACGCGTGAGATGCGCCGTTCTCGCCGGGGATGTGACAGCCCGCCGAACGGCGACCCCACGCACGACACACCTGCTACCGTCCGCGGCAAGGAGCTCCCTGATGAAGCCTGGTTCGCTCGGTAACGGCGCCCTCTGGGGCCTGATGTTCCTCGGTGTCGCGGTCTCCGCGGCGGCCTCGCTCGCGGGTCCGTGGTTCGGCGGCTTCGTGACGCTGCTCTTCGCGTTCCTCTCCACCTTCCTGACGCAGAGCAGCCGCCTGCTCGCGTTCGGTGCGTGGACCCTCGGCTCGGTCCTCGCCGCGATGCTCGCGTTCTTCGTGATCGGCGGCCTCGTCTCGCGTGGCATCGAGACGGGGGTGAACGTCACGACCGCGGGCGATCCCGCCGCGCAGCGGATGGCGGAAGGCGCGAGCAGCGTCGTCGGCGGTCTCGCAGGCGCGTTCTTCGCGATCGTCGCGTTCTTCGTGAGCTGGATCGGCAGCTTCATCGGCTTGTTGGTCGGCGCCGCGATGCGTCCGACTCCGACCATCGAAGTCCCCCCGCCGCGCGTGAGCTGACCGCGACTGAACGCCCGAACGCGCGGGCCCGGTAGGAACGGAGCGCGAAGTCCGACGCACGCGAGCCGAGGGCACCGCGAAGTGCTACTCCGTCGCCGCCATGCCGTTGCCGATGTTGGGCCAAGCGCCCGCCGAGAAGCTCGAACCCGCACCGTCCGCGGCGGACCCCGCGGACGAGACGACACCGTCCGCGGCGGACCCCGCGGACGAGACGACACCGTTCGCCGAGGCGATCGTCGACCCGACCGTCGGCGTCGACTCGAACGCGGATCGCGACGCGACGGACGCGCACGAGACCGAGACCACCTACCGCACGCACCGGCGCTTCGATCGTGCGGCGCGGCTCTTCGGCGAGCGCGGGCTCGCGCGGCTCGATCGTGCGCGCGTGATGGTGGTCGGCGTCGGTGGCGTGGGGAGCTTCGCGGCGGAGGCACTCGCGCGCTCCGGCGTGGGTACGATCGTGCTCGTCGACTTCGACAAGGTCTGCATCACGAACACCAACCGTCAGCTCCACGCGATGAAGGGCACCGTCGGCAAGCGGAAGGTCGACGTGATGGCAGAGCGTCTGCGGCTCGTGCATCCGACGAGCACCGTCGAGGCGGTGCCGGAGTTCTACGCGGAGGCCACGAGCGAGAAGCTGCTCGCGACGCGACCGGACTTCGTGATCGACGCGATCGACAACCTCACCGCGAAGGCACACCTCGTCGCGACCTGCGTCGCGCAGAAGATCCCCGTCGTCAGCTCGATGGGCGCCGCCGCGCGGCTGGATCCGACGCAGATCGAGGTCGCGGATCTCGCGGAGACCCAAAAGGATCCGTTCGCGCGCGCGCTGCGGAAGATCCTGCGCCAGAAGTACGGCTTCGATCTCGACGCGCCGATCGGCGTGCCCGCGGTGTTCAGCCGCGAGGAGCCGCTGGAGCCGATCGCCCCGAGCTACGACGAAGGCGTGGGCTTCCAATGCGTCTGCCCGGGCGGCAAGAACGGGCTGAACGACTGCGACCGCAAGGCGCGCATCGACGGCACGGCGAGCTTCGTGACGGGCGCGTTCGGGCTCGCGGCAGCGAGCGTGGTGGTCCGTGGGTTGATCGGCGAACGCGGCTGAGGCCGCCCGACCCGAAAGTGTGCACAC
>CALJLK010000205.1 GCA_937982655.1 uncultured Sandaracinus sp.
CTGCTGGAGGTCGAGAGCCGGCTGGGGGAGGGCTCGCTCTTTCGGGTGACGTTGCCTTCGCTGCCGTGGTCCGAGGAGGTGGAGTCCGAGGGAAGGGAACGTCCGGAGGGCTCGGGCGCGCGCCACGTCGCGTGACGGCTTCGGCGGGTGTCGGAACGAGAGAGCACGTGCCGTCCTCGAGGGCCGCAGGGCGCCCGACTGGTGCAGACCGCGCGCTTTGCTATGCGGTCGCGACGATGCGTGTCCATCGAGCACCCGAGCCGCGGCTTCCCGTGGTCCTCGTCATCGGCCTCGTCGCGGCGGTCGCCGGGTGGGTGCTGGTGCGCGCGACGATCGGCCGCGCGCCCGCAGGCAGCGCGGAGGCCCCGAACCACGAAGGCGTGGCGGAAGCGAGCGCGGACACCGACGACGACGCGAACCGCGAGGCTGACGCGAACGGTGCGGCGAACGCGTCCGCGGACGCCGACGCCGAAGCCGACGTGAACGGCGATGCGAACGGCGATGTGGACGGCGACGTGAGCACTGGCGCGTTCGAGCCCGACGTCGCCGCCGCCGAGCCTTCGGCCGCGACGCCGACGCCCCCCTCCAGCACTCCATCGAACACTCCGACGAGCACACCGACGAGCGTCGCAGCCGCGACCGTTCGGCGAGGGCGCGTCGCCTACATCCGCTGCGGCGACACCGAGCGCTGCCCGCGCGACGCGGCGCTCGAGGAGGCGGCGTGGGCGATCCTCGACGCGCTTCCGAGCTGCGCGCGGCTCGCCGGGCAGACGGGCAGCGCGGACGTACGCTTCCACTTCGAGGCGGAGACCGTCGAGGTTCGATTCCGCGATCACGGGGACCGTCCGCTCGCGATCCCGGCGCTGCGCGCGTGCCTCGTCGGTCCTTCCGCGTCGCTCCGCACGACGCTGACGCCGCGGCCCCTCACGGCGTCGTTCCGCTTCGATCTCGTCGCGGAGTGAGCGTGCGCGGTGCTCAGCTCGGCCGACCGCACGCCGGGCAACGACCCAGCTCGCGCGGATGGACCGCCCCGCACGCGCGACAGACGATGCGACCGACGGTGTCGTCGAGGCGCTGGAGCTCCGGGTAGAGCGCCTCGAGCTCGGCCGAGCTCAGTCGATCCGCTTGCTCGCTCGGCGACCAGATCAGCTCGAGCCCCGTGGGGAAGCCGTTCTCCATCGCGAAGAGCGCGAGGTCGAGCTCGCGTGGCGTCTTGCCGAACGCGTGCTTCCCGCGTGCCCCGAAGGTCAACACGGAGACCACGAGCAAGCCGGGTCCTTCTTCGGCGCGGTAGGTGAGGTCGGGGGCGCGCGCGCCGGTGGTGGTCTCGTGGCGATAGCGAGCGCGCAGCTCGCTCGCGAGCGCGAAGAAGCGCTTCACGCCGGCTTCTTGGCGCGTCGGGATCGCTTGCCACGCGACGTAGCGGACGTCGTCGCGGTGCGCGCGCAGGAGCGAGAGCACCTCTGCGAGGAGCGCGCCGCGTTGTTGCGGGGTCGCGGTCTTCGCGTCGCGGGCCAGCGTGCGCAGCCGCTCTTGGAGCTCGACGCGGGCGCGAGGGCCGAAGCCGAAGCTGAGCCGCCGAACCTCGTGGCGCTTCGCGAAGATCAGCCAGCCGATGAAGTAGAGGACGAGCGCGAAGAAGAAAGCGCCGCCCGCGATCGCGGCTCCGTCCTCGAGCGAACGCGACGACCAGTACGGCTCGCGCTCGAACGCGCGCCGCTCCTCTGGCGTGACGGTCGGCGCGCCGCGCTCTTCGTGGGTCTCGCGCCATATGCGTCGGCGTTCGGCGGTCGCCTGCTGCTCTTCGTAAGTGGGCAGCGGACGCGACGTGCTGCTCGTAGAAGAGGACGACGACGAGCTCGACGACGAGCTGGGTGAGCGGTAGCGGTACGACGAGCCGCTCGACGAGGAGCCGCCGAAGCCACCCACGCGACCGCCGGTCGACTGCGCGAACGCCGGGGCCACGAACGCGAGCGCGAGAGCCGACGCGAGGAGGAGACGCACCGCGGGAGTCCACCACGGGCCTCCGGCTCCGAGCAACCGTGGCGGTTCGTGGATCCCGCTCGACGAACGGACCGTTCGAGGCACGACGTGCGAGCGAACCGCTCGAAGCGCGGAGCCCGTGAGCCCTCCTCGACGTCGCCCCGTTCGCGGAAAACCCCGACATCGCGCGCATGAGGCGACCACGATCCGGGAGCTGTCGGTTACGCTCGTGAACGTGCTGAACAGCGTGGAGCTCGTCCTGGTCACCGTGCCGGAGCCCGACGTCGCCGTTCGCTTCTACGTCGAGCGGCTCGGATTCCGCTGCGTCGACTCCGATCCCGACGCCGCCACGCTGCAGCTCGGCGCGTTGCAGCTCGTGCTCCAGCGCGGTCCGGTGCCGGACACCGGAGGCTCGCCGCGCATCCACATCCGCGTGCCGCGCGCGACGCTGGAGGCGGTGTGGAGCGAGGACCGACGCGCCAGTCCCGGCGTGGCGGGACCGCGGCTCGTGGCGGGGGCGATCTTCGAATACGAGACGCGCGATCCAGCGGGCAACCTCGTGCGCTTGAAGACGCCGGTGGCTGCGCCGCCGACGCGCGAACGTTGATCGGCCGATGCTCGCGCCGATCCTCGATGCGCTGCTGGACGACGAGTCGCTCTCGCTGCGGGGCGAGCGTGCCCGCGTCCACGCGGAGAGCGGGAGCCTCGACGGTCTCTTCGACTACGCGATCGTCTCCGCGCTTCGTGGACAGCACGACGAAGCGGCGCGGGCTCTGCGGCGCGCGCGGCGTATGGCGCCCACGCACGTGCGAACGGCGCCCGTATCCGTGCTCGCCGCCTGGCGTGCGGGCGACGCGTCGCGTGCGCGGGCGGCCCTCCCTCCTCGTCCACCCCCGGAGCTTCGCGCGATGGTCGCGCTCGCGGAGCTCGACCTCGAAGACGCCGCGGTCGAAGAAGCGCTCGAAGGCGACGGCCCGCTCGTGGCGTATGTGATGGCGCGCTTCGCGCTGGCGCGGGGTGATGCATCGGCCGCGCTCGACGCGCTCGACGCGCTCACGCCCACGGGGCTCTTGTCGTGTCTGGTCGAGCGCGCGCGTGGCGAGGCGCGGCTGAAGAACGGCGACGTGACGGGGGCACGCGACGCGCTCTCGGTCGCGGTGTGGCAGGTGACGGTGCTCGACGCGCCGGACGAGCTCGGACGCGCGTACCTCGCGATGGCCGAGGTGGAGGCGCGCGATCTCGACGCGGAGGGACGACCGCGCGATCGGGCGGCGGAGTGGCTCGCGCGGGCGCATGCGCTGCTCACTCCGCACGGTCACGCGCACGATCAAGCCCGTTTGCGTCGGCTCTTTCGGCGCTTCGGACGGCGCGCGATCGATCGCCTCGTCGGAGGTGACCTCGAGTCGCGCATCGAGGGTGTGCGGACGACGCGCGCGAAGGCACGCGATCGACGCGTCGCGCTCGAAGAGGCACGCGAGCGCGGGCAGGATCCCTCGGCGCTCGAACGCGATCTCGCGGAGACCTTCGACGAGCTCGCGGAGGCGGAGGAAGCGCTCGTCACCGCGCTCGAAGGCGTGCTGGTCGATCGCGATCGCATGGGGCGGCTCGTGCAGGCGGCGCGGCGTCTCTACGGCCTCGAGGGCGTGGCGGAGATCGACGCGACGTTGCCGCGTCTCGCGCTCGAGCTCGACGGTGGTGCGGGCGCGGCGTTGGTGGAGCCGCGCGAGCTCGGGAGCACGGTGCGAGCGACGGACGTGCGGGGGTGGCGGATCGTGGCGTCGTTCGGCGACGAGCAAGAGGCGACGCTCGACACCATCGCGACCGACCTCGAAGAAGTGCTTCGTTCGGGGCAAGCGCGTCTCGCAGGTGAAGAGGAGCACCGCTCGGCGATCGTGCCCGTCTCGACCGCGCAGCGCGAGCTCGTGCTCGTGGTGCACCGTCCGACCAAACGCACGCCGCTCGGTGGCGAGGAGGTCGAGCGGCTCTCGGTGCTCGCGAGCGTGGCGGTGGTGGTCTACGAGCGGGCGCGCGCGGCCGATGCGTTGCGCGAAGCGGCGGAGCGCGACGCAGCGATCCTCGAGACCATCCGCGACGGAATCCTCGCGCTCGACGAGCACCGCCGCGTGCGCTCGATCAACCGCGCCGCGGCGGCGCTCTTGGGGGCGAGCCGCGACGAGCTGCTCGGTCGGGTGCTCGACGATCGTTCGGGGCTCGCGGCGCTCGCGGATGCCGCGGAGCGGGAGGCGGACGACGAGCCGGTCACGTTGCCGCGGATCGAGCTGCTCGTACGCGCGCGTCGTCATCCGGGCGGGACGGTCTTGATGCTGCGCGAGCTCGCGAGCGCGCAGCAGCTCGCGCAGCGCCTCGTCGGTGGCGCGGCGCGGTTCGCGTTCGAGGATCTCGTGGGTGACGACGTCGCGTTCCGGCGCGTGATCGCGGACGCGCGTCGCGCGGCGTCGAGCGACGTGCCGGTCCTCATCACGGGCGAGAGCGGCACCGGCAAGGAGCTGCTCGCGCAGGCGATCCACCACGGCAGCCCGCGCGCGAAAGAGCCCTTCGTCGGATTGAACGTCGCGGCCATCCCGCGCGAGCTGCTCGAGAGCGAGCTTTTCGGCTACGAGGCGGGCGCCTTCACCGGCGCGCGCGCCCGTGGGCACGCGGGCAAGTTCGAGCTCGCGGGGCGAGGCACGCTGCTGCTCGACGAGATCGGCGACATGCCCTTCGACATGCAGGCCAAGATGCTGCGCGTGCTCCAAGAGCGCGTCGTGCAGCGCCTCGGCGGGACACGCGATCTCCCGATCCGCGCGCGCATCGTGGCCACCACCCACCGCGACCTCGAGAAGGCGGTGGACGACGGGCTCTTCCGCCTCGACCTCTACTACCGACTTCGTGTGGTGCACTTGAAGCTGCCACCGCTGCGGGAGCGTCGCGGCGACATCCCACGCCTCGTCGATCGCCACCTCGCGATCTACTGCGAGCGCTCGGGTCGCGCGCCGGTGCGGGTGTCGAGCGCGGTGATGCGCGAGCTCTCGAGCTACGACTGGCCGGGCAACATCCGCGAGCTCGCGAACCTCGTCGAGGGCGCGGCGAGCCTGCTGCCCTACGACGTCGACGTGATCGAGGAGCTGCCGGCGTTCGTGCGCACCCGCAGCACCCTCGGGGGCGCGGCTCCTCGCGCGCCGTCCTCCGCGCCACCCGCACCGTCGTTCGCGGGTGATCAGGGCGCGGTGCGCACCCTCGAAGCGATCGAACGCGACGTCTTCGCGCACGCGCTGTCGGTCTTCGACGGCAACGTCGCGGCGGCCGCGAAGGCGCTCGGTGTCGCACGCGGCACCTTCTACGCGAAGATTCAACGCTACGGCCTACGCTGATCGCGGCGAGTCGACGAATCGACCCGCGAATCGACCACGCGAGTCGACCACGCGAATCGACCCGCAATCGACCCGCAATCGACCCGCAATCGACCTCGCGAATCGACCCCGCGAATCACGCTGCGTTGACCGACACGCGCGGGGTCGGCAGGCTCCCTTCGTGCTCTTCGTGCTTCTCCAGACGCAGCCCGCGCCGCTGCCGACCGGGTACGGCGCCGCGCTCTTGCAGACGCTCGTCAGCTTGCTGGCGGTGTGTCTGCTCGCGTGGCTGCTCCTGCGTTGGGGCGTGCGGCGGGGCTTCGCGTTCGGCGGACGCGGGCAGCGCGTGAAGGTGATCGAGCGCGTGGCCCTCGACCCACGGCGCACGCTCTACGTGGTGGAGGTCGGCGGCAAGGTGCTGCTCCTCGGGGCCGGAGACGGCGCATCACCGACGTTGATCTCGGAGCTCGATCCGGCGTCGATGCCGAGCGAGCCCGAGCCGAAGAAGTCGAGCTTCGCGGACGTGCTCTCACGCGCGCGCAGCGAGGCGCGCCCCGAGCGCTCGTCCGATCGGCCGTCGCGTCCGTCGCGTCCGCCCGAAGAGGGGTGACGTCGCACGGTGCGAGACGCGTCTTCTCCGTGCCGTTCTCCTCACGCGGCGTCGAGAGGCTTCGACGGCCGTCGCGAAGGACGACGAGAGAGGAAATCGAGAGACGGAAGACGAGAGGCCACCCGGAGGTGGCCTCGCATCGAACGCTCGCGATCACGTGACCGCGGCGGTGCTCACTCCGCCGCGTCCGCCATCGGCTTCGCCGCGCGGAGCACGACCGCCTCCGCGAGGATCTCGGCCACGTCGAGCTGGCGCACGTCCTCGCGCTCCTCGCCCTTGAGGCCGTCGCTCAGCATCGTCATGCAGAACGGGCAGCCGGAGGCCACGGTGTCCGCGCCCGTCTTCAGGAGCTGAAGCGTGCGCTTCTTGTTCACGCGCGTGCCGCCGGTCTCTTCCATGAAGTACTGCGCGCCGCCCGCGCCGCAGCAGAGGCCCTGCTGCTTGTTCCAGTACTCCACCTCGACGAGCTCCACCCCCTCGATCGACTCGAGCACCTGGCGCGGCGACTCGTACACCTGGTTGTAGCGACCGAGGTAGCAGGAGTCGTGGAACGCGACCTTCGCCTTCACGGGCTTGGTCGGACGCAGCTTCCCCGCGACCAGCAGGCCCTGGAGGAAGTCCGTGTGGTGCACGACGTCGTAGTGCCCGCCGAAGTCCGGGTACTCGTTCTTCAGCGTGTTGAAGCAGTGCGGGCACGCCGTGAGGACGGTCTTCTTCTGCACTCCGTAGCCGTTGAGCGTCTCGACGTTGCCCTCCGCCATCGTCTGGAAGAGGAACTCGTTGCCGCCGCGGCGCGCCGGGTCGCCCGTGCAGGTCTCCTCGGTGCCGAGGATCGCGAAGTCGACGCCCGCGGTCTGCAAGAGCTGCACGACGCTGCGCGCGACCTTCTTCGCGCGATCGTCGAAGCTCGCCGCGCAGCCGACCCAGTAGAGCACCTCGGCGCCCGGGTTCTCGCTCATCAGCGGGACGTCGAGGCCCTTCGTCCAGTCCGCGCGGTCGAGGTTCGAGACGTTCCACGGGTTCTTGTTGCGCTCGATGCCGTTGAAAGCGCGCTGAAGGTCGTGGGGGAACTCGCCCTTCACGAGCACCTCTTCGCGGCGCATCCCGACGATCTTGTCGACGTAGCTGATCATCACCGGGCACTGCTCTTCGCAGGCGCGGCACGAGGTGCAGCTCCAGATGACGTCCGGGTGCAGCACGTTCGGCACCAGCTCGACGTCGGCTGCGGCCTGGAGGAAGTACGCGCCTGCGGGCGGCTTCGGGAAGGTGTGGATCTCTTCGCGCGCGTCCTCTTCGGCGAGCGCGGGGGCGTCCGGACGGCGGCCGTCCTGCGGGCGACCCACGTCGTCGCTCTTGCCGAACATCGCGTACTCGCTCGCGTAGAGGTGATCGCGGAGCGCGAGCGTGAAGTGCTTCGGAGAGAGGACCTTGTCCGTGATGAACGCGGGGCAGTTGTCGCTGCAGCGGCCGCACTCGGTGCAGGTGTAGAGATCGAGGATCTGCGTGTGGGTCAGATCGCGAATCGTCTTGATTCCGAGCGACTCGTCGCGCTCGAGCTTGCCCTCGATGTCCTCCACCTTCGGCAGCGCGTTCGGCTGACGATCGTAGGCGAACACGTTCGGCATCACGGACACGATGTGGAAGTGCTTCGTGTACGGGAGGATGTTCAGGAACAGGAGCACCCACGCCGCGTGCCACCAGAAGCCGGCGTGCTCGAGCGCGCGCAGCGTGCCCTCGCCCATGCCCGAGAACGCCATCGCGAGCGCGGAGCCGAAGGGCTCGTACCAGGCCCAGTGAACCTCTTGGCCGGTGGCCTGCGCCTGGAGCGCGACGTGGCCGCCGACGTAGAGGAAGTCGGCGAACATCATCGTGAAGATGATGCCGAGGATGACGTTCGGCTCGAGGCCGAGCGTCATGCGCGGGCGGTCACCGACCTCCTTCGGATCACCGGAGTCGCGGCCCTTCTTCGAGAGGCGGATGTACCAGAAGATGAGCGCGCCAGTCATCGCGCCCGCGGCCGCCATCTCCTTGGCGAAGCTGTAGAGCTGCCCGAGGAGATGTTCGGTGGAGAGCAGGCCGAAGAAGAAGTTCCAGTCGTAGTCGTAGCCGCGACCCCAGAGCAGGATCGAGTTCAGAAGGAGCACGTTGAACGCGCCGAAGATCACGATGTGCGCGAAGCCGGCCGCGAGGTAACCCTTCTTCTTCCACATCTTCTCTTGGCCGAGCGCGACCAAGAGCACCTTCTTCGTTCGATCGAAGATCTGCTCGGGGGTCCACTCGAAGCGCGGATCCGACTTTCCGATCGCCACCTGACGGGTGCGTCGGAACATGGACCACGAGAAGAAGGCGAGGGTGCTCAGCAGCACCAGGGTCATCGCGATCGCGCTCATCGATGTCGCTCCGTTGGCGCGCCGAGGGATCGCGGCGCGTGGAGGGCGGGGCCCTCGAAAGGTTTGGGCTCGCCCGGGTCGTTCGCCCAGGCGCGCCGAGGATTAGGTGGGCGGCGGAGGGAAGTCAATCGACGGCAACCCCGCGCGCCCGCGAAGGAAACGCGTTTCGACGCGGTGCGTCAAGGTGACGCCGCGTGGTTCTTGGCGTGCTCACTGGTGGGTCGGTGCCCGCACGCTCGACGTGGACCCGTCCTGCGCGACGCCCGCGTCGGCCGCGTGCAGCGAACGCGCGCCGAGCACCGTCGGTCCGGTACCGTGCGCGCGTGCTGGCGGACGCGATCACGCGGCGGCTCGAGCGCGCACCCCGAACGGTGGTCGCGACGTACGCGGTCGTGGCCGCGTTCGCGACCTACTTCGGGATGTACGCCTTCCGAAAGCCCTTCGCCGCGGCGAGCTTCGAGGGCGAGACCTTCCTCGGCACCGAGCTCGTGGCGAAGACCGCGTACGTCATCGCGCAGCTCCTCGGCTACACCGCCAGCAAGTACCTCGGCGTCGGCATCGTGCCCGCGCTTCGCGACGATCGCCGCGCGCGTGCGCTCGTGCTCCTCGTGTTGCTCTCCGAGCTCGCGCTGCTGCTCTTCGCGATCCTCCCGCCCGATCTCCGCGTCGTCGGGATCTTCGCGAACGGCTTGCCGCTCGGCATGGTCTGGGGGCTCGTCGTCCGCTACCTCGAAGGCCGACGCAGCTCCGACGCGCTCCTCGCCGGCCTCGCGACCTCGTTCATCGTCGCGAGCGGCGTCGTGAAGGACGTCGGGCGCTGGCTCATGAGCGCGCACGGCGTGTCCGAGACCTGGATGCCCTTCGCGACCGGCGCGGTGTTCCTGTTGCCCTTCGTGCTGAGCGTGTGGCTGCTCGATCGCCTCCCGCCGCCGAACGCAGAGGACGTCGCGGCGCGTCGCCCTCGTCCGCCGATGGATCGCGCGATGCGTCGTGCGTTCCTTCGCGATCACGCGGCGACCCTCGCGCCGCTCTTCGTCGTGTACGTCGCGGCCACCGCGTACCGCGACTTCCGCGACAACTACGGCGTCGAGCTCCTCGACGAGCTCGGCCTCGGCGACGACGCGGGCATCTTCACGCGCACCGAGGTGCCGATCGCGCTCGTCGTCTTGCTCGCGCTCGCGCTCCTCAACGTGGTCCGCGACCACCGACGCGGCCTGCTCACCACGTACGCGATGATGGCGTTCGGCGCTGCGACGGTCGGGCTCTGCACCTGGCTGCGCGCGCGCGGAATCCTCGGTGGCCTCGAGTGGATGATCGCGGTCGGCCTCGGCAGCTACCTCATCTACGTGCCCTACAACACCGTGCTCTTCGAGCGTGTGGTCGCCGCGACGGGCACGGTCGGCAACGCCGCGTTCGCGATCCAGCTCGCGGACGCCCTCGGCTACACGGGCAGCGTGGGCGTGCAGCTCGTCAAAGACCTCGGTGCGAGCGACGCCACACGGCTCGGCTTCTTCGACACGTTCGGACTCGCGCTCGCGGGCGTCGGAGTCGTCGGCTTCGGTTGGGCTGCATGGCGAGCGCCCGCAGCGCGCGACGAGTGAGGGATCGCCTCCCGCACTGATTCCGCGTCTGCTCGTCGTCGCCCGTCGCGTGCCGCTGCGTGCCACACCCCAGTGGTCGCGCTTTCACTCTCCGGTGTGCTTCTGCGCCACATGTCCGGCCGAGCGGCCGGATTCGCTCGAAAGACTCGCACTTCGCGGGCGCGAATCCGGTTGGCCCGATCCTTGTAGAAGTGCTGGAGGTCCGGTCGGACCCGAGCACGTGCAGGGCTCCGACGAGATGAGCTCTTTCGTCGTCCGCTGGCCTCCACGAGGCCGCGAGGTCGACCCGAACGTTGGGGGAAGCGTCATGAAGATCAGCCTCGGTGTGTTGCTCGGTGTGTCGTTTGGTGTGGTCGGCGCCACGACGGTCGCGAGCGCGCAGGATCCCTTCGCGCAGGACACCGTGATCGTGGTCGAGCACGCCGACGGTCCGTCGCCGACCGTGACCGAGATCCCGTATCAGCCCCCCACGCCCGCGGCCGAGAGCGCGCTCGCGCTCGACGCGCCGGTGGTGCTCATCCTGCCGCCCGGCAGTCAGGTGCGGGTGCTCGATGCGGAGCTCGCGCAACCGGTGCCCGAGCCGCCCCGCGTCGCGACCCCCGTTCCCCCGTCCATCGCCGCGCCGCAGATCCCCGCGCCCCAGGTCGCTGCGACCGCGCTGCAGCTCGAGGCGCGCCTCGCCGAGCTGCGGCGCCGACGCCCGGGCCTCGGTCTTCCGATCTCGCTGGTCGCTGGCGGCGCGTTCGCGCTCGGCATCTCTTCGGTCGCGCTCGTCGAAGCGAACTTCGACTGCAGTTGGGACGACGACTGCGGCCGGGTGCCGCGGATGCGCGGTCTCGTGCTCGCGAGCTTCGCGACGATGACCTTCGGAATCGTGCGTCTGGTGATCAACATCATCCGCCGCAGCCGGAACAGCCGGGAGATCCGCGCGGTGCGGCAGCAGCTCGCGGCGATCACCCACGGCGCCGTGCTCACCTGGCGTTGAGCGAGGTGCGAGCTCGCGGGTCGACGATCGCCGACGATCCCGTCGAGGAAGGGCGCGCGTTCGATCGCCGCGTCCGTTACCCTGACGCGCGGTGTGGTCGGTGGTCGGTCGTGCGTCTCGGGTTCTCGGCGCGTGCCTCGCGCTGCTGTGCGCGAGCGTGGGCGTTGCCCGAGCTCAGGACCGCGAGCGCGCGCGGGTGATCGCGCCGCTGCCCGCCGATCTCGACGAACGTCTGGTCGGGCAGACCTCGGATCTCGAGTGGACGCTCGAGACCACGCGCGCATCGACACCACGTGATCTCGACGAGGCCGCGGGGGTCTCGCGCGGTGCGCGGGTGGTGATCTGGGTCGAGGCACGAGCGAACGGCCTGCGGCTCCATTTCGTCGACGTGCGCGAGCGACGCCTCTTGGTGCGCGACTTCGCGGCGCCGAACGACGAGCCCTTCGGAGGATCCGCGAACGTCGAGTCCGTGGCGGTCGCGGTGCGCAGTGCGCTTCAAGCGTTGAGCCTCGGTGGCGAGGTCGGCGTCGCTGCGCCACCTCCGACGCCGACTCCCGAGCCGAGTGAGCCAAGTGAGCCGGATCCGACTTCGATCGCCGACGAGTCGCGGCTCGCGGTGGAGGTCGACGCGGGCTGGTGGACGGCGCTCGACGGCGAGAGCCCGGTCCAGCAAGGGCCCACGCTGCGCCTCGGGCTCCGCCGCGCGCGGCTCGTGCTCGGACTCGGCGGTGAGGTCGGCCTCGGCGCGCGTCTCTCCGATCCGCTCACGCGCGTGACCGTCACGCGTCACGCGGCGTTCTTCGATCTCGGTGCGGTGATGTTCGTGCGACCACGCGGTGGGCTCGACCTGCTCGCGCGCGCCGGCGTCGCGCGGATCGCGCGCGGCGAGGTGGAAGCGCGGGTCGACGGTCTCTCGCCCGAGCCCGCGACCACGACGACCAGCGCCCTCTTCGGGCTGCGCCTCGTGGGCCACGTCGCGCTCGGCGAGCACGTCGCGCTGCGTTTCGGGGTCGGCGCGGACGCGATTCCGTCGGCCCCGGTGCTCCGCTACGCGGACGAGGCGGGCAACACCCAGATCCGCAATCGTTTCTGGTGGTTGCAGCCGAACGCGATGCTCGCGATCGTCGTCCGCTCGGGCGCCTCTCCGGCTCGGGCGGAGGCAAATCGCCAGAATCTCACCGGCGTCGTGACCCGTTTTGCGAGCCCCGCTTCTCTCTTGGGGCGATGGCGATGACGGCCACATCCTCCGCACCCCCGGACGAGCTCGAAGGGCTCGCGGCGCGCGCGGCCTCCGGCGACCGACGCGCGGCCGAGCAGCTCGTGACGCGACTGCTCCCGCGGGTGCGCAACCTCGTGCGCTACCTCGTGCGCGGTGATGCCCTCGTCGACGACATGGCGCAGAACGCGCTGCTCGCGATCTTGCGTGGCCTGCACGGCTACCGCGGCGAGGGCGCGTTCCGCGCGTGGGCCGATCGCATCACCGTGCGCGAGACGCTCTCTCTCGCGAAGAAGGAGCGCGCGCGTAGCCAAGCGACGCGCGAGGCCGCGCCCGACCTGCACGTGGTGCGCGACGAGCCCGAACGAACCGACGCGTACGTGCGGCGCCGCGACGTCGCGCGGCTGCTCGACACGCTGCCGACCGAGCAGCGTGAGGTGCTGGTGCTGCATCACGTGATGGGCATGAGCGTGCCCGAGCTCGCGGAGAGCCTCGGGGTCCCGTTCGACACGGCGAAGAGCCGGCTGCGTCTCGCGACCAAGAAGCTGCGCGAGACGCTCGAAGCACGACGGACGCCGAGCGGTAGCTTCCCGCTCGGTCTCGAGGAGGGGTCATGACCGAAGCGGACGATCTGCGGCGTGCGTTGCCGCCGCTCGACGATGGCCCAGGCCCCGCGCGCCGCTTGAGCGACGCGGAGACGGCGGCGTTCGTCGGCAACGTGATGGCGGCGTGGGAAGGACCTCCCACGCCGAACGAGGGCCCGACGCCGAGCGCGCCGAACGGCGGGACCGCGTCGCCCGCGGCGAGTAAGCTCTTGCGCTTCGGGCTCGGCGGCGTCGCGCTGGTGGCGTTCGGGATCGGCCTCGGCGTGGTGGCGATGCGGCAGCCGGAGCCGACACCGAGCGCGGTCGCGACGATCGGACCCATCGAGCTGCTCGACGCGGCGGCGCCCGAGCTCTCGGCGACGAGCGAGCGGAGTGAGACGATCGAGATCGACGACGAAGGCGACGAGCCGCGCCGGGTGCGTCGTCGTCGTCCGCGCGTGCAGCCCGATCCGGCGCCGGTGATGGTGGCGGAGACGGCCGACGATCTGCTGCGTCGCGCGAACGCGCTGCGCGGGGCGGGGAGCTACCGTGAAGCCGAGCGCACCTACCTCGAGGTCACGAGCGCACACCCCAGCACACACGCGGCGTACGTCGCGCGGGTCGCGGCGGCCGCGCTGCGGCTCGAGCACCTCGGGGATCCAGGTGGCGCGGTTCGTCTCTACCGCTCCGCGATCGTGCACGGCGGCGCGCTCGACGCGGAAGCTCGTGCCGGGCTCGCGCGTGCCTACGCTCGCCTCGGTCGCGACGCCGAGGAAGCGGAGGCGTGGCGTGGGCTGCTCGCACGTCATCCGAGCTCGCCCTTCGCGGGGCGCGCACGCTCGCGTCTGGCGGAGCTCGAAGCGGCGCCGTGAGGCGACGTTCGGCGCGACGATCGGAAGTGACGTGAGAGGCTTCGCGCACGCCGAGCGCGAGCACACGTCGAGCCTGCGCACGACGAACGCACGCACGAACGCACGACGAACGACGTGCGTGACGAGCGTGCGCGAAGCGACGAGGTGCACGTGAGCGCGTCGCGCCCTGCTACGCTGTCGCTCGTGCGCGTGGTCGTCGTCGCTCTGCTCGGTCTCGGGTGCGCGAGCTCCGACGTGATCGCCACGCTCCGCGACGGTTCGGTCGGCGTCGACGCTCCGCTCGCGGACGCACAGCTCGATGCGCCGGACGCGCCCCGCGTCGACGGCGGCTTCTGCGCGGGGAGCGGCCCGCTCTTTCAAGTCGGCGACGGCGCGGGCGAGCCGCGCTGTGGTGGCACCGTCACGCAGACCACGTTCCGCTTCGCGCTCTGCGCGTGCGATGGCTTCGCGCTCTCGCACGCGCTCACGGTAGACGCCTTCGACAGCCGCGAGGGCCCCTGGACGCCGGGTCGCCGCGGCGGCTCGGTCGGTAGCAATCAATCGTTCGCGGCGAGCGCCGGAGCGAGCGTCGGCGGCAGCGTGATCGCGGAGTCCGACGTCGATGGCGCGGGGTTGCCGGTCGACGTGGGCGGCAGCGTTCGTGCGGGCGGCATGCTCTCCGGCTCCGCCGCGTTCGGCATCGACAAGGACCTCTTCACGGGCGCGGGCGTGAGCGTCGATCGGCTGCGGGTCGACGGGCTCGTGCACCTGCCGACCGGCGCGGCCTACGACGTGCGCGAGAGCGAGGACGTCGGCGGCGTGGTGCGCGAGCCGGTCGTCGTCGACGCGCCGTGCGACTGCGACGTGTCGCGGCTGCTCGACGTCGGCGCGGTCGTGGAGGGCTACCGTGACGACAACGACGACGCGCGTGCGGGGCTCACGCCCGACTCGCTCGGCGAAGGCGACGACCGACGCGTGGAGCTCGACTGCGGCCGCTACTACTTCGATCGCATCGCGGGCGGCGCGCTCGAGCTCGTGATCCGCGGCCGCGTCGCGATCTTCGTCGCATCGGTCCTCGCGCTCGAGGGCGCGTTCGTGGTGACGCTCGAAGGCGGCGCGGAGCTCGATCTCTTCGTGGCCGGCAACGTGCTCGGCACCGCGCGCTGGACGATCGGCGATCCCGCGCGCCCGAGCCGCGTGCGCCTCTACGTCGGAGGCGCAGGCACGGTCGACCTCGCGGCGGGCGGCGATCTCGCCGCCAACCTCTACGCGCCGCGCGCCGAGCTCGTGACCCCCGAGAGCCTCGAGGTCTTCGGCAGCGTCTTCGTGCGCCGCCTCGCGGCCAGCGGCCCGCTCACGGTGCACTACGACGAAGCGATCTTGGACGTCGGCGGCGAGTGCCCGACCCCGGACGGCTGCGACACTTGCCGCGACTGTGGCAACCAAGCCTGCGTCGACGGAGCGTGCAGTCTCTGCCGCGGCGACGCGGACTGCTGCGCGCCGTTGGTGTGCGCGGCGGGTCGCTGCATCCCCGAGCCGTTCTGAGCGCGGTTCGCACGCCTCGAGTGTCTCGTGTGTCGCGTCACGCGTGTCATGGCGGTGACGAAGCGCGTCACCGGTCCTCGGGGTCGCACGCACCAACGGTGTCTCTCGGCGTGGGCGCGCGGATCTTCGAATCACCCGTCCTCAGCGACGGATGAGCACGACATTCGTTTCCGAAGTGGGGTTTTCAAACCCGAAAGGTCACAGGTCTCCCGACCCCTCGCCGCCCCATCACGTCTGGAAATCGTTGCGAATTATTCGTTCGTGAGAATCGGCACGGGTCATGCTTCGTCGTAACTCGGCGGCTGACCCCGCCGACTCGGTCGAGAAGTCGACGCGAACCGGAGGTTCCGATGCTCCCTCCCCACATCATCCGCGACATCCTCGAACGCGAGCGCGCCCGCAAGGAAGCGCCGCAACCGCAGCTGGAGATCTCGCTCCCGCTTCCGTCGCGTCCCTCGGCCCCGCCCACACGTGAGCCCGAGCCCGACCGCGGCGTCGTCGAAATCGAGCTCTTTTAGTGTTCGCTTCGCGCTCCGCGCTTCGCTCACGGCGGGGGAAGTGACCTTCCGCTTCGCTACAGGCCTCCCGGCGGGCTGCTCTTCGGCCGGAGCGAACCGAGCGGAGCGCAGCGCAGCGACGTTCGCGAGGATAGGAGCCCGAAGGGCTCACAGACCGAGACGCCCCCTGGCCGCAGAGGGCCAGCCCCGGACGTTCGGCCTCGCTGCGCTTCGCGCGCATCGTCGTTCTCTTGCTGCCCCTGCGCCACCCGTTCCGTCCGCGCGTCGAGACCGTGCGCATTGACAGCTTCCTCGCCGTTCTGAATCTTCGCCCCCTCCGCGCCGCCGCAGCCAGCGACGCGATGCCTTGGGGATTCATGACGGAACCGAAGCTCAAGCAGCCGCGCGCGCTCTACATGCTCTTCTTCGCGGAGATGTGGGAGCGCTTCTCGTTCTACGGGATGCGCGCGCTCCTCACGCTCTACCTCGTGCGGCAGCTCTTCGCCGAGATGAGCGCCACCGACTCGGACGCGAAGGCCAAAGGCATCTACGCCGCCTACGGCGCGCTGGTCTACGCGACCCCCTTCGTGGGCGGGATCCTCGCGGACCGACTCCTCGGCTACAAGCGCGCGGTCATGCTCGGCTCGGTGCTCATGGCGCTCGGCCACTTCGTGATGGCCATCGAGACCGAGTTCTTCCTCTACGTCGCGCTCGCGTTCCTCATCGTCGGCAACGGCTTCTTCAAGCCGAACATCTCGTCGATCGTCGGCGGCCTCTACCCCGACCGCAACGATCCGCGTCGCGACGGCGCGTTCACGATCTTCTACATGGGCATCAACCTCGGCGCGGGCGTCGCGCCGCTGCTCTGCGGCTATCTCGGTGAGACCTACGGCTGGTCGTACGGCTTCGGCCTCGCGGGCATCGGCATGCTCGCGGGCCTGCTCGTCTTCGGGTTCGGCGCCAAGCAGCTCGGCGACAACGGCGATCCCCCGAACGACAAGCTGAACCACAAGGTCGCGGGCCTCTCGATCGAGAACTGGACCTACGCGGGCGCCTTCGCGAGCGTCGCCGCCTTCGCGCTCCTCGTCCGCTACTTCGAGCTGATGAGCTACGTGCTCACGCCGTTCTCGCTGCTCGTCGTCGGGATCATCTTCGTGGCCGCGATCCGCGACACCAAGATCGTGCGCGAGCGCCTCTTCGTCGTGCTGATCCTGCTCTTCTTCAGCACGCTCTTCTGGGCCTTCTTCGAGCAGGCCGGCTCGTCGCTCACGCTCTTCACCGACACCAACGTCGAGCGCCACGGGCTGCCCGCGTCGGTGTTTCAGAGCGTGAACCCGGCGTTCATCCTCTTGCTCGCGCCGGTCTTCTCCGCGCTCTGGGTCGGCCTCGGCCGTCGTCACAAGGAGCCCTCGATCCCCGTGAAGTTCGCGCTCGGCATCGCGCAGCTCGGGGTCGGCTTCCTCGTGCTGGCGTGGAGCGGCGCGTTCGCGGTCGACGGAGAGATCTCGATCTCGGGCGAGAACGGCTCCGAGATCACGCAGGCCGCCGCGGTGGTTCCGCTGCTCTTCCTCATCGGCGGCTACCTGCTCCACACGACGGGTGAGCTCTGCCTCTCGCCGATCGGCCTCTCGATGGTCACCAAGCTCTCGCCCCACAAGATCACCGCGATGGTCATGGGGGGTTGGTTCCTCAGCTCCGCGATGGCGCACCACCTCGCGGGTCTGATCGCGCTGCTCACGTCGCCGCCCGAGACCGGCGCGGCGGCGGGCACCCTCGCGGTGGAGACGGGGCTCCTCGACGCGGTCGGCACGCGCAGCCCCGAGCTGCTCACGAGCTACGACAACCTCGCGAACTACCTCACGGTGTTCGAGCAGATCGGCTACGTCGCGCTCGGCGCGGCGGTGCTCTGCTTCGCGATGGCGCCGCTGCTCACGAAGTGGATGCACCTCGACGCACCGGACACCGACGCGCTCCCGCCGAAGAAGCCCGCCGAGACCCAGCCGCAGACGTTCTGAGCGAAGCCCGGGGTCGGCATGAGCGCGGTCGTTCCGAGCGGCGTCGCGAGCGGCTCCCGCGTCGAAGGCGTCGACGTCGCGCGTGGGCTCGCCAGCCTCGTGATGATCCAAGGCCACGCCTACCACGGCTGGGTCGCGCCCGAGCACCACGACGCCGCGTACGCGTTCACGCGGGTGCTCGGCACGTTGCCGCTTCCGGCGTTCCTCGTGCTCGCCGGCGCGGCGGTGATGCTGCGTTTGCAGAGCGCGGTGAAGAAGCGCGAGCCCGCGGTCGACGTGCGGGGCGCGCTGATGAAGCGAGGTGCGCAGCTCGTGGTCATCGGCTATGCGGTCAACGCGACGTACGCGCTGATCGACGGCGCCGCGGGGCTGCACACCTGGCTGCGCGCGGACGTGCTCCACGTGATCGGGCTCTCGCTCGCGACGAGCGCATGGCTCGGGCTGCCGACGACGCGCGAGGTCTCCCCGGCCCGCTACGCCACCCGCGCGACGCTGCTCGCGATCGCCGTGACGCTCGCGTGCCCGTGGCTCTCGCGTCTCGGCGCCGACGTGCCGCTCGCGCTCGCGCCGCTCGTCGCGCCGTTCGTCGACGTGCCGCGTTTCTCCGCGATGCCCTTCGTGCCGCTCTTCTCGTGGCTCGCGATCGGCGCGCTCGCGATGCACGTGCTCACACGCTTCCGCACCGACTCGCCCATCGCGCGGCGCGCGGGTGCGTCGGGGCCGGCGCTGCTCGGCCTCGCGGGCCTCGGTCTCGCGCTCGCCTTCGTCGGCGCGCGCTCCACGAGTTGGCTGGTCGAGACGCTCGGCGGCCCGCTCTCGCGCGCGCACATCGCGGTGATCCCGAACGTGCTCGACCTCGCGGGCCGTGGGCTCCTGCTGCTCGCGATCGGCGCGGCGCTCTCGCTGGTGTTGCCGAATCGCCTCCGCGCGGCGGTGGTGCGGCTCGGCCAAGGCAGCCTCGTCGCGTACGTGGTGCACATCCCGTTTTGCTATGGGCGCCTCGCAGGCCCGCTGCTCGGAGCGTGCGACATGGCGCGCGCCACGATCGCGTTGCCGGTCTTGATGGCGCTGAGCTGGGGCGCGGTCTTCGCGCGCGATGCGTTGCGCGAACGTTGGCGCGCGACGAAGCGCTTCACGCGTTGAACCACGGCCGGCGCTTTCGAGTCGGCTCTCGAGCACCCGCACGCGCGCGTCCAATCCCATGCGGTCCGGTTCGACGCACCGCGTCGAACCACCTTTCGTCCGGCGCGCGCGTCGGTTCTCGGAACGGCGTTCGTTTCCATCGTGTTACCGTCGCCGCGCTCCGATGCGCCGTCTGATCCTGATCTTGTTCGGCGGCCTCTTGCTCCCCGCGAGCGCGCTGGCTTCGCCGCCCGACGTCTTCGGCTACGGGCCGCGCACGCAGGGCATGGCGAACACCGGCGTCGCCTTCGCCACGAGCTACGAGGCCACCTTCCACAACCCCGCCGGCCTCGCGGGCCAGACTCGCAGCGGCTTCACGCTCGGCATGCAGGGGGGAGGCTTCCAGCTCGAGATCGACGGCGAGCGATGGCCGCTCGACGGCTACCAAGGGACGACGCTCGGCTTCCACATCGGCGTGCCCTTCGGCGGCGTTCTCGAAGACACCTTCGTGCTCGGCGCGGGCTTCTACACGCCGACCGCGACCGTGCTCCGCACCGACATCATCTTCCCCGAGGTGCCGAACTTCGTCCTGCTGGCACGCACGCAGTCGGTGCACGTGATGCTCGGCCTCGGCATCAGCTTGCACCGCTTGTTGCCCGGCCTCCGCATCGGCCTCGGCGTGGCGGCGCTCGCGAACATCGGAGGGCGACTGCTCGTCGGCCTCGACGCCGCGAACCAGTTCTTCTCGCAGACCGAGACGCAGCTCCTCGCGGGCTTCTTTCCGAGCGCGGGCGTGCAGTACGAATCCGAGCGTTGGGCGATCGGCCTCGCGTACCGCTCGGAGGTGCAGTCGGACATCAACCTCGCGATTCGCGCCGAGAACCTGCTGCCGGGCGATCTCGAGCTGCCGATCATCACGATCACCGCGACCCCGCAGTACGACCCGCACTCGCTCGCCCTGGAAGGCGTGTACCGCCCGACCGACGCGTGGCGCATCGCGCTCCAAGCGCAGTGGCGGCGCTGGTCCGCCTTCGAGGGCGTGGTGGGCAAGACGACGAGCAACTCGAATCTCCCGCCCGCGCCAGCCTTTCGCGACACGATCACGCCGCGCCTCGGCGTGGAGTGGGAGGGCGCGCGTCGTCGTACCACCGCGCAGCTCCGCGGCGGCTACGCGTTCGAGCCCACGCCCGCGCCCACCGCACGCATGGCGCCGCTGCGGGATGCGAACGGCGATCCGATCGTGCGCCTGAGCGGCGAGACCGAGCTGCGCGCGCGGCGCTACCTCGACAACCACCGCCACGTGCTCAGCCTCGGCAGCACGATCATCTGGGAAACCAGCGGCGGCGCGGCGCTTCAAATCGACATCTTCGCGCAGCTCCACCTGCTCCAGGATCGCACCCACGACATCCCGCGCGTCGCGAACGCCGCCGGTGAGGACGGCGCGACGAACATGGTCACCTCCGGCTTCGTCGGCGTCGCCGGCTGGGGCCTCACCTTCGAGTGGTGAGCGCGATGACGAAGAACCCGCACCCCACCACTTCGCCCCGGACACTGCCGGATTCGATTCGCCTCCGCGCGTCCGCGTCGCTCGCCGCGCTCGCGGCGCTCCTGCTCGCGCCCTCGCTCGCGCACGCGACCCCGCCCGACACGTATGGCTTCGGAGCGCGCGCGCGTGCGCTCGGCGGCGCGGTGACCGCGGACGTCTCGGACTCGTCGGCGAGCTACCACAACCCTGCGGGTCTCGCGGCCTCCGAGGGCATCCAGCTCGCGGTCGGCTACGTCGACCTGCACCCCTTCCTCGACATCGACGGCGAGCGCTCCAGCGTCGAGCGCTTCGGTACCCTCGAGGTCGGCATGGTCGCGCCGGTGAAGGTCGGCAACGTCATCACCGCGTTCGGCCTCGGGCTCATGCTCCCCGACCAGCGCCTCGCGCGCACGCGTTCCACCATCGTCACGCGCCCGCGTTGGGAGATGTACGACACGCGCTCGCAGCGCATCTTCCTCGCCGCGAACCTCGCGATTCGTCCCGTGGAGTGGCTCACGATCGGCGCGGGCATCGCGTTCCAGGCGCCGAGCGAGCTCACGCTCGACATCCGCGGCGACCTCGCGCTCGACGATCCCGAAGCGAACTCGCGCCTCGAGCATCAGTTCAAGGGCGACCTCACCTCGATCCGTTATCCGGCGGCGGGCTTTCAGATCGAAGCGACCGACTGGCTCTCGTTCGGTCTCTCGTACCGCGGCGAGTACACGCTCGCGAACCGCATCGTCGCGCTCGCGGACGTGCGCGTGATGCGCATCGCGACGCTCGAGTTCTTGCTCGACACCTTCAGCACGAGCCTCTTCGGTCCACAGCAGGCCTCGCTCAGCTTCGCGTTTCGACCGATCCCGGATCTGCGCATCGGCCTCGAGGTCACCTGGTACGACTGGTCCGCGCACCCTTCGCTGATCCCGACCGAAGAGATCGTGCTCGGGCTCGATCCGCCGATCGTCGAGGTGCCGGGCAACATCGGCGGTCGCAGCGCGATCCCGCTCGGTCTGCACGACACCTTCGTGCCACGCATCGGCGTCGAGTACACGGCGGTGCGTACCGACGCCGTCGAGCTCGATCTGCGCGTCGGCTACTACTACGAGAACTCGCCGTTCCCCGTGCAGCGCGGCACCACGAACTTCGTGGACGGCGACGAGCACACGACGTCGATCGGCTTCGGCCTGCGCTTGACGGATCTCGAGCCGACGCTGCCGGGTCATCTGCAGATCAACGGTTATCTCCTCTGGTCACGCATCGTGGAGCGCACGCACGTGAAGGACTCGCTCGTCGACGCGGTTGGCGACTACACCGCGGGCGGCGACCTGCTCGGGCTCGGGCTTCAACTGGAGGTCGCGTTCCGATGAGCGCTTCGAAGATCACGAAGCGATCGCGTCGAGCGTGGACGCCGCTGCGAGCCCTCGTCCTCGCGTCGATCCTCGGTTGCGCGAGCCTCGGCGCGGAGACCGCGTTCCCCGATCCGGTGCAGACGAGCGGCGTCGGACCGTTTCGTCCGCTCGACTCGACCGAGACGGGCATCACCGCGGAGCCGGTCGGCCGCGTGCAGGAGACGACGGGCGCGAGCGGCGGCGGCATGCGCGCGGGAGACTTCTTCTTTTCCGTGGAGTCGCAGCCCCTCGCGGAGCCGCCCGCGCGCACGCCGGGGCTCTTGCCCACGCAGGTCGATTGGGCGCGCTTCGCGCCGCGTCGCATCGCGCGCGCCGCCATCCGCGAAGGCTTCCACGGCTTCGGCGCGGGCACGGTGGTGCTCGAAGCGAACGAAGCTTGGGAAGGCGACGCGGTCTTCGATCCGTGGGTGATCGCGCTGCCCGACGGTCGCGCGAGGCTCTACTACGCGGCCGAAGGCGGCATCGGCGTGGCGGAGGCGCCCTCGCTCGACGGGACGTTCACCCGCGTCGGCGACGGACCGGTGCTCGCAGACGCCGCGGGCCCGAGCGTGGTCGCGAGCGAGGAAGGTTTTTCGATGTACTTCGAGCGCGACGGCGCGATCGGCCTCGCGACCTCGAGCGACGGGCTCGCGTTCACGGTCGAGATCGAGGCGCTCACGCTCGACGCGCCGCCCTCCGAGGATCCGGAAGCGCCGGGTGAAACGAGCTTCCACCGGCCGGGCGCGGTGTGGGCGAGCACGGTCGCGCACGATCGGATCCTGCGGCTCTACTTCGAGGTGCGCCGCGACGACGGAACCTTCGCGGCCACGATGGCGGCGAGCCTCGACGGGCGCGACTTCGAGCGCCTCGCCGCGCCGGTCTACGGCGGTGAGGAGAGCTCGGGCGCGCCCGCGCCGTTCTTGCTGCCCGACGGCACCACGCTGCTGCACTTCACGATCGACGCGCGCGGCACCAACCGCGAGCCCTTCCGCGCGCCGGTGGTGGGCGTCGCGCCGAGCTTCCTGCGCTTCGCGGATCCGCCGGTCGAAGAGTAGTGCGACGTTTGCGTGGCGACGTGCGACCGTGAGGCGTGACGACGCGCGGAATGGAACGGTGGCTCGCGCGTTCCGAGCGGGTGCGCGCTGCGACCGTGGCCGTCGCGTTCTCGGTGGGGGGACACGCGGTGATCGCGTGGACCGTGCCCACGCCTGCGCCCGGACCGGGGCTCGGCTGGAGCGCGTGGGACGACGAGATCGAGCTCGCGATCGTGATCGCGGACGACATCGCGGACGACGAGGCGCGACCGATGGACACGGCGTCGAGCATGCCGCCGATGCCGGAGCTGGCGCCGGAGATGGAGCGCCCGAGCGCGCGGATCGTGTCGACGGTGCGCGCTTCGCTCGGCCCGCGCGGGGATGCGTCGTCGATCGATCCGAGCGCGTCGGAGCTCGGCGCCTCGGTCGCGAGCCCGACGAGCTCGCCGGGCGTGGTCGAGGGGCCGCCGAGCGCGACGGAGCCGAGCCCGGGGACCGCGCGCACCGTGCCCATCGCGCCGTGGAACGTGGTGCCCTCCGCGGTCGCACGCGGAGACGTCGCGAGCGGCGTACCAGGGCTTCCGACGAGCGCGGACGTGGAGCGTGCGATGGAGGCCGAGATCGACGCCGCGCTGCGCGAGGCCGCGCGCCCGCCCCATCTATCGGAGCGCCCTCCGCCCTCGCTGCGGCGGACTTCCGACGGTGGGTATCGCTGGGAAGGCACCGGCTTCATCGCGCGCATCGAGCCGGACGGCGCGGTCTCCTTCAGTGACCTTCCGGGGCTTCGCTTCGGCGGCCTCGGTCCCGAGGCCGATCCCACGGCGTTCGCCGACTTCCGACCCGCGCCGGGTGCGTTGCCACCCGGCTCGACGGTGGACGTTCGTTTTCGTTTCGACATCACCGAAGCGCTCGAGCGTCGTCACGGCAACGACCCGTACTACGCGGACCGCGCGTGGTTCCTCGAGCAGACCGAGGAGGTGCGCGATCGGCTCGCACGTCGCCACGCGGAGGAACAGCACCGACGGCAGCTCTTGCGTCTGCGTGGCCGCCTCGATGCGCTGGTCCTCGACGACTCGCGCCCGATCGCTGCGCGTCGCCGCGAGGTCTTCGCGCTGTGGGACGACTTCGACGAGGACGAGGTCGGGCGCCGCGCGCGCGACACGCTGATCGCGTTCGTGCGCGACCGCTGGTCCGAGGGCAGCGCGAACGCCTTCACGGACGCCGAGCTCGACGCGCTCAACGCTGGCCGCACGAGCACCGAGCGCTTCGCGCCGTACGGGCGGTGAGGACGCCGGACGTGCCGCCGTGCTCGCGACCGCGTCGTGAGCACACGATCTGCGCACCCCCGCAGGCTCCGCGTCGACGGCGGCGCGGTTCGAAAGTAGCTTCCGGATCGTGGCGGCTCGGAAGAAACGTGCGGACTCGAAGAAGGACGCCAAGAAGGACTCGAAGAAGAGCGACGTGCGCTCCACCGGCGCCGAGTCCCCACGCGCGAAGGCGGCGTCGCGGGCGACGAATCGGAGCTCGAACGGCGGCGGCGGCGCGAAGTGGTTGTATGGCGGCGCGTTCGTACTCTTCGGTGTGATCGCGGCGGTGGTGGTCGCTCAGGGAGGCCCAACGCGGCGCGAGCGCGGCCCCGACGGCGACACGCGCTCCGAGACGACGAACGACGACACGACGGAGGTGACGCCCGTGGCTCCGCGCGGTGCGGTCGAGATCCCCGAAGCTCTGCGCGTGCGCGTGGTCGAGCGTCGTCCCCACGACACGAGCGCGTTCACGCAGGGGCTGCTCTGGCACGACGGTGAGCTCTACGAGAGCACCGGGCTCGAAGGCGAGTCCACCGTGCGCCGCGTCGATCTCGCGAGCGGCGAGGTGCGGCAGCGCATCGATCTCGACGAAGCGTACTTCGCCGAAGGCCTCGCGCTGGTCGGCGATCGGCTCTTCCAGATCACGTGGCAAGACGGCAAGGCCTTCGTCTACGACCGCCGCAGCTTCGAGAAGGTCGCCGAGCACGCCTACGAAGGGGAGGGCTGGGGCCTCTGCTGGAACGGCACCGACCTCGTCATGAGCGACGGCAGCGATCGCCTCTTCTTCCGGGACCCCGAGACCTTCGCGGTTCGCCGCACGGTGCGCGTGACGAAGGTCGGTCGTCCGCTGCGTTACTTGAACGAGCTCGAGTGCGTCGACGGCAAGGTGTGGGCGAACGTCTGGCAGCGCGACGAGATCGTGCGGATCGATCCGACGACCGGCGTGGTCGAAGCGACGGTCGATGCGAGCGGGCTGCTCACGCCGCAGGAGCGCCGCCGCACCGACGTGCTCAACGGCATCGCGTGGATCCCCGAGCGTCGACGCTTCGTGATCACCGGCAAGCTCTGGCCCTGGACCTTCGAGGTCGAGCTCGAGCCACGCTGAGCCAGGCGCGCCGAGAGGCCTACGGACGTGGTCGTGGACGTGGCAGTGGACGTGGCAGTGGACGTGGTCGTGGACGTGGACGACGTGGTCGTGATCGGCGACGTGTTCGTGATCGGCGACGCTCACGCCCGACGAGTCGCCCGAGCGTCGACCCCACGATCGTCGTCCGCTTGACCCCACCGCCCGCTCGGATCAGCGATCGCGATCATGAAGATCCGCACCTTCACCGTCGGGATGTTCCAGGTGAACACCTACCTGCTCACCGACGAAGCGACGGGCCAGTCCGCGATCCTCGACACGGGCGAGAACGACGAGCTCGTGCGGCGGCTCGAGCAGTTCGAGCGTGAGCACGGCGCGCTCGATCTGCGGATGATCTTGCTGACCCACACCCACATCGATCACGCGGGCGCGCTCTCCTTGCTGCAGAAGCGTTACGACGCGCCGACCTACTGTCCGACCAAGGACAAGCCGCTCTACGACACGCTGCCGATGCAAGGCTCGATGTTCGGCATGCCGCACCTCGATCGCCCGCAAGGCCGGGTCGATCATTGGATCGAGGACGGCGCGGAGATTCCGCTTGGCGAGACGACGCTCCGCTTCCTCTCCACCCCCGGCCACACGCCCGGCCAGGGTTGTTACTACGACGACCACGACATCCTCGTGGGCGACACGCTCTTCAGCGGCAGCATCGGCCGCACCGACTTCCCGCTCAGCGATCCGAAGCTGATGGTCGAGAGCCTGCGTCGTCTCTTCGAGCTCCCGGGACACCTCCGCGTCCACAGCGGCCACGGGCCGGTGACGACGCTGGAGCGCGAGCTGAAGACCAACCCCTTCGTCGGTTTCCTCCGCCGAGAGCGTGGGATCGAAGGGCCGCCCGGGATCCGCTGGGCGCCAGGGACCTGAGCTGGCCAGCGTCGGGGTTTCCCGGCCGCGCAAGAGAATCGACTGACTCTCGTGGTAGATTCGCCCGATGGAGATCGGGGGTCGAGCGTGAGCAAGACGCGAGAGTTTCTCGACAATATCACCCACGAGCAGCTCTTGGATCGATTGAGTCTCGCGCTCGACGGCGCGGCGCTCGGGATCTGGGACTGGGATCTGCGCGACGACAGCGTGCAGTTCGATCGTCGGTGGTGCGAGATGCTCGGCTTGGACCACGCGTCGACGCCGATGGTCCTGCAGACGTGGTCGGACCGCGTTCATCCCGACGACGTCGACGGGTGTTATCGCGACATCCAGGCTCACCTCCGAGGTGACGCGCCCCACTACGAGAACGTGCATCGCATGCTCCACGCCGATGGGGAGTGGCGTTACATCCTCGATCGCGGTCGTGTCTCCGGGTGGGATGAGAGCGGCAAGCCGATTCGGTTCACGGGCACACATCTCGACATCACGGAGTCGGAGCGGGCGCGGCTCAAGCTGCAGAGTCACCAGCGAGAGCTCGTCGGGATGATCGAGCATCTGCCGACCGCGGTGGCGCTGTTCGACTACGACGTTCGGTACCTCGCAGCGAGCGCCCAGTGGCTCCGCTCTCGGGGGTGCCCGTCCGACTACCGAGGGCGCCGGCTCTACGAGCTCGAACCGCAGATGCACGAGCGATGGCGGGTCGTCCATCGGCGCGCGCTCGAAGGAGAGGAGCTCGAAGGCGACGAAGACGAGGTCGTCCAGAGCGACGGCAGCTCCCGATGGTATCGCTGGTCCGTGCGACCCTGGCGAACGGGCGACGACGTCGCGGGGATCGTCATCGGCTTCGACGACGTGAGTCCGACCGTCCTCGCGCGTCGTGCGCGCGAAGAAGAAGCTCGCGCCAAGCTCGCGGCCTTGGCGCTCTTCGCCGGCGGGGTCGCCCACGAGATCAACACGCCGCTTCAGATCGTCTCGCTCGAAGCGGAGCTCCTTCAGGCGGCGCTCGCGGAGCTGCATGGGGATTCGGAGGCACTGGCCGCGTTACGCCGCTCGTCGCACGTGATCGCGACCACCACGGCGCGCGCCGCGGCCATCGCGAACGCGCTGCGCACCCTCGCGCGCGACACGTCGAATGATCCGGAAGAGCCCGTGTCGGTTGGGGCGTTGTTTCTCCACGCCGACGCCCTGAGCCGAGCGCGCTGCGAGAGCCAGGGAATCGCGCTCTCGTTTCACGATCCCGACCGAGCCGTTGCGGCCGGCCGTCCGGCAGAGATCCTCCACATCCTCACGAACCTCCTCGACAACGCGATCCAGGCG
>CALJLK010000206.1 GCA_937982655.1 uncultured Sandaracinus sp.
CTCGTTCGTCGGGTCGTCCATCGCGACGAAGAGCGTCTCGCCCTCGCGCCGCACCGCGCGCTTGTACACGGGGATGAGCCCGTAACGATCGGCGATCTCTGCCGGTACCAGGTCCAGCAGCTCGCGCGTCATCTCGATGTGATGCAGCGAGACCCACGGCACCGAGAGCTGGTTGCTGAGCACCTGGATGAGCTGCACCTCGGTCACGAAGCCGAGCGAGACCAGCTCCTCGCCGAGCCGACGCCCGGTCGACCGCTGCTCCGTGAGCGCCTCGCGCACCTGTTCTTCGGTGACGAACCCGGCCGCGACGAGCATGTCGCCGATGCGTAATGCCATGACCGCGGGATGCTAATGGAAGAGCCGTCGCGCGCGAAGATTTGAAGCGGAATCGTTCGAGGCGAAGCGGACGCCGTCCGCGAAGCTGAACGATTCCGCGAAACGATCGTGCATGGCGCGTCGCGCTCAGTGCGTCGTCTCGCCGCTCCCGTTGGCCCAGAGCGTCTGCCGCGTTCGCGTCATGCGCGACTCCACGTCCGCGAGACGCGCGAGGCTCATCCCCGTCGCGCTCGTGAGCTCCTCCTTCGCCTCGGTGCCCCGCTGCGTCGCTTCGCGCGCGGTGCGCACGAGCTCCGCCACGCTCTTGGTCACGTCGGCGTTCGCCGCGCTCACGAAGTGCAGCAGCTTCTCGCCCACCTCGTCGATGCGTTCGTCGAAGGCGTCCGCCATCTTCTCGGCCGCCGCGATCACGGCCTTGGGCGCCTCTTCCTTCGCCTTCTCCTTGAGCTGCTTGTCGGCACGCCCACGCACCACGTACGCGAGCACCGGCGCGGCGAGCGCGAGCGCGCCCCCCACGAGGACGTTCGAGAGCACCATCAACGTCACGCCGAAGGCGCCGATCACGAACACGCCCACGTCGCTCGCGAAAGTGCTGACCTGAAGGTCCAGCTTCGGCGCGTCGTCGCCGAGCAACGCGCGCAGGTGCTCCGCCCGCGCCGCCGTGTCCTCGGTCACGAACGCGATCGCCTCTTCGGCGACCTTCTCCAGGCGACGCGCGACCTCTTCGGTCTCTTGTTCCGCGAATCGCTTGAAGCGTTCTTCCAAGAATCCCGCGAGATACTTTCGAAGATCCTTGGCCTCCGCGGCCTCGATCTCGTCCGGAAGCTGCGCTGCGAAGCGACGCGCGAAGCCCTCGACGTCCGCCCGCACGAGCGCCTTCACCGCGGCGAGCGACTCGCGAATGCGCGCCTTGCGTTCGGCCATGCGCTCCGCGCTCGTCTCCAGGTCGTTCTCGAGCGCCTGCAGGCGCCGCTCGAGCTCGCCGTGCTCCATCGCGAGCGCGCGCTTCTGGATCTCGATGCCCGTGCGCAGCGTCGCCGCCGTGCGAATCCCCGCGTCGAGCGCGTTGTCGAGCAACACGCGGCCGCGCTCCTCCTTCAGGAAACGCTCGAGCTCGTCGACCAGCGACTCGATTCCGGAGCCAGAGCGGTCACCCTCCAGCGCACGCTCGGCGCTGATGCCGAAGAGCTTCGGCTCCTCGATGAGCTTGCCGAGGTTCATCCGCGCGTACGCGATGGCCTCTTGGCGCTCTTCGTCGTCGAGGAGGTCCATCTTGTTGACGATGAAGATCACCTTGTCCCGCGATTGAGCGAGCAGCTTGTTCGCCACGAACTGCCGCTCGCTCTCCTTGAGGATCTGACCGGCGTCGAGCAGGAACAGGATGGCGTCCGAGCGCGGGATGTAGCCGTAGGTGATCTCGGCGCGCGCTTCGTTGAGGTCGTTGACACCGGGGGTATCCACCAGCACCACGCCGTCCTTCAGGAACTCGGCCGGGTAGAACACGTCGAGGTGCTGCACCGCGTCGGCGAGCGCTTTGCCGTCGACCTCGTAGTCGCCGAGCGCCTCCAAGGGCACCGACTTCACGAGCCCGTCCTCCCCGAACGCCTTCGCGGCCTGCTCGGGCCCGTATTGAATGCGGTGGATCACCGCGGTCGTCGGCGTCACGCCCATCGGCAGCACCGACGCGCCGAGCAGCGCGTTCACGAACGTCGTCTTGCCGTGGTTGAACTCGCCGAGCACGACGAGGTGGAAGCGCTCGTCCTCGAGCCGCGCGATGCGGTCCTCGCGAAGGCCCCGCGCGAGGCTCTTGGCGCCGCTCTCTTCCGCGAGGCGCGCGACCTCGCGGAGCCCCCCGAGGACCTGGATCTTGAGATCACCGTAGTCGATCACGTTCCCTCCGCTGCGTCCGTGACGCGCGCCGCGAGCCTACCGAGCATCGACCCGTCGAGGGAAGCGCTCGAAAACGTTCGTATGTCTCCGCGACTCCGTGCTTCGACCTTCGCGGTGCGGTCGTGGTGCCCAGCACACGGGCCGTTCCCAGCGACGCGTGGCCCGCGAAGAAGCCATGGAGAGAAGAACGTCGCGGCGCCCCTTCGATTCCCACGCGGCGTGAGTGACGCGCACGTTCACTCGCCAGGAGCGAGCTGCGGTGCGCTCTTGCCCTTCATGACCTGCACGATCTCGAGCGTGCGGCGATCGACCTCCTCCATCGTCATCCCGCCCGGAAGCCCGAGGCACTTCCGATACAGCTCGCTCTCCGCGAAGAGCTGCAGCGAGCGGATGCGCTTGGGGTGGTAGGGATGCGAGGCGAAGAGCTCCGAGAAGCGCCCCGCGCTCTCTTGGTTCGCTTCGAGCTGATCGAGGTACGCCTCGACGTTGAGCTCGTCGTAGAGCTTGGTCGATCCACACGCCATCTTCAGGAAGGTGCGCGTCGCGACGTCGACGTCGCCGCAGCAGAGCAGCCCCGCGCGGTCGCAGGTGATCTCGGCGCGCCTCGCCCACGTGAGCAGCACGGGCTCGATCATGAAGCGGATGAGCTGCGCGAAGCCGCTCGTCAGCATCCGCATCGCGGTCAGGTAGACGACGTGGCGGTTCTGGATGTGCCCCATCTCGTGGCCGATCACGAACTTCAGCTCTTCGTCGGTGAAGTCGTCGATCAGCTTCGCGTGCACCACGATGAACGAGTCGTCGTCGGTGCCGTAGGTGTACGCGTTCATCACGGGGCTGTTGGCCACGTAGAGCGTCGGCACCGCGACCCCCAGCGCGTCCGCGCACTCACGTGCGATGCGGTAGATGCGTGGGCTCTGCGTCGGCCCCACGCGCACCATCGTCCCGAGGTTCTGCGACGCGAGGAACTGGCCCATCGCACGCACCGCCGTGCCGACGAACATCTCGAGCGGCTTCATCCGCCGCATCGTGCGCAGCATCTGCAGGTCGGCGCCGAACGCGTAGCGCGTCCCCTCTTCCGTCCCTCCGCCGCGCACCGCCTCGCGCCTCCGGCTCACGAAAGACGCGAAGTCGGCGGCTGACCCCGCCGACTCGGTGGAGAAGCCCGAAGACGACGTGTCCGCCAACGCGGTGTCCGGAGGTGCGGCGGGGTCGCGTTGGTCGCTCATCGACTGAAAAGGCTAAGGCC
>CALJLK010000207.1 GCA_937982655.1 uncultured Sandaracinus sp.
AGCGGCTCCACCGCGCCCGCCGACGTGACCGAGAGCGGCGGCGCGGGCGGCGCGAGCGGATCCGCCGCTGCCGACGGATCCGCCGGCCCGACCGACGCACCGTCGAACGAATCGCCGTCAGCGGCGGGCGACGCGGCCGGCGACGGCGCGACGGATGCCGCGCCGGACGCCTCTGGCGAAAGCACCGGTGGAGCCACCGTCGACGCTGCCGACGCGAGCCCCGACGCGAGCGTTCCCGTCGACCCCGCGACCGATCCGGCGACCGTCCCCGTCGCGCTCGTGATCGACGCCGCCGCCTACGGGGTCGATCCGGTGGTCGGCCAACACGTCTCGCAGCGCATGCGCCTCACCGCGGAGGAGATGGGCTACGTCGTCGTCTCGCCCGAAGCGACGATCGCGGCCGCGCAGCGCATGCGGATGCCTTACCCGCCGGGTCCCGCCGATCTCTGGCGCGTCACGTACGTCGCGCGCGCCCGCCGCGGCGCGTTCGCGCGGGTGTGGGCCCACCAAGGCCGCTACGTCTTCGAGATCAGCGTGGCCAGCCTCGACGGCACGGGCCCCTTCTTCGCGCGCGGAACCTCGGGCGCCGAGGATCTCCACCAAGTGGTCGCGGAGCTCACGCGCCAAGCGATGCCGGCGACCGATCGCTGGGACGCCGAGGGTTACCAGCGCTACGCCACCGCCCCCGCCGCGCGCCCCGCGCCGACCACCCCGCCCGCACCCACCGTGACGCCGAGGGTCCCGGGATCGCGGCTGGTGGTCGAACGACGCCGCCGGGACAATCGCCCCGGTCGGCGCTTCGACCTGGCGCTTCAAACCGAGATCGGCATCGGCGTCGACGATCAATTCGTGAATGCTTTGGTGGGCGGACGCTTCGGAGTGCGCATCACCAAGACCATCGCGGTCGGCGTGACGCTTCAATACGCGAACCTGCGCGGACGCGGCGAGCGCGTGAGCAACTTCTTGCCCATGATCCTGGTCGAGAACCGCGTGCGCATCTCACGGCGCCTCGACCTGACGGTCCCGCTCCGCTTCGCGATCGGTTACCTGCCCTTCAACGGCCCCGTGGTCCGTTTCTCGGCCGGCCTGAACCTGCCGGTCTCGAGCCGCGTGGAGCTCCAGCTCGACGTCCTCGCGCCGACCTTCTGGATCCTGCCGAGCGAGCAGACCGCGGTGAGCTTGAACCCCGCGCTCGAGCTGATCGTTCGGCTTTGACTGCTCCGCGCTTTGCGCTTCGCGAGGCGGGGAAGTATCCCCGCACCCCTCCGGCGCGTGAGGCCCGACGCTTTGCTCTGGGCCTCCCTGCGCGCTGCTCTACGGGGGCTTCGCCCCCTGGCCGCAGAGGGCCTCCCCGGACGTGTGGCCTCGCTCACCACGCTCTGTTTCCATTCGATCGACTCATCCCCTGTCGATCACTTCGCTTGGAACGACTCCGCGTCAGTTCCTCAGAGCTTGCCGAGCAGCGCTTCCAGCCGGAGCTTCGGCATCATCATCACCGCTTCGGCGAAGATCTTCCGGCTCATCTTGCTCTGACCCGCGCGGCGATCGACGAAGACGATCGGCACCTCGACCACGCGGAAACCGCGTCGGAGCGCGCGGTACGTGAGCTCGACCTGGAACGAATATCCCTCGGAGCGCACCGCGTCGAGGTCGATGGATTCGAGCACCTTGCGGCGGAAACCCTTGTAGCCGCTGGTCAAATCGCGCACGTCGAGGCCGAGCACGGTGCGGCTGTAGAGGCTGCCGCCTTTGCTCAGCACGTGGCGCCCGAGGCCCCACCCTTCGACGCCGCCGCCCGGCACGTTGCGCGAGCCGATCACGACGTCGGCACCGGCCGCGAACGCGTCGAGGAAGTCCGGCAGGTACCGCGGATCGTGGCTGAGATCCGTGTCCATCTCGAAGATGAGGTCGTAGCCGTCCGCGATGCCGCGCCGGAACGCGTCGAGGTACGCGCTGCCGAGCCCGAGCTTGCCGGGGCGGTGCAGCACCTTCACGCGCCGATCGACCTTCGCGATCTGCTCGGCCAACGCGCCCGTCCCGTCGGGGGATGCGTCGTCGACGACGAGCGCATGTGCGTCGGGGAGCACGTCGAAGACGCCGTCGAGGAAGGACGCGAGGTTCTCGCGCTCGTTGTACGTCGGCGTGACGATGAGGACCTTCGGGTTCATTCGAGCTCGATGGGGCGCATAGCATCGATGCGCCCTGCGCGGAATCTCAATCCGGGCCCTTCAGGTACGTGTACCCCCGCAGCGCCTTCTCGTAGTGCTGCATGAACATGCGGAGCTGATCGAGATCCATCCGCCCCGCTTGCAGCGCCCGCTCCGCCTGCTTGCGCACACGCTCGACCATCTCTTCCGGGTCGTACTGCAGGTACCGAAGCACCTCGTCGATCGCGTCGCCCTTGATGACGTTGGAGACGCTGTGCCCGTACTCCTCGAGCCGCACGTGCACCGCGTTGGTGTCGCCGAAAAGGTTGTGCAGGTCGCCGAGGATCTCCTGGTACGCGCCGCCCAGGAACATCGCGAGCAGGTAACGCTCGCCCACCCGCACCGGGTGCACGTCGAGGCTGCTCTTGACGTCCTCGACGTCGATGAAGCTCTCGATGATGCCGTCGCTGTCGCAGGTCAGATCCGCGAGGCGCGCCTTGAGCGAGGGCTTCTCGTCGAGGCGGTGGATCGGCATGATCGGGAAGAGCTGATCCATCGCCCAGATGTCGGGCGCGCTCTGGAAGATCGAGAAGTTGCAGTAGTAGATGGTGCCGAGCAGCTCATCGAGCTTCTGCAGCTCCTCCGGGATCTGCTTGCGGCCCTTGAGCTTCTGCTGGATGCGCTCGCACGCGGCCCAGAAGATGCGCTCGGCGCGGCTCAGGTCGCGGAGCGCGAGGTAGCCGAACTTGAAGAGGCTGCGCGCCTCCTCGAGCGATTGCTGCAGGTCGTGCCACGACTCCTGCACGTTCTTCGGCTGGATGCCCTCGTAGGTCTCCCACATCTCGAGCAGCACGCGGTGCGCGCCCGCCTCGGGCTTGCTCGCTTGACCGCGGTCCTCGTGCGACTCGCCGACCGCGTCGAACACCAGCACCGACTGGTAGGCCGCGACCGCGCGACCGCTCTCGCTCACGATCGTCGGCACCGTGATGCCGGCCTTCTCGCAGGCCTCGTGGATCCCGGAGACGACGTCGTACGCGTACTCCTGCACGCCGTAGTTCATCGACGCGCGGAAGTCCGTCTTGCTGCCGTCGTAGTCGACCGCGAGGCCGCCGCCGACGTCGAGGTAACCCATCTTGCAGCCCATCTTGCAGAGCTCGACGTAGAGGTGCGCCGCTTCGCGGATCGCGTTCTTCCACGGGATGATCGATGAGACCTGGCTGCCGATGTGGAAGTGCAGGAGCTGCAGACAATCGAGCATCCCGCGCGAAGCGAGCTTGTCGACCACGTCCACGATCTGCGAGGTCGTCAAACCGAACTTCGCGCGATCGCCGGCCGACTCCGACCAGCGCCCCATGCCCTTGGACGCGAGCTTGCCGCGCACGCCGACGATGGGCCGGATGCCGAGCTTCTCGCTCGCCTTGAGCACGATGTCGATCTCGTCCGGACGCTCGAGGACGATGATGACGGTGTTGTCGAAGCGCTGCGCGATGAGCGCGGTCTCGATGTAGTGCCGGTCCTTGTAGCCGTTGCAGATGATGAAGCCGTCCTCGCTGTCCATCGCGGCCAGCGCGATGAGGAGCTCGGGCTTGCTGCCGGCTTCGAGGCCGTACTGCCAGGAGCGCCCCGCCTTGACGATCTCGTCGACGAGGTGGCGCTGCTGGTTGACCTTGATCGGGAAGACGCCGCGGTAGCGCCCCGCGTAGCCGTACTCGTCGATCGCGCGCTGGAAGCACTCGTTGAGGAGCCGGATGCGGTGTTTGAGGATGTCCGGAAAGCGGATCAGCAGCGGCAGATCGAGCCCGCGGATCTGGAGCTGTTGCGTGAGCTCGTAGAGGTCGATGCTCCGGTCCTGTGTGGGATCGGGCCGAACCTCGATGTGACCTTTGTCGTTGATCCGGAAGTAGGGCTCACCCCACCCACGGATCTGGTACATCTCTTCGCTCTTCTCGAGACTCCAGCCGTCGACCGGCGTCTCGAGCTCGCTCTGCTCCACGCTTCCGTCCATCTACGCGCTCCTTCCGGGGCGAACGAAGGGCGTAGGGGTAGCACGGTTTTCGGAGAATGCGGGGTGGGGGACGAAGTTGGCACACGCGGCCGCTCGGACGACCGCAGCCGTGGTCCGAACGCCCAGCTCGGAACGGAGAGCTCGGAACGGAGAGCTCGGAACGGAGAGCTCGGAGCGCTCGCGACGATGCGAGCGTGCGCGCGGGGACCGAGGCGAGTGCCTCAGCCTGGCTCGAACGCCGCCCGGAAGTCCGCGACGATCGCGTCGAGCACCTTCCGGCCGCGCGCCCGCGCCACGTCGAGCGCTTCGTCTGCGCCGACCGCCACGCGCACGTCGAAGTAGAACTTCACCTTCGGCTCGGTGCCGCTCGGGCGGAGCATCGCGCGGTGACCGCCTTCGAGCTCGAAGACCACCACGTCGCTCGGCGGGAACGTGAGCGGCGTGGTGGTTCCGTCGTGCGCGCGGCGCGTCGCCGCTTCGAAGTCCTGCACCGCGAGCACGCGACAGCCGCCGAAGCTCGTGGGCGCGTCGGTCCGCGCCTTGGTCATCGCGGCGCGGATGCTGCGCGCGCCCTCGACGCCGGTGCGGACGATCGAGACCTGCTCGCTGAGGAACATCCCGTAGAGGCGCCACATGCGCTCGAGCTCGCCGACGAGCGTCCGGCCCTGGCTCGCGCACCACGCCGCGAGATCCGCCATCAGCACCGCGGCGCTGATGCCGTCCTTGTCGCGCACGCCGGGCGAGACCGCGTAGCCGAGCGCTTCTTCGTAGCCGAAGACGAAGCGCAAGCCTTCGCGCGCTTCGAGCTCGAGGCCGCGGTTCTGGATCCACTTGTGCCCGGTGAGGGTCAGCTCGGCCCACGCCCCGTGCGCTTCTCCGATCGCGACCACCATCGGCGAGCTCACCACGCTCGCGACGACCAATCGATTCGGCGCCTTCGGACCCTGCTCGAGCAGGTAGTGCGCGAAGAGACAGCCGATCTCGTTGCCCGTGAGCGTCACGTAGCGGCCCTCGTGGAGCGCGGCGACCGCGAGGCGATCCGCGTCCGGATCGTTGGCGAGGACGAGCTGCGCGCCGTGCGCCTCCGCGAGGGCGAGCACGAGGTCCATCGCGCCCTTCTCCTCCGGGTTCGGGAACGCGACGGTGGGGAAGCTCCCGTCGGGCTCGGCTTGCTCCTTCACCTCGACCACGTTCGAGAAGCCCTGCTCGGCGAGCGCGCGGCGCACGAAGGGACCTCCGACGCCGTGCATCGCGGTGTACGCGATGCCGAGCTCACGGGGCGTCTCGGGGTGGAGGGCGCAGCCGCGCACGAGCGCGAGGTAGCTCTCCGTCACCTCGGGCGGGCAGACGCGCACGAGGTCGTCGCCCTTCGCGACGTCGTAGGCCACGCGCGGGATCGACGCGATCGTCTCCACCCGCGCGATCTGCGCCGCGATGCCGGCGTCGTGCGGCGGCACGATCTGCGCGCCGTTCGCCCAATAGACCTTGTAGCCGTTGTACGCGGGCGGGTTGTGGCTC